>CAIZQW010000085.1 GCA_903935195.1 uncultured bacterium
CCTATAAACTGCCCTATAAAAAAGTATGGCACTTCATGATGGGCGGGCCTGATGGCGCCATTGTCAGTGAATCCGGCACGTATCATGACAATGCCGGGCTACGCTTCCGAAACCCAGGAGTTAAGTTCTAAAATCTTACGAAAATGCTCTTATGATATCCACTGGGGATGCGCAATAATCGGCCGAGCAAACGCAATCGCCTGTCGGCTGGCCTCTCCCGCATCAAAAGTCCCATGCGTAAGAAGACCATAGCGTAAGCGGATAGCCCCGGGCTGACTCCTCGGAAAGTTAGTATTCCAGTAGTTATTCAGGGGCCACGCGAGAAGCAAGGGGTTCTCTAGACGGGGAACGGTTTCCAACGGCGGCCCGAAATGGAAGTCGCCGGCCATCACCATGGGCGCGTCAGGACAGAATAAGGTTGCCCCCCACCCCTCCGTATACAGGGCAAGATAAGATTCGACTGTGAGCCAACTACGACAGGCTCCCGGCAACTGTTCAGCATCCAACTCGACCGCCCTGCCCGCTGTATCAAAATGGGCGCGCCAGCCAGACGGCAGCGCAAGTGGGATGACAAAATAAATGGCCTCCGGCTCAGTCTGCGCCAGCTTCTCAAACTCTGCTTCCAAACCGATCACGGGCGAATCCGCACGCAGGATGATGCGCTGTACAAACTGTTCGACGCCTGGCGCTTCAAAGCAGCGGATAAGCGTGATCGATCCCACCCCTCGCTCCACCCGGCAGGAAATTGGGCGAGAGGCACGTTCGCGCACCGCCCGCCACGATTTCCAACACGACTGGTCAATCTTCTCGCGATCCAGGTCTCGATCGTAGAAAGCTTCACGCCGCCCGTCAATAAGCGCATCGGGACGTTCGCGGACAAAATCGAAGAGATCATATGGCCCATCGACGGGCAGTATTTCCCGTGACAATATCTTGTCGAATAAGGCGATGATACGTCCGGTTTCAGGGTTATAGGTGAGCCGATGCGTCGGCGACTCAAGCAGGGCATCGCCCTTTCGCGCTACCTCAATGCGAACATTGTTGAAGGCGCGAAAAGTCACTGGTGTCCGCCGGTCTTCGTGCCGTAAGCGGGTGTCTTCGGTTACTGGAGCAAGCAATACGAGCGGCAGGCTCTTCGTTCCAAAAGCTGGTATCTCAATCGGCCCAATAGTTTCCACGTTGGTCAGCGCACTGGGTTTAAAGCGCTCGCAACGTAGGCGCGGTCCTGGATTCCGCCACGCGCTCGGAATCTCAACGTACTCGGTGCGTACGATTGGCGAGGGGTTGACCAGCAGAACATGATCAGGCGGCGTTTCAGAATGTGCTGCGTTTCCAGCGAGTGTTTCAAGTTCATGCGTGAGCACATAGCCGGCCAATTCCCGCGCTTCTATCGCCAGCGAGGCTTTCAGATGGTCCTGGACCAACGCAGGATCAAGTCCGTCCGCCGTATCCCAATAACTCCAGGTGTGCTCGTTAAACAGGTCCAGAAGGTCGCTGGCGCGCTCGGCGACCCGCCGTACGGCTTCGGGGCGCGGCAAGACGGCGAGCCCGTCTGCAGTATCTAGCATACGTTTTGCGGCGCGGGAGCGGGCGACGTTCCCAGCCGTACTGGCACACCCGAAATTCCAATAGTCTGTCCAGTCGCCCGAAAGCAACGGTAATTTTTCATCAGGGATCAGCCGAATACGTTCAAGCAGGTCTTCTGTGGTCACATACCGGATGCGTGGTTGCCGTCCTGCCTCGTTCCATTGACGGATGAGCTTGGCCACCGACAGATTGGGCGGTGAATTGTCCCACATTTCCGGCGCGGCGGTGGTTGTGAGGTAGAGGAAGTCATGCGGATAATCAATGCGTTCGAGTTGGTTCAAATAACTGCAAAGACCGTTTTGCATCGCATCGAGCGAGCGTTCCCACGTCAGCAGTATCTGGTCGAACATGGTGTAATGGTTGCCGTTCATAACGCGCAACTCGCGGCCGGACGGCGTGCGCCAGCGGAACACGCCCGGCCGCGGCCGGACCGGCGCTCCCAAGTGGGTGTTAACGCCCATGACCAGAAGGTCAACACCCCTATGCAGGAGCAAATCGGAAAGCGGCCACGGCACGCCATTCACATCGTGCTGGATCGCCGTTGAGATGCGGACGCCCAAGCTTTCACGCAATTCGTCCACCGGCGCAAGTTGCCGCGCGAGCTGTGCCACTGAATTCAGCGGAGTGATGTTGTATCGCATCGCCCCGATTGCTAAACGCCCTTGACGAACGAACATTATAAATGACTCCACGTCGGTAGCCGAGGCGGTCTCCAGCCATTTCAGTACGGGTGCTGTGACCTCGCACGTCCATTTCGGACGCGATTCTTCGGGCCAATCCGCCGTCTCTGCCAGCAGGCGCAATGCCTGATCAATATACTCGCGCTGAAGCTCCATGATCACTGGCTGGCTGTGCGTGTAGCCTACGTCCAGATGACTGTGATGTAAAATTAAAACTTCTTTAATGTTCACAAGATTTCAATCGTTGGGTAATGTCTTGTACCACGTGAAGTAAAGGGCGACACAGGCACTCATGAAAATCACAGCACAGAGAGCTCCCTTCATCGGCCAGTAGCCAAGAAAATAGACCGGCATCATGTAGAGAGAGAAGGACGCGATCATGCCGAGCACGATATTCACACCGATCAGCAACAGGCTAATACTGGATGCCATAGGCAGGTTCAGAGCACGAGCAGTAGCCTCTTCACGTTTCCAGAAACCAAAGGGCCGAACCTTGGCGTAGAAGCCCGCACTGACTTCCGGTTCTAATGCCGGTGTCAGAAGTGAAACCACCACGCAGGCAATTGTAGAGACTGACAGTGTGACGTAGGTGTAGATGTCCACAGGGATGCTCTTTAAGATATTCCCGTCGGGCACGAAGTTGCTCGCCAGCATCGCGAGGGAAGGAAATATTCCGACCACACAGCCGGCGGCAAACCCCCAGCCGTTCATGCGTCCCCAATACCAGCGTAAAGCCAGCGGAACCACGAAACAGGTCAAGAGCCCCCCCAGCATCCAGCTCCAGATCACGTTCATCGCGCTACCGCCCCCGCGGTTCTGAGTCTCGACCATGCCATAACCGATCGCGATAGCGATGAAGGCGAGCAACAAGGTGGCCAGATAGCTGGCCCAGATCAACTCCTTAGCCTCGTCAGACACCTTCGGCCGAAGCAAGGGCTGATAGAGGTCGCGGACGATGATCGATGCGCAGGCATTGATCTCCGAACAGAAACTCGTCATGAAGGAGGCGGAGAGTCCAGCCACCACCAAGCCAAGGAAGCCGGGCTTCAAGAGTCCTGACTTGAGAAAGAGCGGCATCACGCATTCAGGGTCTGTGCTGATCTGAGACTGATAAAGCGTATAGCCAAGAAAGCAGAGACCCGCAGTCATCAGCCAACGGGGGAAGCCGAGAAATTGCCAGAGCGCGGCCATCAGCGCCGCCTCGCGGGTATTTTTAGTCGCCAAAAAACGCTGCTCGCCGTAACGACCGCCCGCGCCGCCGATACAGCCGATCATTCCGATAATTGAACCGGCCAGTACCATGCCCGAGAAATCTTTCCAGCCCACATAGCCCTTGGCCGCCTCGAACATGCCGATCCGCGGCATGCTCTCGGGAACCAGCGACGTCCAATAGTCTGCGTTCACCGCTGTCGCGCCCGCACCATGCGTTAGGAAGGCGTGAAGCGTTTCGGCGCTATACTGGACATAACAGACATAGCTGATGATAAAGGCCACTGAAAACAGGACGACCGTCTGTAGGAACTCGCTGAAGATAACACCTTTGAAACCACCAAACAGCACATAGACGCTGGTCAGGGTCACGGCCACAAGAGAGAGCACATGTGCAGCCTCGTACGTGCAACCGAATACCATTGAGAATTTGTGGATGATGATGTATGACATGCAGAGCGATGCGACACTGAAGAGGCTGATCATCAGCGCGAAACTAGTCCTCGCCCATTTGGCACCCGCGCCATCACCGAAGCGCACCTTGTTCAATTCAGCCGCTGTCATGCAGCCGCACCGTCTGATCCAGATGCCTGAATACGCCATCAGAAAGACCGCGCTGGGCATCCACCAGACCAACGTGACATAGAAGGACTTCATCCCCAGTACCATCAGGATCGCCAGATTCCAGACCGTGCCATTGATGGAGAAATTGGTCGAGGCACCGGACGCTGCGAGCATCCACCACTTGTTCTCCGCGCCCAGAAAATAGGTTTTCTGACTCTCCGCCGATTTACGGGAAAAGAAAAATCCTGCCCCGACCGCAATCAGAAAAAAAGCGCCGATGATCAGAAAGTCGATTAGAGCGAAATACATAATAGGACTACTCCACGTCGTTTACTGTTACGTCACACCATACACTCAGTTATGTCGACTGTCCATTATTTTCTTCACTGTCTTGCCCCCGTCAGCTGAGCGATAGAGTCCGTCCGTGGCCAGCAGCCACCAAAGATCGCCTTTTCTATATTCACCGCAGAATGCAATATAGCCTCCTTTAGGCACATCTCCTGCCATGTCAACCCAGTACCATTTTAAAGCAAAGTCTTCGCTACGGGAAATCCGACCTGGCTTTACGGGGTCAAGAGCCTGAAGAAGCGCTCGTCCACATCGTGTATCTCCGCGACCTGAACTCGCCACAGCCGTGAACGGCCTCAGGCTTTCCATGCTCTTGGCTTCAGGAAACAGGAACATTTTACGATCACCCAGCGTCATGGCATATCCATGCGTCGTGGCAAAGGAGGGCTCATCAACGGAACCTTTGTCGAAAGCCACATTCAGGTACCCCACATCGCTCCACTCACAGATCGGCCACATGCTCTTGCCACCTGTGCGACTGACGTAAACACGCGAACTTTTGACGGAGGCCGACAGGGCTGGCTTGCCACGCCCCAGAAGTGGCATCAAAGCATCAGGACACGTGACGACATGCATGCGAGGAAGGCCCTTTTCGCCCCGACTCCATCCGCACAGAGCAACGGCAGTGATGCGCTCATTCTCAATCCCGATTTTCGTCCATGTGACACCGCCATCCTCGCTCTTGAACAATCCTCGGGTCTCACACCCAGCATAAACAATTTCCGGGTTTTCAGGATCAATAGCAATAACCTCACCGCACAGCGCTGACGGTCCTACACCATCAAAATCGCCTGAAAAATTAAGTTTTTGCCATGATTTTCCAGCATCCGTGGTTTTCCACAGACCCCCATCCCATTGGCCTGAGGCATCAACCCGTCCTGCTGCACGGTACATCATCTGCGGATCTTTCGGATGAACGGAAACACTGCGGACTGAGTTGGCAGCCCCACTCAACCCCCCATTGGCGGCTACCCAACTCTTGCCGTCATCTTCAGTCCGGAACAGTCCCTGCTCAGATGAACGTAGAACAACGATCCTAGGATCGGATCGTGACATCACAACACCGGTCCAGCGCGGCCCGTCCGTATGAGTTGCTGTGATAGAGACGGGAAGGGCCATATCCTTGGCCACACCAGCTTCCAGCTTCACATTGGACACCTTGGCCTGGAAATACGCCTGAGCATCCTGTGGCAGAACACGAAAAACAACACCCGCGTCCACGCCAGCACGCATCGGTTTAAGGTGTGTAGCGCCAAGTTGCCAGGCCTTACCATCAGCCGATGTCCAAGCCATCCAGACCTGTCCCTTGCGCACTATTCTTATCCACGGGTGCCCCTTGGGCAGTTCGTAGCTATTGAGTCGGCTCGCGCCCTGGTCGCTGAAATCCGGAGTCGTCCGCAACCCGCCGCGTGCCATCTGGCAGATCCCAAAATCCTCACCCCACCACCGTTCCGTCCCTTTTTCTCTTGCGGTTAACCCGACCCATGACCAGCCGTTCACTGGCTCATGATTACTTCCATACCAAGAATCGAGCCGACAGGTCAGGGTGAAATCTCCTATAATAGGGCGCGTCACCACATATTCGCCTTCGCCAATGAAAGAAAACGCATCAGGAGCAGTCTGCCAAATCCCTTTCACCGCCTTCTGCTCGCCAACCACAGACATAACCCAGCCATCCTGGATAGCCGGCCCCGTGATCACGATGTGTTCAGGAAGTGAATCCATCGTGCAGTTCGTATCATACGTGACACGCGTCCAGAGCGTGTTCGTGCCATTGAGCATGGGACCATGATACGTTAGCGCTGCAGTGGAACTTTCAGCCATCTGCATAGTTCCGACGAACAGTTGGAGCTTTGTTATCGTATGCCCCTTCGCATCCACATCAACCTTGACTGTGGCTGTCCCATTCGTGCCACCGTATGTCGTTAACATAGCCACCGGCATCTTATCAGAGTCTTGGCGGACCAATAATGAAGCAGGGATTTCCTGCCTGGGTATGCCCGGCCCTTCCCACTCAAGCTTGAAGAACGGCGACGAAGAATCATCGACAAAGTAATCGACTGTGAGCGGGTGATACCCCGTGTCAAGATTCACATATCCCGAGCGTTCTGCTGGGCCATGCTTTCCATCCCAGACCAACGCATCACGCCCATCAACCGATATGCGGTATCCGTCACATCCCTGCATACGCAGGACATAAATACCGTTTGTGGGAGCGCGCAAAAAACCCTGATACCGGAAGGCGTATCGCTTTCCAAGGGAAGCTCCGACCGACGTATCAAACCCACGCGAGACGCCCTGTTTATTCAACGTTGCTCCTTCAATATCAGCAAGCACTATCCGGGTTTTTTCCTTAAACTTGTTCCGCAGTTCGTAGCTCAGTCCTGGCACCATTGTGCCCATCACCGCGCGAGAGGGCTGGGTTGCGACCTTGACGGCGACAATTTGAGGCTGAAGCACCTGATCGAACACGTCAATCAGCGAGAAGCGAACCGTCGGTTTAGCAGCAACAGCATCAAGGAGCACCATACGGACTGTCGGCATACGTTCCTGCCGGACAGCAACCGGCTCGCCCTCGCAGGAGGCGTTATTAAACACTTCGATGCGATACAGAAACTGAGGGGAAGACTTTTCAGCGAGAGTCCATTCTACCAACACCTGCTTTCCATTGGATTGAGCAGACAGAGATGCTATCTGCGGGCTATCGAGTTTCGGCTTTCCCGGCTGTTGAACTATGAACTCATGCGTCTTGTTTGCCTCCAGCGGAGTGCCCTTCAACAGGAAGGGCACCATCGCCTTGTTCCAAGACAACTCCATAGCAATAAACTCGTGATCGCCTTCAGGCTTCACCTCAACAACCCAGTAATTGTCATACTGCCCGTTCTTTGGATCAACACGAATGGTAGTTTTGTTCGACGAACGCCACGTCCCTTCTTTGAGGAAGTATCCCAGTCGACGGTGCAACGAGCGCACTGAACGTCCACTGTTGCCGATATCCTCTAAAAATCCGTTGTTGCTGTTAAACGACTTGGCAGGCACCGGCAAGCGCATGATTCCGTAGAGGTGCCACTGCCCACTGGCATTGTCCTTGATCCAGCGCCCGATAAAGCTATGCTGGGCATTGGTCACTCCGACAGGCTCCCACACCCGCATCATCATCGTGTACCAGGCTCCGTTTGTCATGAAAGGCCAACTGTACGCGCCCAGCGAACCGCTGGCGCCTTCTACGATATACTGTCGTGGATAGGTGTATTCAGACGACGCGACAACACGTACGGGTTCACCCTCTTTATTGCTGCCCCAGAATGACCACACTGAGCCGGGATGGAATGCCGCCTGAACTGCTGGATCCATATTCGGCTTATGGTCAGGAGGTACAGACGGTATTCCGTTGGCAAAACCACCGTAGCCACCTATACCAGTGGGGCTAGTTCCAAAATTCCAGATCGCAGAATATGTGCTTTCCGGCCAAAAAGGCCAGCACACATCCATCATGATGACTTCAGCACCACTTTCGACATTCTCACCATACCAGGTGGCATAGAGCGTGTTAGGAAGCGTAGCTAAAAGAAAGGTCGCCAACAGCATGCTAGATCCACGCACGCCTCGTCCTGCATCAAACCACTTACCGTCACACTCGACCGCATATCTCTTGTTCATCTTTATTATTCTCCTTATCGTTTAGCAGGCGTCGGTTTCGTCTCCAGCACCAGCACCTCGAACGACTTCGATGCGAATGCTGTATCCCATTGTTTTTTAATACGCACCGTATTCCTCCACCAGTTCACCGACACGCCGCACACGCGATGCCAGTGCGCCTGGGGGTACCTGATCGCCCACACCCAGAACATACCGGGGCGACTGGCGCATGACCGATAGCACCTGCCTGATATGCCGTTCAAACTCGGCATCGTCCACCAGCGCCGTGAAATAACCGCCGGGGATTCCACCCCAGAGAACGGTGTCGGGATTCCCGCAGAACCCCGCCCAGTCGGCAACGGCAAGATCACCCACCGGCGCAGGGGTCATCGCCTCGATAAAACTCAGACCGACTGAACATTCTTGCTTCAACAGCCCCTTCAGGGTTCCATCGAGATGAATACAGGAAAACTTGCCGGTCGCTTGGATCGCCGCCGCCCATTCCGTTTGATAAGGCCGCATGAACTGTTCAAACAGAGCAGGCCCCACCACTTCCGAGGAAAGGTTCTCCGGCATCATGAGCACCTCGGCTGGCGATTCCACTGCTACACGCGCGGCACGGTCATGTGAAGCTTTTACTACACCAAGGGTTTCGGCAAACAAGCCCTCGTCGTCGCTCATCATTTCAACGACTGCCATGATTCCCGCATCCAGCGCCACCAGCTGCATCAGCGGGCTCTTAGGCAGGTAAGCCAGCATCACGCCTGCACCGGTCTGCCTCAACAATTCACCACGTTGCCTGGCAAAATCGTAGTCAGGCTCATACCGAGTGTTGGCATGAAGATGCTGATAGGCAGGCAGGTCGGACACGCTCTTCACCAGATGCTCAACCGACCCCTCGGTAAAGTCATCCGGCATCCACTGCCAGCACTCCCTCAGGGTTCCCGCAGGCGTTGTGATCCGCCGATAGCGGCGGATACCTTCTTTCCATTCCTCCACCTCGCAATTCTCAACAAGGGTCTTGAAGGGAAAATATCCTTGCAGGTAGAATCCGACCCCGAGCTCAATATGCCAGTCAATATATTCGGGGCTTTTTTGGAAGCCCTGCGGTTTCTGACCACGCCCGACCAGCGCCGTGGCCCAGTAATCAAGGTCGCCCAACCAGGGCACACGATCCGGCTGTTGGCCGTTCAGAATCGCCAAAACTCTTTCGCGTGATGTCAATTAAACCCCAACCTTTCCCCATTCGTCATATACAGCCATGACCGTGGCCGGGACTCCGCCGGGCCCAAACTCGAGCTGGGCGATGACGCCACCCCTCGGATCGTAAAAATGCTCTGCTACCTTGCGCACCGCCTCACGCCCTTTCTGCGGATCAGACGACGTCAACACATGCTGACGGTCGATCTCACCCCAGAAGGTAATCTTGCCCTTGACTTGCTCTGCCACGTCGGCCATGTCCATCACGAAGAGCTGCGCGTTCAGGGCATCAACGCCGACCTCTACTAAGTCGCGGATGACCGCTGTGATATGCCCGTCAGAATGCATAAAGCCGAACTTGCCATGCGCGTGCGCCAGATCGCAATAATCCCTGTAGAGCGGTTTAAACCATTCGCGCCACACGGGTGGCGGTATCAAGAGTTGGTTCTGCGACCCCCAGTCATCCATGAAGAACACTGCGTCCACATCCGTGGTAACCCAGAACTCCAACTCCCGCAGGTAATGGCGGTGGATCACCTCAAGGCAAGCCGTCATACCCTCATCCGGTGTCATCACATCGGCCAAGCTGTTCTCCGTGCCACGCAGAAACTGGTAACGCTCCCACGGCCGCGGCAGGCTCTGGGCAAACACAAACTGTTCCGTCCCCCCGCAGAACCGGTTGACTCTGTCGCGTGCCTCACGCACATCAACAGGGATATTCTCCACCGGCGGACGGATGGTCTTAGGGTCAGGATTGTCGCCTGTCAGGAGCGGAAACTTAACCTCTCCGTGTACCCCCTCTTGGATATTCGTGAAGACACATCCCCAGTCGTCGGTCGCCTCGCCGATCATGTAGGGGTCGCCTTTCTTCAGGGGTGACGATTTCCCGGCAACGGGCGCAATAACGATATCTCCGGGATAATCAACACGCAGGGCCGCCAGCTCCTCGGGGTATCTTTTCTCCGCCCACGGCAGGGTCCAGAGATCCCGCGGAATCCGTTCCGGAGTCCCGAACTCGAGGCAGCGCCTCATATTTTCTCGGGGTGTCAGGCTCATGACTTCACCTCTGCAGTGTAAATAAAAGTCTTTCCCATAATCCTCTGTTCCTGCTCACTTGACCGGTGCGAGGCCAATCGTTTCGCCCGAGTCGGTTACCACTGTGAAACGTTCCCCTCCCAGAGTCTCTTTCGCCTTACCATTGCGCGTGACGCGAACCTTCTTGCCCGGCCATGGATTCTGTACCATGCAGGGCTTGCCCTTCTCACTGACAATTTTCACACCCGACACCGCACCACCCTTCAACTCCGCCGAGACAATGAACGCACCGACGGCGCGCAACGTCCCGAAGCGGGCATCCTGATCCTTCGGCCAGCAGGGAAAGAAACGTAACACACCCTCATGGCTCTGCAGCAGCATCTCATTGATCGCCAGAAAACCACCGCAGCTCTCAACCCCGCCGCCTCCGTAGAACAGCAGGAGGTTCGGGAAGGAATGCTTGTCGCACTCCTCACGCATTTTCGACAAAATTATTTTAGGGTCATAACTTACTCTGGCGCAGGCGGTATACCACGACGAGAAGCCATTATAATCCGCCCAACGGCTCATCTCGTCAATCGTATTGCGGCTAATTTCCAACAGCTTTGGATCACTCTCCAAGCCGATGGTATCGGAGGGAAAGATGTGCTGTATACCCAACGTGTTGTCCTTCCACCAAGCAAGCCCTTTCTCCGTATAGCGAAACACGGTCTTACCGTTTCGCTCCTGTAGTGGGTAGGCACTCAACCGATCTTGAATGTCCTGCCATTTGGCTCGCCGTACGTCATCCACACCCAGATCCTTGCTCATGACAATCAGATTTTTAAAGAGGTTTCTGACCAGTCCCAACGAGAGAATGGGATTCAGATCCTCGCCTGTACCTTCATGAATTGCGTCGCCATGGATTACATACCGACCCGCTTCCAGCTTGAGGTAGTCTTCCCAGAATGCCGCCACTTCCAACAGATACGGATACGCTGTTGATTTTAGGAACTCCTTGTCCTGCGTGTACTGATACTGCCAGATAAAATTTAGGGCCACATATGCGGCATTCGAACGCTGCCCATGATCCTTTTCGCCCTCGGGGAAAATGCCCCTGGGTCCAATGCACACGGGAAAATATACACCTTTCCATCCACGTTTCTTGGCCAGCTCTTTGGCACGGGGCAGCGCCTCAAGGATCGCCTGATAAAACGGTAGCGACAAATCAGCGTGGTTACTGGCATAGGTGATATAATACGGTGCCTGAAAATTATAGTTCAGGTGATAGTCGCCCTGCCATTGCGCGAAGAGTGTGACCCAGCACCCCCAGAGACCAGGCGCCACTTTACCAGCCTTGCTACACGAGCCCATCACGTACAAGGCCGCGTACCAGCGCTTCTCAATTTCCTTGTCAGGGATCTCAATGAACGATTTCGCCCAAAAGCTCTTCCACCAGTCCCTGTGCTTGCCCGTCATCGGTGAAATGTCTTTTGCTTCCAGCGACAATACCGTCTTCTTTGCCGTTTCAAGAAAATCAGGCGCATCTAGTTTGGAGAGCACGCACGTCACGAGCGTTACCGCCTCGCCCGCCTTGAGGGTCAGCTTCAGCGTGCCACCGGCGCTGTCAAGAACCGGTGCGCCGCCGATGATACGGCTCACCACTGCGATGTCCATTCTATTCTCTGGAGCCGCGTCCTGACTCTTGCGCGTATAACACAGGACACCTTCGGGAAGAGTTGTATGGCGGGTTCCCCAAGGCTCGTTCAAACCATTTTTCTGTGAAAGCACGACCGTCACCGGCTTTGTCCCAGCACACTTCAATTCCGTCACCAGTAAATTGGAGTGGGTGTCGACGAACGAGCGCGTCTGCACCGCGACCTCGTCGTTCGTGAAGGAGCCACGCACCTCTGCTAGCGCCAGATCCTGCTCCTGCCGATAACTTGCGCCCTTCAGCTCCGCGATCGCGAGGGTTAGCCCACCAACCGGCATCGCACGCGAGCCGTCACCGTACCCCCACCAGTCGTTCTTGCCGATAAAGAAGCGCTGTTCCTCCGGTGCCCCAGCCAACGCAATACCTAGATCGCCATTCCCCAGCAGAGGCCCGTCAGGCATGTAGTAAGTAGGAATGTTCTTCGGCGGCTCAGTAAAGACGGCTGTGTAATCCATGGCCTGCACCGTAGCGCAGGAAAACAACGCCAGCATCGCATATCTGCACAATCTGTTATACATCTTTTTTTCTTTCTTTTGCTTTTTAACGATAGGCTACCAGTGGCAAGGCACGCGAAAGAACGATAGAGTCCGTGAACACTCCGTTCGAAACCACATCGGCAGACACTGGGACGATCTTTACCGCATTCCCCGTGGCAAACACGGCAGCTCCACCCCAGTCGGCGAGATCACAGGCAGCGCCGTCGCCACCGTCCGTGACGACAAGTCTCATGCGCTTGGCGCCTCTCAGGTCGACGGACAGTAACTTGGGTTCATCCCCGCAGCGCATCAGTCCTGAAGTGGCTTTCCTCACATTGTCCACCCAAACCTGAAAAATCACGGAACTGACCCCAGGGGGGCCCGCCATATCATCTACACCGACCGCCGAGACAAACCGAGTCGCCTCCCCCCCAAGTTCAACCTCAACCACGCTGGCCGCATGCGTTCCGATCCCATGCTCAAAGATCTGCTTGGCAATGGAAAGGGGTTTCTTGCCACCGATCGACTTTCCCTTGCCCACGGTGCCGTAGCCCAGCTTCACGAGGCTCAAGTCCTGCGAGTCGAGCCAGACCGCGCCGGCGGGAGCGTCTTTACCTTTCAGCACCGACAGAGGTACTTCAGTCACGATCACCCGTGTTGTCGGCGTCAGTACCACGCGGTGTATCTTCGGCTGACGCGCCACCTCGATCTTCGCCTCGCACTCGGCGATCTGCTTGTCCAGCTCCGGAATCGGCCCCTGGTTGTTGGGGTTCAATTGGCAGTTGCGCCAGCGCTTGAAATAAAGGTCGTTCTTCCTGAACACGGCCTGGAGGAGTTCCTGAGACTGACGCAACACAGGACCCGGCGTCATAGCCATGTTCCAGCCCTTGGACAGCTCCTCTCGCGTCACAACGCAGACGCTTTCGCCGTCGATCTGCACATCATAGTATTCCGCCTTCAGCCCCGTGACTACCAGTTCATAACGGTTCAGCTCGGCGAGAAGCGGGATGTGCGCCAATCCCGGTTCGGCGCGTTCATCAACCGGCATGGGCAACGCACCGTCCAGGCGTTCAAAGCTGAGCACACCCTTGGCCCATGTGATGTTTGAGACTTTCGCGTTCTGCGCCGTTACACCCACTTTTTCTTGCGGCCGCGTCACGTCCAGCGCGACCTGCGAAACCAACGACGGCATGCCCAGCCCCTTGAGGATGGACCACGCCATAATCAATTGACCCGCCGGCCCGGGATGGATAACGTCCCCGCCGCCGATGGAAATATGGGGGTTCCCCGCACGCGCCTTGAGCATCAGCGCCATGTAAGGATCGAACTGATCCGCGAAGGTGACTCCCTCTGCTACTGAGACGTTCTTGAGCGCATCGGCGAACTTCCTGAGCGAAAGATTCCGCGCGTCCTGGTTCGGATCCGGCCGTCGTTCTTCAAGAGGCTGCGGTGTGATCAGGGTGACACGTGCGCCACTGGCTTTCAGCGTCTTCACAAGCTGAGTTTGGCTGCGTACATAGGCATTGCAGATATCCTGGCGAAAAGGCTGGTAGGAGTGGTCGTTCATGCCAAAATTTATCGTCACAACCGTGGGTTTCAGCGGCAGCACGTCACGGCCTAGCCCAGCCGCAACAGCCTTTTCAACAAGCGCCTGTTGCACCTCGGGTGTTGCGGCGAAGAGCACGTTCTCATCCGTCACGTAGCGCTTGCGCAGCCACGAGGTGTCCCCCCCCCATCCCACATTGCGAAAGACCAGCTTATACGTGGGATAGCGCGTGAGCCAGTAGGCCTCGAGGTATGTCGTGTACAGGCGCTGTTCGGTAATGCTGTCGCCTAAAAAAACCACTCGGTCGCCGCTACACAGCGTAAAGTCCAATGCACCGCCAGCCTTAGCCGCAGACGGAATGGTCGCCCACGTCATCATACACGCTGCGATCACAAGTAGTCTCTTCATGTAACAGATCCTCATCATTTAACGGCTGTCGACTTCTTCGCCGATTTTAACACATTCTTTACTTTACTTAACAGTAAGCGATGCAGACTCGAGTCCAGTGGCGCTGGCGGACACGCGGACGGGGCTACCGCTGCCGGGAGTGAGGAGCAGCGCCGAGGCGATGCCCGCTTCGGCGGTGACCGTCTCGGGTGAAGCCATCTCCGCACCAGTGGCCACGAACGTGAGCGGCAGGCTGGCATCGGGAACCAAGGTGTTGTTGGAATCGAGAATTTCCGCGTAGACAAAGAACGCATCTTTCGCGTTTTTAGAAACAGGGACACCCGCGAGCCTCGTAACCAAGCGTATCTTGGCGGGTTTTTCAGGGGTGCGCACGGACTGCACGGTAGCAGACGTTCCATCGATGAAACCTGTGGCTGTGAGCTCGCCAGGAATGAAGGCGGGAACAACAAAGGTGAAGGGCGGATGCGAAAGGTTTTTGGAAAAAATATTCTGGTCGGGTTTCTGCCGGGCAATAACCGCACCGTTCAGACGCAGCTCCACCTCTTCGCAATTGGAGAAAACCCGAACTGCGAGCGTGGACTGCGCTGTCCAATAGGAGGCGATGAAGACCATGGGCTTGGCCATAAACTCGCCCTGAGCGTTACGTTGGCTTGTGTAGAAGTGATAGACAAATTTGGGTAAACGGAAAAAATCAACAACGCCACTGGTGCAATAATGCGGTTTAGCTCCGCTACTGTAATCATTGAACAACCAATTCGCATCGCCAATCATCGAGGTGCAGACGTGGTTTTGATTGTGGCCCTCTTGGAAATTAAGGGCCTGTTGCAACATGCGCTTTTCGCCGTCCGCACGACGCTGTCGGCTATTGACTTCCTCGCGCTTGAGTTCCTTCACGCCAGTCTGGTTGAAATTGGCAGCCCTGTCGGCGTAGTACTCCCAGTCTCCATACTCAGCAGTGAAGATTGGCTTATCGCCCTGCTTCCAGTCATCCCAAAATTTCGGGCCTTCCGTATGCTGCCGGGCAGGGATGAAGACGTCGTGGTATTTGTCGCTATGGCTGACGGACAAAGCGCCAGGGTATTCTTGTCCGACAATCTCGTGAAGCTGTTTCAAAAATGCATCTGGCTGCCCCGTCTCGTTCAGGGAGGTCTCCCAGAAGATGCAGGACGGATGATTGCGATCACGGCGAATCATATCACGGGCATTTTGCAGGCTGCGCTCGGCAAAAATCCCGTCCTTGTAGAACTGCCACCCGGGAATCGGTTCCATCACTACGATGCCGTAATAGTCACAGGCATCGAGAAACGATGGTGAATTCGGATAGTGCGAAAGGCGGACCAGATCAAATCCCGCCTGCTTGATCAGGGCTGCATCACGCCATTGGGCGCTGTCTGGTACGGCATACCCAATATAGGGATACTCCTGATGCCGATTGGTTCCACGCAGATAGATCTTCTGTCCGTTGATGGTGAAGCGTCCTGCGGTACAGGTTACTGACCGGATGCCCACCTTGATGCACTGGCTGTCAACGACAGTGCCGTCAACGTTAAGAATCTCCGTCGCCAGCGGGTGTAGATACGGAGCTGTCGGAGACCAGAGTTTCGGAGAGGGAATCGTCAGCGTGAGCGTGGGGTTGGTGGACTTCCCCGATGCCAGTGTGGCTGGCACAGATTGAGCGGAAACACCAGAGAGCGAACAACGTACTAAAAATTTGGCTGACGTGCTTCTGTTATTTTTAACATGAACTCGGACGTTAACGGTCGCCTCTTCTGCAGAAACCTTAGGATAAGTGACAAAGATGCCGCCAGACGCAGCAAGGTTGGCGGCTACCGGATCGGTGATATGAAGTTTGTCGGTAACCCGCAGCTCCACATTCCGATAGAGGCCATGATACCACGAGAAATCCAACTTCCGAAAAGGCTTGCCAGGTGGAAGATCGGTATTCTCTCGATTGTCGAGTTTGATCAACAACTCATTGGTCGCCCCCTGATTCAACACCTCGGACAAATCGACCTGGAATGGCAAATACCCCCCCGCATGAGTTGCAATCACTTTACCATTGAGTGAAATATCAGCAGTATGCATGGCACCCTCAATAGCGAGGCAAACTCGTTTTCCTTTCCATGCCGGATCCGCCGTGATCACCTTTCGATAGAGACACTCGCCCATCCACATCTTGTCGCCCATCAGGAGCGGGGCGAGTTGCGCGGTATGCGGAAGCGTGGCAGGCTGCCATACCGTGGATACTGTCGCAGTGGCCGTGTTGAGGGCAAACTGCCAGCCCTCATTGAAAGGCTGTGGCGCCAACGTCGGCGGCTTGGTAGAGACGTCTGTGTACTCCAGAGCTTGAATCGTCGTGCTAAAAAACAACGCCAGCATCACACATTTGAAGATATTTTTTTGCATTTGTTCTCTCTTCTTTTAGTTTTCGCAACACCTTACCATGCGTCTGTCCGGAACGGAGATGCCGGTAATCCTTCATTATTGTACAGGTTGCAGCCGTCTGGATTAACGGAGTACGCATAACGTACCGCGACGGGTCGAAGAACTTCAGGACTTGAAACTACGATGGTTTTCCCATCTATTACGGCATCCGCCCAGAACCACTTTTTGTTATCCCCTGCAATCGCGAATCTCTGCAGTTTACCCTGCGGGTCCTTGACCATGGGGTTATAGCCTTTCTTGGTTGCCACGGTCAAGCCAGAACCGATGTTGTCAAAAGCAATCCTTATCTTATTGTCTTCAATATTCATGGCCCTGTAAAGCGGGCCGCTATACACGAGATCATTCTTGCCGTAATTTTTCGCGAGCGCCCAGAGCGCCAGACGTTCGCCCACGTCTCGCTTGTTCTGCGGATGGACATCGCCAGGGTTGCCGACGTTTGCTAATTCGATTGTTACAGCCATGCCGGTATTCGTGATGGAAAGCGCCTTAAACTGGCCCATACGGGTCTTGGCCCAACCATCACCGCCTTCCGGTTTGTTGTCCGGATTGCTGTAATTGGGAAGCTGGACAAAGTGGAAAGGGAAATCGCCCTGGCTCCAGGCCTTGCGCCAACCGTTGATGAGAGCGCGCATTTTGTGATAATACCCGTCTTCTTCACTGCCGTTGGTTTCGCCCTGATAGAAGAGCACACCTTTGATCCCGAAGGTCACCAGAGGATGAATCATGCCATTATACATACAATGCCAGTCGCAGGGCCCAATTGCACACCCCCCTGAAACATCGAGTCTGGCCTTGTTTTTCGAAAGTTCGGGAATCGCAGCCAACCCGTCGGCGGAGCAGAAAGGCTCGATCGACCTCCCGCTCGCTACGCTCCTGATCAGACCGATGGGAATACCGGTTTCGCGGTGTATTTTGCGACCGAAATAATAACCAACTGCTGTGAAGTTTCCCGCCGTCTGGAGAGTGCACGACACCCAGCTGCCCTTAACCTCAGTCTGCTGAAAGCCGGCATAATTGCTTGGCACATCGAACTGCCGGATCAGCGGGTAGTCAGCCTTCTTGGCATCCGCTGAGCTGCCGCAGCTTCCTAGGAGCAATTCCATATTGGACTGACCGCTGCAAACCCAGACGTCGCCAACGACCACATCTTTGAGCGTCACCTTGTTCTTGCCGGCAATACTCAGAGTGGCGGAGTTCGTCGATGCCTTCAGTGCGTCCAGTTTGACGCTCCAGTTGCCGGCCTTGTCGGTGATCGCGGTTTTTTCCTGACCAGCGAAAGCGACAATAACTTTCTCGCTCGGGTCAGCCTTGCCGTAGATCGCCACCGGTATCTCTCGCTGGAGAACCATGTGATCCGTAAATAATCCGTGTAACGTAACATCGGAATACACCGACAACGTCATACCCATTGACATCAGTACCAGCCACATTTTTTTCATCATGACAATTTTCCTTCCGAAGTGATTTTAGTACTCACTTCTCCATTATTAAACGTCCATCAACTTCTTTTAATTTACGAAATTTCACACGTTCGTTCGGGGATTGGTTCGGCTGATGTGACACCAAACAGAGGTTTCCCGAAAAATCCCGAAAGAACATGCCATGTCCTCCATTATCAGGGAACAGTGGCTCGCCAGATTGACGCCAGGGCCCCTCGATTCTCCCGCTCTCAGCCTCTGCCAGACCCAACGCATAGTCGCCTCCTTTGCGGAAGCTAGACCAGAGTATGAGCAGTTTCCCGTCCTTCATGCGATACAAGCATGGACCGTCAGTGACATACTTGTTTTTACTATACTCACGGACCCAAGGTGCCTCCGAGGCTTTGAAAAGTAGGATCGATTCGCCCTGCCGGGTTGTCCAGTCCTTCGCCATCCTGACCGCACGTACGGTGCCCTCCCCTATCTGACACCACTCATGGCAATAAATCATCCAATTCGTACCGCCAACATCGACCCACGGTGTGCCATCCAAAGCCCGTTGCTCGGGCGGCGTGTTCGCGCCTTCACCCGCAACCACAAAGGGTCCCTCTGGATGTTGTGCTTTCAGAATCTGAGTGCCCCTTCCACCTTGGCGTCCAGGAAATGAAACAAACATGAAATAAGTGTCACCCATCCTGTGCACTTCGGGGGCCCACACTTCCTTACCACCCCAAAAGTTTGCTGTGGGTCGCTCAAAAACCTGATGTGGGTTTGTCCAGTTGCTGAGATCCTTGCTACGATAAACCTCTACGCCTGTTCCTAAATTATCATTCCGCAGTCGATTCCCGCATTGGGCATAGAGGTAATAATTACTCGTCGTTTGATCTGTGAGGATGAATGGATCGCGAACCCGAATCTCGCGCAATTTGAGAGGGAATTCAGCGAGTTGAGCAGGCGTGAGCGGAACTGGCAGTGAAGATACTCCATCATAATGCGCGGTGAAATTCCACGTGCCAGGAGTCACTTCAAAACGACAATACCGTTCGTCTTCACCCTTGCAATTCACGCCGCTCACAGACACTCCCGGCTTACCTTTTTTCCATACTGTTTTTCCGTTGAGTGTCACACTAACGATATTCCGGCCTTTTTCCTGCGGAATTCCGACCAACGCCTTCGTCCCCTTCGGCGATATAAGTTTCAAGCCGAGTGTAGCCGCATCACGATTAAGCGAGACATGAATGTTACCCTTCACTGTCGGCACCACGCCCTCAACGGTTGCCAAATCGCCCATCTGCGGCAGGACATGATACTCCGCGTACGCCACCTTATCCGGGGCCACCCCCAGCACATACTGCGACATCATGGTCAGCGGCCCGCCGCTCCAGGCATGGTTATAGCCGCTCCAGCCGCCATATCCATCCCACATTTCCCACAGCGTGGTGATCTCACTGCCGACCATCTTGGTATAGCGCTGTTTCATCCGTTCGAGACCGATCTGCGCCTCACCCATCATGAACAGGGCTTCCATCACATATTTTTCCATGTAAGGGGAGGCGTTGCGGTGCTTGTCCAGCACCTCGCGCAAAGCCGCATACTTGTCCGACCCCGCAATTCCGGCCACCACCGCCAGCCCGTTCCCGCGATCATCGGTGTCACCGGTGTAGCCTGGCGAGCGATACTCTGTACCGTTCCATAATTTCGTGTTGATCCCCTTCTCAACGGCCTTCAGTCGAGCCTGCCATGCCGGTAAATCGCCTTCAGCCCCGCACAGCTTGGCCATCTCAATCGCCACCTGGAGTGCCAGGTGATACCACACGCTGTCCAATAGCCTGACGTCAATATTATTTCCCCAATCCGACCAATCCCATTCGCCTTTACGATGGATAACCAGACTGTTCTCGTCCAATTTCCAGAGCATCAGGTAATCACGGACCTGCGGATAGACCGCCCGCATGGTTTCAACATCTCCCGTATAAAAATAATAAAGCCAGAACCCATATTTTCCGACGCTCGCTAGTATTTGCGGAGGAAGTTCCGCTGCCCAATTTCCTGAGGGGACAGGTGAATACATGGTTTTGTTGGGTCTCTGCCAGTTCGCCAGCTCAAGAATCCCCTTGTGCGCCAGCTGGTAACCTGGCGGGTCAAAAACATAAAACGCTTCGCCGAGTTCATTGACCGCATCACCCCACCACTGCGCCCGCTCGCGATCCGGACAGTCCATGTAGTTGTCCCGCATGGTGATATACAGTGTGCGCCTAGATTTCTCCCAAAGCGTGTTGTAAAACGGATCCTCACACCGGAACATACCGACAAACTCGGCGTTGTAGCCAGTCTCCCGGTATTGCAGCGACAGAATCTTCACGCCGGCCGGAATCGTATATTCGATCACATGACCGTTCATCCAGCCGAGTGCCTCAAACTCCTGCACCCCGTCCCGGGTGACATAATCCGCATGTACACTGAACTCGCCGCCGCCCTTAATGTCGTCCGTCCGGATATCGATCTTCTGGCCAGCCGTTGCCTCGATCTTGAAATATGGCGTCACCTGCGCGTTGTAAGGCAGCGCGGCCTTGATCACTTTGCCATCGCTTACGGCAGGCAACGCCGCCGCATTCGTATAAGCCTTCAACCCGTAATCCTTCCATTGCGGAATTGGCCGCAACACGAGATTGCCCCACGGCGCCACTGGCGGAATACCGCCCTCAGCCGGGGCTGTCCAGGAGGAATCGTCATATGTCGGCTCCATCCAGGCACCAATGTCCTTGGTCGCATCGAACAGGAGACTGGACTCCGGGAGCCGGTAATTGGACGGTGGATCACCTGCCGTGCCAAACGCCGGATGAATCCGCATCTTCCACGTGGCATCGGTCGCGATGATTTCCTTTTCCGGCTTGGTCTCCATCACCAACCCCGGCTTGCCGCTGCTCTTGTGCGAAAAACCCTGCTTACCGAAATACCAGACAAGAACCGCAATTGTGTTATGCCCCTTCTTCAGATACGGCGCAAGTTCCAGTACATCATAATATCCGTCATTCGGCGTGGGGCCACGCTTGAGTCCGCCCTCCCGCACCACCAGTTTGCCATTGATCCACAACCAGTATTTTGAGTCGACTGCAATACGGGCCGGAACCGCTGAAGGTACACTCCCCAGCTCAAAACCTTTGCGGTAACAGACCCAAGTGTTCGCGTCGGCTTTGGCCGGCCCGATCCACTTCCCAGTCCATGGGGCGCTGACCGCCTGAACCGCCGCTGTTCCCATGGCGTTGCCGAGCGGCGGGAAGGCGTGCCCCACGTATTCTTCGATGTCCACGATCCGAGGCTGCGCACCATTCCATGTGAATGTGGCATCCACCAAATTGGCGTGATCGCCCCACTTGTTATCCCCCGTATCGGACACTTCAATCTTAAGTTTCTTCACACCCGCAAGCGCAACATCAACCACCTTGGGTGCTTCGGCTGGAATTGTCACTACACCCTTGCTATATAAACCGCCTTTCATCACGCCGCTCCGATACAGTACTTTCCCGTCGCCAGTCAGGATAAATTCAATGGAACCGCGATCACCCGGAAAATCACTGAATCCGACCACGGCATGAAACTTTTCCGTATTTCCATCAAGGCTAAACATGGCAACCGCTGGTGCATGAAGCCCCAGTCCATGTTCATATTTCGTTCCGCCCATCTGCAAGGGATGATCCGATGTCGCCCGATCCTTTCTCGGCGCTCCACCACCATTTTCAATCAGACTAAGGTTGGGCAGATCCTCAAGCCGAGTTTCATTGTCAGCCGCATGACTCGACCTGCACAATCCCCCTGCCAACACAATAACCACCAACCATAATTTTAAATTGCTCATATTGCGTCTCTCAACCATGACGTTTACACATGACATCCCTACCGTGCGAGGGGAAACACCCCGAGCCGCAACCGTGTGTTGCCATACGGCACAAGGGTAAGAGTCTCAACAGCGGTCTCACATTTAACGTTGTCCTGATTCGGCAACGGTGGCGTATAACGATTTTCGACAAGCGTCCAGCCAATCACCTTCTGGGCGGGCACCTTGATCGCCACTGGGCTGGCCCCGGGATCAAACGGATAGCCCTTGGAGCCCGTGTGCACAAGCGACAACTCCGCTGCGGACTTTGCCGCGAGCGCATAGTTCCACGCTCCATCGGGACGGATGTCGAGCGCGGGAAAATTCACGGGGTCAGAAGATTTTTTGCCTCTCATATTCGCATAGCTCTGATTATCGATTGTTACCTTTTCCGGCACCGGATAGGCAAACAGCAAAGGCCCGCGCTCGACTGCAACGCCTTGATTTTCCAACGTGAGCAACTTCACAGGCATGGGCAGGCGGAGGACAATCTTATCGCCATCAAGGAAGGTCCGATTCAGGGTGACAAAGGTTCCAGGCGTGAGCGCGCCGTCATAAGGTCTCTGGTTGACAGTGACTGCCGGGGATACGCACCAGCCGGGGATACGGAATGAGAAGGGCATTGAAACCGGGGTTGGCGTCTTGAACGTGAAGGTGATGGTCTCTAAAAATGGATAGCCGGTCTCTTCCGTAACTGAAAGGTGCTGGCGCCCTTGATTGATCGGGAGTGTCGCAGAGGAAGGCCCGTAAAGAGCGGCAACAAGCCCGCCATTCGTGTCGCACATCCACATCCGCGCAGCATAATTGGGCATGAAGCGATGCACATTGCCAGCGCAACATTCGGTTTCATGACAGGGCCTGTAAGCCATCCAGGTGGAGCCATGGAAATGCTTATTGTGGTTGGAGTCGCCAGTTGCGATGACCTGATTGACACCGGAAAAGTACTGAAGGCTTTTGAAGTCTTTAGAGATACAACCAAGCCCGGCATTGAATATAGCCTTCTCAATATGATCGGCCCACGTTGCGTCACCCGTGGCCATCAGGAGATAGCCGACGCTCCAGGTGTAATCCGAAATATCACAGGTTTCATGACTCTGATGAATATCCTTGCCCGCTAGAAATTCGTTGGAACTGGGCACGCCATCCGGCAGCATGTGATCGCGATCGAGCTTTTTAAAGGCGTTGACTGAAGCGGACAGATATTCCTTGTTTCCGGTGTAGGCAAAGAAGATCGCCGGCAGTTTCGCCATTTCATTGTAGGTGACCCCATGCTCAACATCCTTTCCCGGCGCGGCCAGAGCACCTCTTCCCCAGATGCCCTGCCCTTGATTGTATATCGCATTGGCAAGATCAAGAAGTTTGCGGTCGCCGGTCTTGCCGTAGGTCCAAAGCATGCCCTCAAGATTGATGACATTACGTCCACACTTTAACTCCTCAATTGAATAGGAAAGGTAGTGCTGGCGCAGCGCCTCCAAAAGCTTGGGGTCCTGGGTGGCGGAGTATTCGGCCTGCATGGCCCGGAAAAAGACCGCCATCGGCCACTGGCTGGTGAAAAAGGGGTGGCCCAGCCGACTCTTTTTCATGGGATGCTCGAGCACATACGCCACGCCATCACGCCCAGTCTGGATGAGCTTGTCATCGCCGATGAGATAGCCGAGCCGGAGCATGCCGTCGGTCAGGTAGGCGGTTTGTTCGTAGCGCCACCAGTCATCGCCGTTCCCGTTGTAGGGGATGCGCCCGGCCCAAAGGCAGGTATTAAACGGGTAAGACAATATTTCACGGTTTCCCGTGAGGCCGGTATTTTGCCGGACCAAAAACTCGCGCAACCACCCCTGCGGCGTGATAGAATTGATAGAAATCTCCTTAAAGGCGTTGAACTGCGCGGTCTTTTCCGGCGCGGCATGGACCACATAATCCGACGCGACGGCGAAAGTACTGGAGGTCGCCCCCGCCAGCGAACCCCCGCTGGCCACCAGTACGGCGGAACCGCCCATCTTGACCGGCTTGAGCGTGCTGAAGGTCGCCACGCCGGCGACGGCATTCGTGGCGAGGATGCTGTCACCGGAGAAAGCGGTTGTTGAGCTACTGATCGTCACGCGGCGAGTATCGCCGACCACGGTATTGCCGTTGGCATCTTGGACCTGCACCGTCACAGCCGGACTGAGCGGCCACCCAGAAACCACCGCGGCTGTCGGCTGGGCGTCAAACACCAGTTTGCAGGGAGCCCCCGCCGTAACCGTAAAGGCCGCGCTGTCGCCATCCCCCGCCCCTTCACACAGAGCCGTCAGTACCACGCCATTTTCCGCCTTGGTGTAGGTTGCGCCGCTGATCTTTTTCGCATGGGTTCCGGCAGGAAAGGTCACGGTCGTCGTTCCGCCTAGGCTACCGCTGCCAGCCTTGCACCGGAGCGACACTACCCGATCCGCCCCGACAGTGGCCGAAGCGTTGTTCATATCCTGGAATTGCACGGTCACATCGAAGTCGGTGCCTGCCCTCGGGCTGTCCCCACCGTTTATGGAGGTAATCGCCAGCTTCATGGACAGCGGAGCCAGCGATAGCGTGCTGCCCTTGACCCGAAACCTGCTGAAATTGGTTTGCTTCACGCCATTGACGCGAATGTACCCTTTGGCAACCAGATCTTCATAGTACGCCTGATTCTGAGTCTCAATCGTTAACGTCGCTAGCGATGCGGTAGCACCACTGGCAAAGCTGATGTACTCGCCGTCACAATCCAAACCACGAAGACTTCCCGCTTTAAATGTGGCTGACCCGCTCAGAAGAAGATGATTCGCTGCACCTGCACAGAAATCTAAAGCACCGCCTAGCGTCGCGCTAGCGGTATCGGTCAAACTCCAGTCAGCGACCTTGCTCCCCCCTTTGTCGCGCCCCAGCAAAACGTCCGTCGTTATCGCAAAGGCGGCCGAACCCGACATCTTGTAGGTACCCCCTGTGCTCCAACCAATGGAGGCTCTCGGGGCGCCCCAATTGGTGACACTGCCTAGCGTGCCCCCTCTCTGCTCAAATGTGGCCCCAGCAAAGATCATGAATTCACCGAACCCCAGCAGACCGTCACCCGTTCCACTTGTCGGAGTCCACACCTCATCCTCAACACTCACGTGCTTCCAGTGCTCACGCTTTTCAGCCAAAAGAACGTTCGGTACAGCCAGCAGGCACAACGCCATAAGCGTTAGCCTGAAACGCCAACACCAGCTATTCAAAGCTATTTCTTCTCGCTTTTCTGATCTGTTTCGCATAGAACACCTTTAAAATTGTTTTCCTTTTTAACATCCGTACAGGCTTCTGTATGGACCTTGAGATCGCCGGGGATCGATTTATTTCCAGTAATGACCAGCCCCTTGACACTCTTAGCTACAATCTCAGAATTAAAGAAGACATTATCCTCGATCCGAATATTTTCGTGCACAGGCTCCTCTGGCTTGGCAGAACTATTTTCAGGCCAAAGCGCAATGCCGCATTTAACAAACTGATTACTCCTAATGGTCATGTCACGCACGGGACCCGACTCAAACCAGCCGCGCGCATCATTGGAGACAAAAATTGCCCACATCGCTGTCCTATGGAATGTATTATTCTCGATGACAACCTTGCGCCGGGTGGTCAACAGAAAACCGCGCGTGGAACACATAGTCACTTGACAATTGCGAACATAAACTTCTGGGGTCCATGTAACATTCTCAATAACATCATTTACACGTATTCCCTCAGGCGCAGGCTTATCAAGTGTCAAGAGCATATCCCGCTCGCCCTTCATCTCCGCCTTCGTTACTTTGCCCGAGGCAAAGATTTGAAGGGAATCCGGATGCACAAAATCAATATCATCCCCTGCAAAGAAAGCCTCAAATCCGTAGGTTTGACCATGACAAAAACGGACTTGCACTTGGTCGGGAGCCGGACGTTCCACAATACGCAAATGAGTTCCATGCACATTAATCGGATCATCATTGGTTCCAGAAAACGTGCAATCCTCTGCGATAAACTTACCTTTGCATCCTGAAACCTGGATAGCGTCCGCCCAGCAAGCGCAGGTGCGTCCCGAGCCAGGCCGTGGCGCCAAGTCAACCTTCTTCAGCGTCAAGTTCTCACAATACTGATTCACCAGCCCCATGCCATGCATATAATGATAGGCGCAGTTCGTCCAAGAAATATCCTTGCTATTACGAGCAAACGATCCGGCATAATCACGGTACGTATCTCGCTCCTGCCAGACCCGCCCTTTGATGAAGCCCGGATTTTCAGAAAAGCTGACACGTATTTTATGAGGTTCCAGCTCTTCAAGTTTAGAGATTTTTTTAAAATTTATTCCGGACCGCCACAACGTACCTTCATTAATATTTCCCTGTTGCTGGGCACTCTGTCGAAAGGCGTCATGACGCCAACCTTCTCCCACCCAGACCATCTTTCCATTCTCGATGACATATTTTGAATCCTTGTGTATGGCCAGATCAGCATGATCCCCGGCTACATCCTCCACCGTGTACTCCGAGATGGTTGGCCGCCGGTAATCAAACGTCATCCCACTCAAGCGAACATCCTCGGCTTGATCGAAAAACGTCTGGATCATCTTGCCGCGCATATAGAGATCGCTCCTCTTATCCGCCTCTCCTCCGACCACTCGCATGTGACGAACTCGCTGGAACGCTAACGCAATGGCTTTTGGCGTTTTGGGATCATCGTTCGTATTACTGATATGAAGTTTAAGCTTGAGCGACTGCTCTGGATAAAAGTCATATTCACCCACGGCGAAGCGAATGATAATCGGATTTTTTAAAGTCCCTTCGCCAGAGGGTTTCAGCGTTTCACGATAATCACCTGGCTTCAGCTCAATCCGATCACCTGCCGCCAAAAGAAGCTGGTTGACTCTCTTAAGGCTGCGCCACGGCTTGCTGGCGCGAGTCCCGGTATTATCGTCATTCCCGTTCACTGGATCGACATAATACGTTGTTTTGCCAGGCGACTTCACCAGTTTATCCATGACCGGATATGCATCCTGGTTACCCATATTCTTTGGTTCTTCTCCACCCGCCGAAAAACAAACGCCTAGACATCCAGCAACCATTACGGACATAAACCTATTTCGTATTCTATTCACGTTATTTAATCCTTCTTTGTCTTGATGGTTTTTTCTTCACCATTCACGCGCACCTTGACTTCGCGCGACGTAGATGAACGGATGCTATAAGAGATCACCTTTCCCTGGTCCCAGGCGATATCCACCGTGAAATTACCGCGCGCCTTCAGTCCTTTAACGCTACCCGTTGGCCACGCCTTGGGAATTGCGGGCAACAGCTCTATCGTGCCAGTGTACGACTGCATCAACATCTCGCAAATACCCGCTGTAATACCGAAGTTGCCGTCCATCTGCATAGGTGGATGATTGCCGAACAAATTGAGACAGGTATTCCGTTCGTTCAACAAATTCCGAAACATGATGTAAGCACTTTCACCTTCACGCAAACGAGCGTAGAGCGCGGTCCGCCAGGCAAAGGACCACTCCCGAACATCACCCACTGGACCCCGCGCATCGAGTGATTTCTTAGCCCCTGCCGCCAACACTGGAGTCTGGGCGACACTAAATTGTTCCCCTGGGAAAAGCCCGAATAGATGCGAGGTGTGACGGTGGTGATTATTCGGATCATCACGATCAACCATCCATTCCTGCAACTGACCCCATTTCCCGATTTTAGGAACCATCAGTTTGTCGCGCATCCCTGCAATCTTCTTCCGGTAGTCTTCGTCCACGCCAAGCGCCTCACTAGCCGCCACGTAGTTGTTAAAAAGATCCCAGCAAATTTCCTGATTATAACTCACGCCGTCCTCAACGGGCCCATGCTCTGGCGACCAGCCGTTCGGCACCACCAAGGTTCCATCTGGCAATGCTTTCATGCGCACCTCCCAGAACTCGCAGATTTCTTTCATGATCGGGTACGCCACATTTTTGAGCCAAGTCTTGTCTCCCGTATAGGCATAGTGCCACCAGAAATGCTGGCAATACCAGGCGTTCGCAGTAATGTCCCACTGCCACCCCATGTCGCCGTTGATACCATGCGAGGTCCGGACAGCCCAGCCCACGGGCTTGCCGTTTGTTGACTTGAATTCTTTCGCCTCCGCCGTTGCCTTGCGCCATGCGGGGAGCTGGCTTACAATAAGGTCCAAAAAGGTTGTATGGCATTCGGAAAGATTGGCTGGCTCGGCGATCCAATAGTTCATCTGCACATTGATATTCGCATGGTAGTCGCTATGCCAGGGCGGATTGTTGTTGTCGTTCCACATCCCCTGCAGATTTGCCGGCAGCCCACCGGGACGCGAACAACTGATCAGCAGGTAACGCCCGTACTGGAACATGAGTTCCTCGAGATCAGCATCGCCACCCTTTTCGGCATGTAGACTCTTCCGCTTATTTGTCGACAGTGCCAATCGCTCCGTCGGTGTTGCTCCGACATCAAGCTCCACCCTGTTGAAATAGGATTGAAATTCCTTGATGTGCGAAGCTTTTAAAACGTCATACTTCTTTTTAGCTGCCTTAGCCAGACGCTTCTCGACAACCGCCTTCGGGTCTCCGCCACGATACTGGGCAGAATGGTCAGAGGTGTAATCCGTGCTGGCCGCCAGCAGGATTGTCACACTGTCACAGGCCGTGTAATAAATCAACCCCTCGCCCGCCTGTACGGACCCGCCCTCGTTCAACACCCGGACGCTGGTCATATATTTTAAATTATTTGCTAACACGCCTGAAAACTGGAGTTCATTTTTTGAAGCCAGCGTGACTTCCCGATGTCCGCCCTTCAGCATTACGGCGCCGCCGCAAGCACCTGGCTTATCGGCCGTCAGGCGCATCACCATAACCTGATCTGGGGCGGAAGCAAATGTTTCACGGCAATAGGTCACATCGCCTGCCTTGTAGGTCACCCGATGTGTCGCCGTAGCAAGGTCGAGCGCGCGGCTATAGTTCTCCACTTTGTCTGGAGCAATCTTGCCTGGAAAAACAACGCCCGGAATTGAGATCTCAGCGATCTGAAAATGCATCACACTCTTTTTAGGCACAAACGTCACTCGGTAAAATGCAAACGCCTTGTCATTCGTACAGGTATATGTCTTTGTTTCGCACCGTTTGGAAAAAGGCGGCTCATTCTCGTGATTGTCCAACACAGTCCACTCCTTACCATTGCTCGAACCGCTGAAGGCCCATGTGGACGGATCACGTTCCTGAACGTCCCCAGCGGATGTGAATGCGTATTGGCTGATCACACGGGCTTCTGGTAACCGAAGTTCCCAAATCAGCGGTACGCCATCTGGCACTACGCACCATTTGGTTCCGGGATTGTTGTCCGTGCTCGCCTCGATGCCTTCTCGCTGATAATAAGACAACTGCCCGCTGGCGCATATAACCATCGGCACCTTTGCCACGCCTGCACCCGACTTAGCAAGGGTATCAATATTGAGGATGCCGAGCGTCTGATACGAACCCATCTCATCGTACCCGCCCGTGGCGGTCTTCTCTTCGCCAGTCCACAGGCTAATCTCATTGAGCACCACGCGTTCAAGCTCAGGTTTGCCATGAATCATCCCGCCCAGCATTCCGTTGCCCACAGGCAAGGCTTCTGTCATCGTATCATTCGCAGGCGTATCATATCGCAAGACAAGTTCACCTGCCTGAACGTGTAACACCAACGCCAGCAAGCTCACACTGGACAATATAATTCTTTTTTTCATATGATTTGCCTTGTTTTTGATACAGCTGAGCCAGAACGCCCTGACTGTGTACGCTGGCATCAACGACTATTTCTTAACCTTAGAAGAATTGGATGATTGTGCCTTCGGCCAACGCACGTAACACCACATTTGTATTGCCTGGATAGCTGATGGCAAAGCTTCGTCCCCCAGCCGACAAAATAGCTCCCTCAGGAAGGCCGTTAAAGGTTCCCACGATGTTCGTGGCGGACATAATCGTGAAGAGTGTCTCCTGGTGAATGTTCGCATTCGCCAATGAGAGAGAGAGGGTCGCATTCAGGTTCGTAATCGTTCCAGAAGAGGCCAGTTTGTCAGCCAACCCGTTTGTCGAGATCTGTGCCACAAATATCGAACCTGAAGCAAAAGTTACACTGTTGCTGACCGTGAATTTACCAATGCCATTATTCGTCGCCGGCTCGCCGGGCGAAATGGTGCCCCCTGATACCACGGAGGTCGCACCCAATACCAGTCCTGTGCCACCCAACGTACCACCGCTGTAAACAGTGACTGCACCTGTCCCCGTCAGCTTTCCGTTCACCAACAAAGTGCCGTTAGTGATAACCGTCGTTCCGCTGTAGGTGTTCACGCCAGAAAGCGTCTGCGTGCCGGCGCCGGTCTTGGTAATGCCGCCTAAGCTACTAATGATACCGCTGAACGTGCCGGAACCACCCGCGCTGCCGATGGTCAAGCGGTTAGCAGCAGAGCTTGGAAGCGAAACCGAACCACTCCCCGTGAGAGCATCGATGGTTTCATTGTTTCCCCCTTTGCCTATAATAAGAGTGCCTGCAACATTCACAGTAGATGCATCGGGGATCAAATTGACGCTCGAAGCCCAGCCACTGCCTAAATTCAAAATGCCACTGGTGAGAACATGAACATTGCCACTGAAAGTATTGGCAGAGCCGCCACCGTTTATGGCTCCAAAATATACACTATATCCTCCAGCAGCAACAATCGTCACATCTCCCGCTCCAGAGATGCCGCCTTGTCCAAAGTTTATGTTATTACCGGCTTGTATGGAAATGTTACGGTTTAACGTGATCGCCCCGGCAAACCGCCCCCCGTTATCGCCGCCGCTGGTATAAAAGGTCACCGTGCCTGAGCCTTGGTTGGCCACTGTGATCGGCCGTGATATGGCGGCTACTGTGGCCGACAGTTGGATCGCATTCGTACCAGAATTAACATCTCCCAACGTGATCGCTCCCGATGTTCCCAACGCATTGGCATTTCCGGCGATAACCGTTCCCGCACTAATCGTGGTCCCGTTCGTGTAGGTGTTGGCGCCACTCAGCGTCAGTGTTCCAGCTCCAGCCTTGATGATAGCCCCGTTGGTAACTGTATCTATAATCGTCAGGGTACGATTAGTCGCGACTGTTAGGGTGCGAGTCGCACCACCGAGATTGACATTGAGATGATTGGACGCATTACCTATAGTGACGTTGGCAGAACTTCCGCTTCCCGTATTCAGACCAATATTGCCACCCAGTGTGATTGTATTAGTTCCTGCCGCAGAAGCATCCAGCGTAAGGGCGTAGTTGCCTGCATAGCTGAATGTCAACCCAGTGGTCAGCGTGGTGTCAGCGGCAAACGTTACCGTCTGTGCCGCTGTATTGGTCAACGACGTGTCCCAGGTGCCATTGATGGTATTGCCGACCCAGTTACCGATCGTATTGTAGTCGTAAGGCCCAGCTGCGGTTTGATTAAACCCAGTAGTTGCCGCCTGTGTGGCGTTCACTGTGAGAAACATGAGCACGAGGCTGATGATGGAGGTCTTATTACCTCTTGTGAGCTTGACATGTCCTGATGTTTTCATTATTTGAACCTTTCGTTGAACGTATCCTCTGGTCTGCGTTAACTATAAAACATCTAATCTGTAAATTCAATTGCAATTCTTGCAAAAAATATTACAATTCTTACACACTAAAATACAGCGCAGACGGTCGGTGAAAACGCCAAGGAGTTTTTATATCCGCTTCAATTATTGTGTTGCAAAATTCACACCTCGTTGTTAATTTATAAATAATCAAATTAAAAGAGGAGTACTATGACGAAGAATGATTTCAATATGTCGAGAAGACTTTTCATCGGAGGCACCACAGCCTTTGCCATGTCCCAGCCATCGCTCTTTGCGCAGACAACGCCTGCAACGAGGGATTTCAAAATTGCCCTCATCGGATGTGGCGGGCGGGGTAGCGGCGCCGTCAACGACATCAAGGCTGCGGCCAAACGCTTAGGCTGTACAGCGACACTTGTTGCTGCGTCCGATTTCGTGCAGGAGAAAGCCATCGCCTTATGTAAGCGTCATGGGTGCAATGAGCAATTTGCCTTCGGGGGTCCGACAGGTTACCAGAAGATCATGGAGTCTCCCGCGGAGATTGTCCTTCTTGCAGCACCGCCCTTCTTCCGTCCACTCCACCTCGAAGCGTGCGTCAAGGCTGGCAAGCACATCTTCGCGGAGAAGCCTGTCGCCACCGACCCAGCGGGTCTGCGACGTTTCCTCGCAGGCGTCGAGGCCGCCAAGAAGGCTAACCTCTCTATCCTCTCCGGCACATGCCACCGCCATAACAACAAAGCCCTGCGCATGATTAAACCGATGCAAGAGGGAGCGATCGGTCCAATCCGAGGGGGCATGGTCTACCGTTGCCATGGAGGCATGAATAGTTTCGGATACAATAAACCGCGCAAGCCAGGTGCCACCAACGCAGAATACCTCTCCACCGCTTGGTACTTCTGGCGCCAGATGTCTGGCGACAATCTTACAGAGCAAGGCATTCATGAAGTCGACCTCGCCAACTGGTTTATTGGACGCCTTCCAAAATCAGCCATGGGTATTGGCGCGCGTTACCGTCGCGCCATCGGCAATGGCTACGACTGCTTGAGCGTTGATTATGATTACGGTGACAGCCTCCACATTCATGCCATGGCACGTCAGGTTGACGGCTGCTCTGAACGTTTAGGCACCATCCTGACGGGTGCCGAGGGTGAATGTTCTGTCCTCGGAAAAATCACGCGCTTTGATGGAAAGCCTGTCGCTTATGATGAAGAGCGTGTCAAAACCCGCGATGAAAACATGATGACGATGGAACACTGGGACTTTCTGAATGGCCTGATGACTGGCAACTATTTGCACGAAGGCGAGCAGGTTGCAATGTCGACTGCCACTACGCTGATGGGGACTCTCGCATGCTACACCGGAAAAACAGTTCGAATGAGTGACCTCCTGACAAACGCCACAAGCGAATTCTATACGATGAACAACCCCTTCCTGCCTGAGGACTTTGATAAAGGCGATGTTGAATTGCCCAAAGAATTTGAAGCCCCCATTCCCGGAAAGTAGGCTCTTATGAACAGACGATCTTTTTTGCTGAATGCCACGGCAGGTCTTGCCGCCTTTCAGGCAGCACCCCTCTTCGCTCAAACAAAGCCCGCCTTTAAGACAACCTTACTCAAGGCTCTTATTGCGAAACAAGCCGATGCCGCCACCTGCGAGCGTATTGCAAAAGCTGGTTTTTCAGGCTTCGAGGTTCAGGATAAAAACGCAACGGTTGAGACAGCCCTTGCCGGAAAGGCCTGCGCGGAGAAACAGGGCATCAAGATCCACTCTCTGATGTATGGCTGGGCGCAATTCAACCATGCTGAAGAGAAGACTCGGCGCACCTCCATTGACGATGCGAAGCGCGCATTAGAGATCACGGCGGCTTTTGGCGCGACCACCATGCTACTCGTCCCCTGTCGCGTGGACTGCAAAATGCCAGCTCCCTCAGCCTTTGACCTGGCGTTTGATCCCGCCACGCTTAAGCTGATCCGTGCCGCCCAAGGTCCTGAGGACTTCGCCGAATATATTAACCAGCAGAACATCGCTACCGAACGCTCACGCGCCGCCGTAGAGGAGCTCATCCCAATAGCAGCAAAACATAAAGTTGTTATCGGTCTTGAAAACGTCTGGAACAACCTCTGGGTGAAGCCCGACTATGCGGCTGCGTTTGTTAAATCGTTCAAGAGTCCGTGGGTCCGCCCCTATCTTGATCTTGGCAATCATATCCGCTATGCCCAGACTGAAGCATGGCTTCGCGCCTTCGGTCCAGACATCGTTCGACTGCACATTAAGGATTTCAAGATCGATCGAGCCGCCAAAAACGAAGGGGCTTTTGTCCCGATCGGCAAGGGTAGCAACGACTGGGCTTCCATCCGAAAAGTGATCGAAGAAATTGGCTATAACGGTTGGGTCACGATCGAGAGCGGTGGTTATACCGACGCCGAACACAGCGCCTTAATGGACCGCTTCTTCGCAGGTTCTCTCAGCTAACTCATGGCGAAAGAGGGAGGGCAAGCGCATCCCCGTACTCCGGGAGGCTTTCCAAAAGCATCCTTCCAAGGCGTTGGTCCTGATCACGAGACCGTTCGACGTATGAATCCCATTCTAAATGAAACAGCCGTGCACATTGCCCACAAAACTAATTGCAATTCTTACATATAAAAAGGGCCTACATGAAAAAACAAAAACTACCTCGCATCTTGCTGGTCAGCACGTGGCAAAGCTATGAACTGGTGACAGGTATCGTCCAGTATGCGTCAGAAGCAGGCTGGCATCTGGACATGACTTTTTTTATTTCAGGGGAACTGCCCAAAGGCTGGAAAGGCGAGGGCGCCCTTGTCTTGCTCGGCGAGAGCTTGGCCATGACACGGTTAGTCAAGACACTCGCATGTCCGATTGTATCCATGACGGTCAACCGCCACGGACTGAACATCCCTTACGTGGATTCCGACAACGAACGCATCGGAGCGCTGGCCGCTGAACATTTCCTCAAGCGGAATTTCCAACACTTCGCTTATTATGCGCTGCGGGATTGGCCCGTGGATCGGTTACGCGGAGAAGGGTTTGCACGCAAACTCAAGCAGGCCGGTCACGCCTGCGAGTGGCTAACGTGGAGTGCCTGTCGAGGTCGGCGCAACAACACCTGGGAAAACCGACAGCAGTGGCTGAAACGAGAAATCCGGCGACTCCCCAAGCCTGTGGCGTTCTTCACCCTCGACGACCTTCGCGCCGTGGAGCTGATCGAAGCGGGTCAACAACTTGGACTTCGGATACCCGAAGATCTTGCTATTCTCGGCGTGGGCAACCACAAGTTGCTTTCAAACACGACAGCCGTTGCCTTATCGAGCATTGCTACCGACGAAAAAAACATCGGTTATCAGGCCTCCCGCTTACTGGATCGTTGCATGAAGGGCGAAAAATCAATACCCGCTAAAATCCTCGTCACACCGTCTGGCATCGTGGAACGCAAAAGCACCGAGACCATCGCCACCAACCATCCAGAAGTCTCCAAGGCACTCCGCTTCATGATGCTTAATTATCAGAACCCCATCGGCATTCAGGACCTTGTCGCCGCTACCGCGCTTTCTCAGACACGCCTGTATCAGGCATTCCAGTTAGAGTTTGGAGAGAGCCCGGCCCGCTTTCTGAACCGCATCCGTCTTGACCGGGCCAAGCAGATGCTGGGCGACCCTACCAACAAACTCGCCACCATTTCTCAGGCGTGTGGATTCGGTGACCCCATCAATCTGTTCCGAGTCTTCAAACGTTTCGAGAATCTTTCTCCAAAACAATACAGACAGGCGATTTACTAGCCAGTTCAGCGACTATAAGCTAATCTTGGCTAGACATCGATCTTGATGATCTTCTTGATGAAGAACCAGCCGACGGCGATGAGGCAAATGGTTATACCCACGCAGATCATGCCGCTGGTCGCGCGGAAAAAGGGCATCATCATGTCAGGCTTGAGGAACGTCATCGCCCCGCCGAGAAAGACAGGCATGCTGGCGACAATGAGTCCTTGCAGACGGCCTTGTGCAGTCAGTGTTTGAACACGTCGCTCAATGCGCATACGCTCGCGAATCGTTAAACTGATCTTATCGAAAATTTCAGTCAAATTGCCACCTGTCCGGCGCGCAATATCAACCGCGGTCACGACCAGTGTTAAGTCGTCACTCCCCACGCGCTGATCAAGACTCTGGAGGGCATCATAAAAATTCATGCCCACACGCATTTGCTGCAACATGACGCCGAATTCCTGAGAAATAGGCTTCTCTCCTGCCTGCACAATCGTTTCAAAGGCTTGGTTAATACTGAAGCCCGCGCGCATGGCATTGCTCATACTCCCCAGCGCTTCCACCAATTGAAGATTGAACTTCTGCTTCCGCCGCTCTTTCATAATCAAAACGACCTTTGTCGGCAGCGAGAGCGCGATAAGCCCAAAAACCGTCCCGAGTATCAGGCCAATCAGGGTTGACAGCGGACTGCTCATGTCAAAGAGTGTCACCGTACACACGAGAAAGATCGCAACGGCCAAGGACCACCCAATCTCTGAAATACGTCTCGCAGGAATAAAAAGAAACATATCCTCAAACTGACGAGACGTTTGTTCGGACATCGAGTCCGCATACGTGGAAGCCCCGGAGGTCAGACCATTAATAAACGTAAAGGCAACACCTCCAAAAGCGAGGCCTAACAAGAGAGGAGCAAGCCAAGAGGCATAAGTCTCGATCATAGACGCTCTCCTTGTTTCGATGGGTCAAAGACCGAGGGATCAATGTGAAGGCCGCGACTCTTCAAATGTTCATAGAAGGTAGGAACTGCACCTGTCGGCATGAACTGCCCAACAACCTTGTGATTATCATCAAGCCCGGTTTGCTTATATTCAAAGATATCCTGCATGACCACTTGCTGTCCCTCAAGCCCCACCACTTCCGAGATACAGACTACCTTGCGAGAGCCGTCACTCAAACGTGATTCATGGACAACAATATCAATGGCCGAAGCAATCTGTTCACGGATCGCCCGCGACGGAAGCTCCATCCCCGACATGAGCACCATGGTCTCCAAACGAGAGATCACGTCGCGCGGCGAATTGGCATGGACCGTGGTGAGCGAACCATCATGTCCCGTGTTCATCGCTTGCAACATATCCAAAGACTCACCGCCTCGACATTCACCAACGATCACGCGGTCAGGACGCATACGAAGTGCATTGCGGACCAAGTCACGAATCGCAATGGCACCCCGGCCTTCAATGTTCGGAGGCCTCGCCTCAAGCCGGATGACATGGGGCTGCACAAGGCGCAATTCAGCAGCATCCTCAATGGTCACGATGCGATCAGATTCTGGAATAAAACTGCTGAGCACATTCAACAGGGTTGTCTTTCCTGATCCCGTACCACCCGCGACGACAATGTTCTTGCGCATCAGCACGCAAAGCCGTAAGAAATCAGAGGCATTACGCGTCCACGTATTGAAACGAATTAAATCCTCAACCGTCAACGGTTTTTTGGAAAATTTACGAATCGTGATGCACGGACCAATCAAAGAGAGGGGCGCGATAATCGCATTGACACGCGAACCATCTGGTAACCGAGCATCCACATACGGCTGACTTTCATCAATGCGCCGGCCGATGGGTGAGACAATACGCTCAATGACCCCCAGCACCGACTCATCATCCATAAAGGTCTGGTTCGTCAACTCCAGCTTTCCTCTGCGTTCAACATAGACCTGATTGGGTCCATTGACCATAATTTCCGTGATACTCTCATCCGCTAAAAAGTCTTCAAGAGGCCCCAGTCGCATCGCCTCGTCATAAATTTCCTTCTCGAGACGCAAGGGATCAATACCACGCGGTAAGGTGTTTTTCCGTTGAACCTCCGCAATGATCGCTTTAATGGTCTCCCGGGCCTTAGTTTGGAGTTCTTCCGCCCCTATATGCGTAGCCGTCATCCGCTTGAGATCCATACGCTGAACCAACTGCGAATGGATCTGGGTCTTGATCTCACGCATGAGAATAACACGAGGATCACGCAGCTGTGGTAATGAGACAGCCGGCTGAGCCTCTGTCTGTGGCGTTGAAAGTGGTTTTGCGAGCACCACCGCTGGGGGCTGCTGTTGTACAGGAGGAGGTTGCAGTGGCTGTTCTATAGATTTTTTGACTTCAACGGGGGCGGGGACTTCCAATGATGCTTCAAGAGGCTTTTGAGCGTCATCTGAACTCACACGCAACAAACAGGGGCCGACGCCGATGACACTATCCGAACGGACCGGCACCTTTTCTTGAATAGATACGCCATTGATGGTCACGCCATTACTTGAACCTAAATCCTTTATAAAAACCAAGTTCCCATGAAGAATAAGGCACGCATGGCGCTCACTAATCTCTGGATGACGCAACCTGATTTGACAGGTATCACCCCGCCCAATAAAATATTCACCGTCAGGCAAATCAAAACGGCGAGAGGCTTGACCAGGGTTGACAATATCAAGATGAAACATGAGGGATCCAATCGGGGTTAGCGTTGACAAGAACAACCACGTGAATTCAAAACATCTTAGCGACGCGGTGCAGCCATTTTGTTTTTTTGACGAATCTCGTTTAATTGTCCAATCGTCTCTTGAATTTTCTCAAAGTTCACGCGTGGCAATTCCGACTCGGTGTAGACATCTGCAGGATTTCGCAACGCCAGAAAGATTCTCCCCTTAATCTGTTCAGAAAAAACCAACATCTCTGCTTCGCGGGGTGTCACCTCTAGCGTGACCGTATTATAGTTGCCTCCCGAGGTTTTCTCGCCCAAGACACGTGCGTTTGCGGTCTCCTTGCCTGTTGCAAGGATGAGCACATTCTGCAAGATCGTTAAGGTCACTAATTCCATTTCGCCAGGAACCTTCTTAGAGGGAAAAGAGAACGTTCCTAGAACATCCACGTGATCATTGGGTGTCACCATGCCACTCACCGCAGCCGCGCCAGCTACATTCACCGAGATCGCGCGCCGACCATTTGCCAGAGTTTCGGCAAGTCGACGTGACAAGAGATCACCTTCTTTGATATCAGCCCAACCAATAATCTGTTTTTCATCAACCGCATGAGCGAGTTCACGGCCAATCAGAGCAATGGCATCCTTTGCCAGTACCACACGCCCGCGCACGTGACTCTCGATCGCTTTTGCTCCTCCAAAATCTTCCCACGTAAGTCTGGTTCCAGAAGGCAAGGCTTTACTCGCGACACACACTTCAATCATCGCATTGCGCTTGTTGAATTCAGCTTTCATCCTTTCAATTTCACGATCCTTCTCGTTCAAATAGGAACGCGTCAACAACGCAGCTAACAAGCCAATGACAACAGAGGCGATCAAAACTAATTTTTGCTTCATATATGAAATCTCCACAAAGCTAATGTTTCGTTATTGTATTCCATTGCCGAGGCGTATTCAACCATAAACCTCAGAACTCTCCCAAATACATCCCAACCCAAAGAGTGTCAAATCTTGATCAATAACAAAGTCCATCCCGGACCCTTCAAGCGCCCAACGGGCATATCCGCCTGTTGCAACCAGCTTAAATTTCTGTCCGACGTTCTTTTTTAAGTACGTGACGATCTCACGAACCATGCCCCGATATCCGATCTGTGCGCCAATGCGCATGGCTTGTTGCGTGGATCGTCCAACCTGCGGGCATTCGCCTGTAAATTCGACTCTCGGCAAAAGCGCTGTCCGCTCGTACAAATAATCGGACATCAACGGAAGCCCTGGAGTGATCACACCCCCGATATAGCGGTGATCGCGCGTAATGACATCAAAGGTCAGCGCCGTACCGAAATCAGCGACAATGAGTGGTGCGCCATAACGCCTGACGCCCCCTACTGCATCAGCCAGACGGTCCGCCCCTATCGTCTCAGGCTCTGGATAATCAATCGCGACATCCATCTTGACTCCCGCCTTGACGATCAGAAGGTCGCATCCCAGTTCATGCTTGATCATTCTTTTCCAGGCTGGATTCACGCCAGGAACAACCGAACCTAAAACTGCACCATTGACCATGCCGCGAGCAGCCTTGCGAACCGCTTCCGCGCAAGCCTCAGACTGTTTACGTATGCCACCTTTGAGATGGGTCACACGTGAGATCTTGCCATTATCGTATAAGGCAATCCCCGTCGAGGTATTTCCCACATCAATAACGATTAGTTTCATAATGGATTACGGTTTAACGTTCGTTTTGAAAAAAGTTCTTTACGGGGTTCATGTTAGCAAAACAACGGGTATTTCTCTATCAAAAAAGCAAGCAGCCCAGTTGGTAAATGACGAAGCACACGCAATAGGCCAATAGGGTCATCGCCCCTTGTTGGGCAAAGGCCCAGCCCCAGGACTGGGTCTCCTTGCGAACCGTCGCAAAGGTGGCCACACAGGGCGTCGCCATCAGGCAGAAGATCATCAGGACATAACCTTGCAGTGGCGAATAGCGTTCCTGCAGGAACTGGCGCAACGGTTTCTCCCCATCAACAGCGGCCAGGATCGCCAATTGCGAGACGAAAACCTCCTTCGCGGCAAAGGCCCCGACCAAGGCAGAGCTGATGTGCCAGTCAAAGCCGATATGGCGCATGACCGGCTCGAGCACATAACCGACACGACCGCTGACCGTATCTTCAGGGTGTCCAGTCTTGGGATAGGTTGTCGCTGCCCAGAAAATAATCGAGGCCACTAAGATAATGGTTCCCGCCTTGTAGATGTAAAGCTGGGCGCGTTCCCAGAGGTGGATTCCAACGCTCTTCAAGGTCGGAAGACGATACGGAGGCAACTCTAGGATAAAGAGCGAACTCTCACCCTTGAATACTGTTTTACGCATCAGCGCCGCCACAGCGAAGGCGGCAAGTACCCCAATGATGTAGACGGAGAGCAAAACAGGTGCACGCCATACAGGGGTAAAGAAGGCGGCAATAATTAGCGAGTAGATCGGAAGCTTCGCACCGCAACTCATCAAGGGAACAATAAAGAGTGTCGCCAGACGATCTCTACGGGATTCGATCATACGCGTGGCCATGATCGCTGGCACACTGCAGCCGAAACCGATCACGAGAGGGATAAAACTCTTACCCTGTAGCCCAACCGCACGCATTGCCCGGTCCATAATAAAGGCCGCACGGGCCATATACCCCGTCCCCTCGATCAAAGCAAGGCAGAGGAAGAGCATCAAGATATTGGGCAGAAAGACCAGTACCCCGCAAACGCCACCAAGGACGCCATCTAACGCAAGGGAACGTAGTTCAGGGAATCTAGCTTCGGGCCACCAACTTCCCAATAACGCGCCAAGGCTTGCGAAGGCGGACTCCAGTAGGTGCATCAACGGTTCACTTGCGATAAAGGTCAACGCAAACATCGCATACATAATCAGGAAGAAGATGGGGAGTCCCCATATCCGATGCGTGATGACGCGGTCAACGCGCCGGGTGATATCCTCGCGTGAAGGGGCTGCCTGACGCTGACACGCCTGAACGAGGGCGTTGATAATGCCATAGCGGAAATCTGAAACCACCTCTTCAGAGGACTCCCCTTGCGCAGCCTCCAGCATGCCGATCTGCTGTTGGACAGTCGTCTGCAGGGCGGGAAACCGCTTCAAGACCTCCTCTGTCACCGTCGTATCCCTTTCCAGCAACTTCACCGCGATCCATTCCGATGAGGGGGCTGAGGGGAAGAACGGTTTTTCGCGTGAAAGTTCTTCACTTAATTTGGTAACCGCACGACGCATATGTTCGTCGCCATGATAGTTCCAGTCGGGGATCTTACGCACAAAAGGCCTTTGAACCGTCTCAAGAACGGCGGCCCTTAACTCATCCATGCCTTTGCCTAAGCGGCCCACGGTCTGAACAACTGCACAGCCGGTCAGCTTCTCCAACTGTTTGACATCAACAAAAATCCCTTTCGTCTCCGCCTCATCCGACATATTCAATGCCAGAATGACGGGAAATCCAAGGTTGAGCAACTGGACCGTCAAATAGAGGCTCCGGGTTAACTTTGTGGAGTCAATGACATTGACCAACACATCAAAGCGCTCTTCCAGCAAGGTCTTCTGGACAATCGTTTCATCCACCGAGGAGGCTGTCAGGGAGTGCGCCCCAGGAAGATCCGTGATCTCAATCTCAGCATCCTTCCAGGAGCAGGTGCCGGTATGACGTTCGACCGTCACACCGGAATAGTTACCGACATGCTGCCGCCCGCCGGTCAACGCATTAAAAATCGTTGTCTTGCCGCAGTTGGGCTGTCCCACTAAAGCTATAGAGAGTGCTCTATTCATAACCAATGCCTTTGCATCTGACGCTGAAATCCAAAAAGTTTATTCACCCGCTTGAAGCTCTACTTGAATCTGCTTCGCCTCTGAGGCACGTAAGGAGAGTTCCGTGTCATTCACAAGAAAGCTTCGAGGATCCCCCATTGGCGCGATTTTCGATAAACTGACCACAGCTCCTTTGACGAGACCGTAGGGCGCCAGACGTCTTCCGAGCGCCGGCGTGAGACTCACAACAACAGCTTCTTCCTCAGGGAGAAGCGCATCCAAGGACTTGATGTTCACAAAAGCGGTGAGCCGTTCCAAAGCCAGATCATCCAATTCATGCTCAAGCTTACACGCAAGCGTATCCGCATGTTCTGCCGGCAACTTCAAGCACTGCGTGAGAAAGCATTTCAGAGTCTCATGCTTCTTCATCACCTTCGTCGCGATCTGGGTTCCTTTACGCGTCAGCTCAACCGGATGATACGACTCATATTGAACAAGCCCCTTCTCCGCCAGCGACTTGAGCGTCGCGGTCACTGACGGCTTCTTAACGCCCAACTGACGCGCAATATCACTCACATGCGCATGGCCCTCCTTCTCGGCGAGCTTGGCGATAATTTCAAGACAATCTTCTGTGCTGGAAGTCGTTAAAGAGTTCATGTCAGAATGTTAGCAGAACCTAACATGTTCGTCAAGGTGAACGGGGGTACCCATACTGGAATATTCCATTATTCCATTCTCTCAAACAAGGTCTTGACCTCTCAGGACGAATATGAGAATGTTTTCACACAATTTTAAAAGGAACACATTATGGCTGAACTGATTGTTGCATTGGATCTCGCCTCAACCGCTGAGGTGAAAAAGATGATTGAGCTTTTGGGCAATACCGTCGATTTCTATAAAATCGGACTAGAACTCTTCAGCGCTGAAGGCCCTGATGTGGTCCGTGCCGTGAAAGCCTATAACAAGAAGGTCTTTCTGGATCTGAAGCTGCACGACATTCCGCGCACGGTCGAACGTGCGGTCACCAGCGGCGCCGCACTGGGTGTGGACCTGATGACGATTCACTCGGTGGGTGGACGCGCCATGATTAAGGCTGCCAAGGACGCTGCGCTCGCCGCAGGAGCCCATGCGCCTAAAATTTTGGCGGTCACGGCGCTCACGAGTCTGGATCAAAGCGATCTGACTGATATTGGGGTTCTGCGTGAGATGAAGGCCCAAGTCGAAGCCATGGGACTCCTCGCCTGCTCTAATGGTGCTGACGGTATTGTCTGCTCGCCTAAGGAAGTGGCCAACATGCGCCGCATCCTGGGTCCCGCAGCCCTACTCGTCACCCCGGGTGTGCGTCCGGCCGGAGCCGATGTCGGCGACCAGAAGCGCGTCGCTACCCCTGGACAGGCTGTCCGTGACGGCTCTACGCATCTCGTGGTCGGCCGCCCCATCCTCGAAGCCGCTGATCCCCGCGCCGCCGCTCTCGCGATCGCCGCCGAGATGAAGGCCTAAAGAACTCTCAGAAAAAGTGCTTGAATAACTTTGTGGTTGCTAGGAACACAGTTAGGCTCCTCGACCGCTTCGACCTACATTGATCTACGCATACCTGCCACAAAAACGGAGTAGGCTGCATTCTCCGCGTCCATGTTGTAGCTATCGCAGACATCTGGCCATGGCGGCGTGAACTGGCTAAAAACCGCCTTTTCCAAGGCCGGCACTGCGGTACTGTTGGGTGACTTCCGACCCCTAATACCTAAAGTTATAACCCAGACCTCAAATTTAAAATCTAAAACTGACTACTTCCACTTTCAACTTGCCATCGGATAAAAAAAGGACTAGCATAAAAATCAATATTAACTGTGTATTGAAAAGGAGACTAGTCATGAGCAATCAGAGAACCTTCACGACCAATCACCCTGATAAAGGATTCATTGCCTTTAACCGTAGCGTAAGGCGCTCTTCTGTTCTCCTTACGTTTTCAATGGCCACTCTCGTTTGCCTGACCGCCTGCACTACAGACAAAGGTGTGGCACCTGAGCCTGGCAAATGTCCGGTGACGGGCATGACTCGCACACCGAAGGCTGGCGGAGGAACCTCGAACCGTGATTGGTGGCCGAATCAGCTAAACCTTGATATTCTTCATCAGAACTCAATCAAGGGCAATCCGATGGGGCAGGATTTCAACTATGCGGAAGCTTTCAGCAAGCTTGACCTGAAAGCCGTAAAGAAGGACCTTGAAAAGCTGATGACTGATTCGCAACCCTGGTGGCCAGCGGATTATGGTCACTATGGCCCCCTCTTCATCCGCATGGCGTGGCATAGCGCCGGCACCTACCGTATCAGTGACGGACGCGGTGGTGCAGGCTATGGTACCCAACGCTTTGCACCGCTGAACAGTTGGCCGGATAACGCCAACCTCGACAAGGCGCGCCGTCTGCTCTGGCCGATCAAGCAGAAGTATGGCAAGAGCCTCTCTTGGGCTGATCTCATGATTCTGGCGGGTAACGTCTCGCTTGAATCCATGGGCTTTAAGACATTTGGCTTTGCGGGTGGACGCGAAGATGTCTGGGAACCGCAGAATGACATCAACTGGGGAGCTGAGCGCACATGGCTTGGCGACACGCGCTACTCGGGTGACCGTGAACTCGAAAATCCGCTTGCCGCAGTGCAGATGGGACTGATCTACGTGAACCCCGAAGGACCCAATGGGAAACCCGACCCGGTTGCAGCAGCCAAAGATATTCGTGATGTCTTTGCACGCATGGCCATGAATGACGAAGAGACCGTAGCACTCATCGCAGGCGGTCATACCTTTGGCAAGTGCCATGGCGCAGGCAAAGCCTCCCATGTCGGCCCCGAACCGGAAGCAGCCCCCATCGAGGAACAGGGGTTCGGCTGGATGAGCTCCTTCCGTAGTGGCAAAGGACCTGACACGATAACCAGCGGACTGGAAGTCACCTGGACAACCACGCCGACAAAATGGGGCAACAACTTCTTTGAGAATCTCTTCGCATACGAGTGGGAACTGACGAAGAGTCCCGCCGGCGCGCAGCAATGGACACCCAAGGGTGGCAAGGGCGCAAACACAGTGCCGGATGCACACGATTCAAAGAAACGCCTTGCGCCCGCCATGCTCACCACCGACCTCGCCTTGCGCTTCGACCCTATTTACGAGAAGATCTCCCGCCGCTTCCTTGAAAACCCGAAAGCCTTTGAAGATGCCTTCGCTCGCGCGTGGTTCAAACTGACCCATCGCGATATGGGTCCGCGCATTCGTTACCTCGGACCAGAGGTCCCCAAAGAAGTTTTGATCTGGCAGGATCCTGTTCCTCCAGTCAATCACCCCTTGGTCAACGCAAGTGATATTGAAGCTCTCAAGGCGCAGATCCTCGCCTCTGGCTTGTCTAATCAGGAGCTGGTTTCAACGGCCTGGGCATCTGCCTCCTCCTTCCGTGGCTCCGATAAGCGCGGCGGGGCGAATGGAGCACGTATCCGTCTGGCCCCGCAGAAGGACTGGGCCGCAAACGAACCTGCTAAACTTGCAAAGATTCTGCAAACCTTAGAAAAGGTTCAGAAGGAATTTAACAGCCAACAGACCGGAGGCAAGAAAGTTTCCCTTGCCGACTTAATTATCTTAGGTGGTTGCGCAGGTGTCGAACAGGCCATCAAGAAGGCCGGCAAAACGATCGCGGTTCCATTCTCACCCGGACGCACAGATGCGTCACAGGAGCAGACTGATGCAGCTTCCTTTGCTGTCCTTGAACCTCTTGCCGACGGCTTCCGGAACTTCCAGAAGAAAAAATACGCGGTACATGCAGAAGAGATGCTCGTTGACAAGGCTCAGCTATTAACGTTGACCGCTCCGGAGATGACAGTCCTGATTGGCGGACTTCGGATGCTCGACACGAATGTCGGGGGCTCCAAGCACGGCGTCTTCACAGACCGGCCCGGAATGCTGACCAATGATTTCTTCGTGAACCTGCTCGATATGGGGACAACCTGGAAGGCCATTTCGAAAGACAAGGATCTCTTTGAGGGAAGTGATCGCAAAACGGGCAAAGTCAAGTGGACGGCCACGCGAGCTGACCTTGTTTTTGGCTCCAACTCCCAACTTCGGGCATTAGCCGAAGTCTATGCCTGCAAGGACGGCCAGGATAAGTTCGTAAAAGACTTTGTAGCCGCTTGGAACAAAGTTATGAACCTAGACCGTTTCGACCTGCGTTGAGCGTCGTAAAGTTGCGATCTTAGGAGCTTTTCTTGGGTTCGTTGGAGCGGGCTTCGAGTTCTGTCCAGCGGGCGAACGTTTTCTCTAATTCATGCTCTGCCTGTTCCAGCCGCGTTTGGGCTTTCCCGAATGCGGCTGGATCTTTCTGGTAGAGCACGGGATCACAGAGTGTTTCGTGCAGGGCCTTTATTTCCGCTTCCAGCTTTTCAATCACAGCGGGAAGTTCTTTCAAATCGCGTTGATCCTTATAGTTCATCCGATTTGAAGAAGACTTAACGACAGGCGCGCGTGCTTCGGCTGCTGCTTTGCTGGCCGCTTGCGCTTTTAACTCCAACTCTTTGGCGCGCTGCGCAAGCCAATCCGCGTAGCCGCCGGGATAGAGATCTACTGTGCCATCCCCCTCCATCACAAATGTACTTGTCACCACATTGTCGAGGAAGGTACGGTCATGGCTCACGAGTAGCAAGGTGCCTTCATAGCCCATCAACTGTTCTTCGAGCAGTTCAAGCGTCTCAATGTCGAGATCGTTCGTGGGTTCATCCATGACCAGCAGATTACCGGGATTCAAGAAGAGCTTAGCCAGCAGGAGACGGGCGCGTTCACCTCCAGAGAGCGCGCTGACCGGGGTCCGCGCACGTTCAGGTGTAAAGAGGAAGTCAGCGAGGTAGCCATGCACATGCTTGCGGACGCCACCAATAACCAGCTCCTCCCTGCCCTCCGCGACATTTTCAATGACGCTCTTGGATAAATCCAATTGGGCGCGTAACTGGTCGAAAAAGGCGATCTCCACACGCGACCCTTCATACACGGTCCCGCTCGTTGGCTGTAAACGGCCGCAGAGCAAATTCAAGAGCGTGGTCTTCCCGGAACCATTCGGACCAATGATGCCGATACGTTCCCCTCGGAAGATCTTATTGGTGAAGTCATGGATAATAGGTTTGCACCCTGGATAGGCGAACGCGAGATTCGTAATCTTCAAGACCTGGGCACCAGAGGAACCGCCAGCATCCAACTGCAAGCGACTTGTGCCGGACTGTGTGCGACGCTGGGAGAACTCCTGGCGAAGCTTCTGCAGGGCCATGACGCGCCCCTCATTACGCGTCGTACGCGCTTTGACGCCGCGACGGATCCAAGCCTCTTCTTGGGCAAGCTTCTTGGTCTTGCGCTCCCAAAAAACCTCTTCGTCATTCAATAGATCTTTTTTACGCTGCAGGAAGGTTGCGTAATCACAATCCCAGCCCGCAAGCTGACCGCGGTCCAAGTCCAAAACTTTTGTTGCCACGCGCTTCAAAAAGGCACGGTCATGCGTTACGAAAAGACACGCGCAACGGCTCCTGCGCAAAAACTCCTCCATCCACTCGATGGACTCGATATCCAAATGGTTCGTCGGTTCATCCAGTAACAGCACATGGGGATCTGACAAGAGCGCATGAGCTAGGAGAGCACGACGGCGCATGCCGCCAGAAAGGGAATTAAAGAGCTGGTCTCCATCGAGTCCAAGTTGCATCAAATAGCGTGCAGCGCCTGCATGGTGTGTATCATGCAAGTGATGGGGCAACCCCTGCTCCACGATATCCAGGACTGTCCCGTCCAAATCCGTCGGCACATCCTGTGTGAGATAGGCGATGCGCACCCCGGGTTGCTTGATGATTTCACCGGAATCCGGAGTCTGCAAGCCAGCGATAATTTTGAGCAGCGTGGATTTCCCCTCGCCATTTCGACCCGTGACGCAGGCGCGATCCCCCTCTTCAATCGAGAAACTGACATCGTCCAAGACGAGAGGTCCGCCATATTGCATTGAAATATTACGTAACGATAATAAAGCCATAAGTGTAAGTTAAAAGTGAAAGGTTTCAAGTGAAAGGTTGAAACAATCTCATATTCGCGTGGGGAGGTCAAGCACGGGAACAAACTGAATGGGAACATTTTTAGGAGCCCCACGGCGTGGCAATGCCTGGGAACGCGGACACTCCTGTCCGCCAGAGCAAGTTGTCAGCCCATGGATAGAGGGAACTGCAATAGAGGTTGGTGAGCGGATTAGGGCTAGACAATGATCGTGAAGATAAGATAGGTTGGCGGACAAGAGTGTCCGCGATCCCAGGAGTGAAATTATAGACAAGGAAGCCTCATGCCCCGTTCCCTTCAACAGAATCAGCAAGCAAAACCCACAACTATTAGCATAATACCGCCCCAGATACGCCAAGCCGAAAGACGGAAGAAATAGGGTGCTGTAACGAGGCATAACATTATTACACCGCATACCACTGCCACGGACCATTCCCAGCTTGCCGCGTCACACTGAATCGCGCTGATCAGCGCACCTATTCCAATCAGAATCGACCCCAGCAGGCTCTTGAGTTGCCAAGAACGCAACTCCCGAGGGGAACAGACGATCACATCATGTGGATTATGAGGAAAAAGAAAGAGCATCGCTGCGATGCTTAAAAGAATCCACCCCTGTGCAGAGGAAACAGCATGGGGGTGAGCATGCATCCCGGGCAGCAAGATAACCAGTCCCAGTGCCCCAGTAAAGGCGACAATCCAAGCCCTGCGCAAGAAGACCCATGCCCGTGGCATCAGGATCTCCTCGCTGCAATAGGGACAGGTCGCGACATGGGGCCACGGCGGATGCCTGCCGCACGAAACACACTGACCTTGGGGATGACGGATCATCATCTTAGACATCGCACAACTTCACCGCATCGCGCAGGCTCTGCATGGCATCTGGCTTTTTAGGCGAGAACTCCTGTCCGAGGAAGCCCGTATAACCGCTATCCACAATGGCCTTGGCGATCGCGGCATAATCCAATGTCTGGATCCCGGGATCAATCTCGTTGCGTCCGGGCATGCCGGCCGTGTGGTAGTGTCCCCAGCAGGAAGCATGCTTCTGGATATCCTTGAGCGGATCTTCCTTCATCATGGCAGCATGAAAGATATCATAAAGAACTTTGACACGCGGCGAATTGACCTTAGTCACCAGTTCGACGCACCAGGCTGTCGTATCCGCCATATAATCCTTGTGGCCGATGGAATTCAAATACTCTAAGCAGATCGTCACCTTCTTCTCTTCCGCATACGGCGCGATCTTTTTGAGCGCAACCACACACTGCTCAAGTCCTTGCTGCTTATCCAGACCCCCGCAATTTCCCGAGAAGGTGATCACGTTGGGGTAACCCCATGTCGCAGCCTTATCAATATTCTTGCGAAGGCTGTCCAGACAGGCGTCATGATTTTCCGCGCGATTCAAGCCTTTGCCGATGGAATGCGTTGAAATCATGGCGCAGACCATGTTGTGCTTCTTGAGTAACGGCCAATGCTCTTCGTCGATCATCTCCACACCCTTGAGGCCGATACCTGCACAGGACTCAATGAACTGCTCCATGGAGATATTATTCTTCTTCATATAGCCGGCATAACACCATTGGCAGACCGACTGTTTGATGTTGCCCTTGAGCGCCTCAGCACTCCAAAGAGACAGGGGCGATGACATGGCGCTTACGGCTGTCGCACCTGCGATTGTCTTCAACATATTACGACGTGATGTATTCATTTCTCTCTCCCCTTGATTAGTTTGTCATACTGTATCGGATGTTTTTATCCCTGTCAAACAAGCGGTTCGAAAAAGTTCTCATTCTCCACTCGATTACTTCATTTTAGGACTTGCTTTAGCGGAGACTGGGCTGGTATACTAAACGCTTCTTTAACTCATGGGGCGATAGCTCAGTTGGTAGAGCATCACGTTCGCAACGTGGGGGTCGGGAGTTCGAATCTCCTTCGCTCCACCATGTATAAAAAGCCGCCAGTACCGGCGGTTTTTTCTCTTTTATGAAAACGTTTCATCAAATTTTTGACGCTATTTCATTACGTTTCCAGCCTGCCCTGCTGTCTGTTTTTAAAGAAAAATACACGTTTCACAAATTTACACAGGATCTTCTTGCTGGACTGATCGTTGCTGTTGTTGCATTACCTTTAGCGATCGCCTTTGGCATTGCGTCTGGGGTTTCGCCCCAGCAAGGTCTCATTACGGCCGTCGTCGCGGGTTTCCTCATTTCATTCTTCAGCGGCAGCCATGTGCAGATCGGGGGTCCGACAGGGGCCTTTATCGTCATTATCTACGGAATTGTCCAGCAATACGGCTATGACGGACTGGCGGTAGCAACCATTCTTGCTGGCATCATGCTCATTTTGATGGGTGCTTTCGGGTTCGGCACCATCATCAAATACATCCCCTACCCTGTCACGGTCGGGTTTACCTCAGGAATTGCGCTCATCATCTTTACAAGCCAGCTTAAGGATATTCTGGGGCTTGACATCGACAAGGTACCGGCAGATTTTGTCGCGAAGCTTGAATCCTATTACCATCATTTTCATACGATCAGCCTCACGGATATCGCCATCAGCGTAGGCACCATTCTCATCTGTGTCTATTGGAAGCGCGTCACCGCCAAGATCCCCGGCTCCCTGGTCGCTGTCATCGTCATGACCGTGATTGTCTCCGTTTCCCGCCACTATGGCTTTCTCACAACAGAAATCATCCAGACCATCGGCGATCGTTTTCCAGATGTTTCAAAGGGCATGAGCATTCCGATGCCACACTGGCCATCCTGTTCCTACGAAACGTTCCGCGCGATGATGTCCCCTGCCATCTCCATCGCACTCCTTGCCGGTATTGAGTCGCTCCTCTCCGCTGTCGTTGCGGATGGAATGACCGGCAAGCGCCACCATTCCAACACCGAACTCATTGGCCAGGGAATCGCCAATCTCTGTTCCCCACTCTTTGGTGGCATCCCTGCCACAGGTGCCATCGCTCGAACCGCGACAAACATCAAAAACGGAGCCGTCTCACCAATATCTGGCATCGTACATGCGGCGATCCTTGTTTTGGTCATGCTTTTTCTTGGCCGATTTGCCTCGTTGATCCCCATGTCAGCGCTGGGGGGCCTTGTAGCTGTCGTTGCTTACAACATGAGCGAACGCCACAGCTTTGTCGCCATGTTCCGCAGTACGCGAAGCGATACTGCCGTCATGGTCATTACCTTCCTCTTGACGGTCTTTATTGATCTCGTGGTTGCCATCCAGGCGGGTATTCTGTTGGCGGTCTTCCTCTTCATCCGCCGGGCAAGCGAAACCATGGTTACCAAGCGGGTGACCTTGCGGACAGATGAAAAGGATTTCGCTGACGCCGAGTACATCCCGAACCTGCCAAAAGATGTTGAGATTTTCCGACTTGAAGGCGACCTTTTCTTTGGCGCAACAGAACAGTTCCGTTCGACAATCTCACAGATCGGGCGTTATCCAAAGGTACTGATCCTGGAGATGACGCATGTCTTAAATCTGGACGCAACCGCGTTGCATGCGCTTGAAGATGTGCATAACCTGCTAAAGAAGCATGGTACACGACTGATCCTCTGCGGCGTACATAGCCAACCCATTCTCGTCATGCAACGCGCGGGCTTCCTTGAGCGTGTCGGCGACACCAACACGTTTGGTTCGATCAAAGAAGCGCTGGAAGCACTTTAAGGCTTGTCAGCCGGCGTTGGAAGCGGCTTCGTGGGTTCCAGATGGATCATGACGTCATAGACGAGTTTATTCGACTCCATGATCGCCCCTTTAATTTTATGGCTGAGCGCATGGCTTTCGACGATCGTCATCTGTGGCGCGACCCAGACATGCATATCCACAAACCACCCGATGCCGCTCTTGCGAATCTTGACCACCTCGACATTTTCGACAGAGGGGATATCGCTTGCAAGTTTATAGACCGCATCAATGGAGTTCTGGGATACCGTTCCATCTAACACATCATGCAGGGAACCTTTGATTATAAGGATACCATTGATCAAAATGATCAAGCAGGCTATCAGTGCGCCCCAGTCATCCGCCATCTCGTAACCTTTTCCCCCAAACAGGGCGACAGCAATACCGACAGCCGCAGCAGCAGAGGTGATCGCGTCTGAACGATGATGCCAGGCATCTCCTCTCAAGGCCTGACTGTTGATCTGGGTGTTTGCCCCGAGCACCTTCCTGGACATCGTCTCTTTAATGATGACCACCCCAATTAAAACCGGCAAGGTAAACCACGCGGGGACGAGGTGAGGGGTCATGATCTCTTTGACCGAATGGTAAGCAATAATTCCTGCGGCAGCGATCAACGAAAACCCTGAAAATACACCGGCTAACGATTCAAATTTACCGTGTCCATAGGGATGTTCTTTGTCTGCTGGTTTTAAGGAAAAATGAAATCCCACCCACGTAATCAAGGAGGTAAAGATATCGGAGGCTGACTCAATGCCGTCCGCAATCAAGGCATACGAGTGTCCAACAACACCCGTAATAATCTTGGCCAGCATCAACGAAATATTGACAATCACGGTCAATATCCCCAGATTCACCAGCTCAGCCCTATCTTCGTTTTTTAACATAAAGTGCCTTTACCTTACCATAAGAGCACCATTTCCGTCAGCAAGAAATTACCTATGCCTTCACTGGAATATTGGAATATGGGAATGTTGGAATGCTGGGAAATGCCGTCTTCGGGAGAGACACACTTCGTCGCGAACCTAAGCCCTGGGACCGCGGACACTCTTGTCCGCCAACCTATCTTACCTGCACGATACCTTCTCAAACCACAACCCATTCAGTAACTTCTATCATGAAAATTTTATACGTGGGCAACTACTTGCTCTGGCGGACAAGAGTGTCCGCGGTCCCAGGGTTTTTCACACTGTAGAGACCCTAAAACAGTTTTAGATTTCGTTCCTTTCGAGCTTTTCGGATGCTAAAAAGATTGTTAAACTGCCTTCGATGAAATTTGTGCTCATACTCGTAATCGCCACGGTCATCGCACTGCCCTTTCTCTTCACGCGCGATGTCACGCAAGATTCGTGGAGGCCCGGCGATCCGGAACTGATCATCGTGACTCCGCATAATGAGGCGATCAGGCAAGAGTTCGCACTGGCCTTCTCCGCGTGGCATCAGGAAAAGTACGGACAACCCGTCCGTATTGATTGGCGCGTGCTGGGTGGGACCACCGAGATCATGCGCTATCTTGCCGCCGAGTACGCCCGTTCTGCCAAACACTATTTCAAAAGAGAATCCACCATCTGGCCGGCCAACGGACAGGAGGTGATCCTCGCAACACACCCGCCAACCACCCCGGCTGACCTTCAGCTCTGGCAACGTTTTCGAGCCTGCGATAGGCCGGATGACATTTCCTGCGGGATGGATCTCTTCTTCGGGGGCGGACCCTTTGATCACAGCAAAGCCCAGCGCCAAGGACTGACGGTTCCCGCGTGGGGTACGAATGCCCCTCCCCTTGGACTCTTTGTCGACCACGCGAACCGCGTCCTGATTCCTGACGGACTCCATGGCGAAGTTTGGCGTGGACATGCTTTTTATGGAACTGCCCTCAGCGCCTTCGGCATCTGTTACAACAAAGACCGCCTCCGCGATCTGGGCATCACCCATCCACCCCGGCGCTGGGAGGACCTCAGTGATCCGAAATATTGCGGACAACTGGCACTGGCTGACCCGACCAAAAGCGGGAGCATTGCCAAAGCCTTTGAAATGATTATCCAAGCCACCTGTATGGAGTCCCTCCTAACCGCCGGCTTCACGCAAGACCATGTTGACCAATATGAATTAGCCCTTTCCGATATTCACTCACAACCCGGAACTACGAATCCCTATTTGCCGGCCAATTACCAAGCGACGCTTGAACAGGGATGGTGTAAAGGGATCGCCCTCATCCGACGCCTCAGCGCCAATGCACGTTACTTCAGCGACTCCGCCTCAAAAATTCCGGTCGATGTCAGCATGGGGGTTGCAGCAGCAGGAATCACCATTGATTTCATGGGACGATTCCAATCCGAGATGTCCACACCGGCAGGCAAAGAACCGGCTGTCTGCTACGTCAACCCCGAGGCTGGCTCCAGTGTCAATGCAGACCCGATCAGCCTCTTGCGCGGCGCGCCCCACCGCGAGCTGGCTGTCCGCTTTATCGAGTATGTCCTAAGCGCGGACGGTCAGAAACTCTGGAACTACAGGCCCGGTACGCCAGGCGGCCCCAAGCGCTTTGCCCTGCGCCGACTGCCGATCCGACGCGCCTTCTATCCGTCAACGGATCCCGTTCTGCAACGCGCCTTTGAAGCACATCAACCCTATCTTTCAGATGAACTCGGAAACCCTGAGAATGATGCCTACCGACTCGCACAATCGTTTCACTACATTCCGCGCTGGACTGCGCAGCACTTCGGGGTTCAACGCGACCTCATCCGCGCCATGTGCATGGATTCAGGGGATGAACTGAAGTCGGCCTGGCGCGCGATTCTCGCCCATGGCGGACCCGAGGCCAACCCAAAAGCCATGGCGCTCCTGGAAGCAATGCCGGACACCCCTTATCCGCTAACCTGGAAGAGCGCCATCACCGACTATGCAAGCGTTCCCCGTGCAGACATCCTTCGCACCTGGACCGCTTTCTTTCGCACACAGTATCGGCTCGCAGAGGAAGAGGCGAAGAGGAATACACCGATCATTAAAAAAACATGATACCAACGAACCATTTGATAGCCGAGAAGAGTCCTTATCTGCTTCAACACCTGCACAACCCGATTGACTGGTATCCCTGGGGTGAAGAGGCCTTCGCGAAGGCGCGCGAAGAAGGAAAGCCCATCTTCCTCTCAATCGGCTACTCAACCTGCCACTGGTGCCATGTGATGGCGCATGAATCCTTTGAGAATGTGAAGATTGCGCAACTTCTGAACGAACATTTCGTTTGCATCAAAGTTGACCGCGAAGAACGCCCCGACGTGGACCGTGTCTACATGACCTTTGTGCAGGCGACCACGGGTGGCGGAGGCTGGCCGATGACGGTCTGGCTCACGCCGGAACTGAAGCCCATTTTTGGCGGAACGTATTTCACCCCTCAGCAACTTGCCGCCACAGCCAACACCATCGCCGATGCCTGGAACAACAATCGCACCGGCATTATCTCCCACTCTGATCAGGTGATCGAGGAACTGCATAGATTCACGCAGCGCAGTAGCAGTGCAGAAGAAGAAAAGTACAGAGGGGTACAGGAGTTGGCCTTCCAGCAGATCGCTTCATCGTTTGATAATACGTTCGGTGGCTTTGGCTCAGCACCAAAATTTCCCCGCCCGGTCACGTTCAATTATCTCTACCATTTCTACAGTGGCCGAGCTGAATCAGAGGAGGGTCGCCACGCGCTGGAGATGACACTCTTCACACTGCGCAAAATGGCGGCGGGCGGCATACATGATCACCTCGGCGGCGGCTTTCATCGCTACTCCGTGGACGCCTCCTGGCGGGTGCCCCACTTCGAAAAAATGCTCTATGACCAAGCTCAACTCGCCACGACCTGCATCACGGCCTACCAGCTCACCTCTGAACCAGAACCTGAGACCCTCGCCCGTGACATTCTTGACTATGTCCGACGCGACATGACCGACCCTTCCGGCGGATTTTATTCTGCCGAGGACGCGGACAGCCTGCTCGCCGCTGGAAGTCCGGAAAAGGCCGAGGGCGCATTCTATGTCTGGACCTCCGAAGAGATTGAGGACACACTCGGCCCTGAGCCGGCGAAACTATTCAGCGATTATTTCGGCATCGAAGCGCGCGGCAATGTAGCGGAGGCCCACGATTTCAGACATGAATTCACAGGCAAGAACATCCTGTTCCAACCGTTGTCCCTCGCTGAGACCGCAAAGCGTTCCGGTCTGTCCGAGGAACAGGTCGCTACCTCGCTTACCGCGAGCCGTAAAAAACTTTTTGAGACGCGCGAGAAGCGTCCGCGTCCGCATCGTGATGACAAAATTATCACAGCCTGGAACGGCCTGATGATCTCTGCTTTTGCCCGTGCCGCGCAGGTACTGGAAGATCATGGCTACCTAGAAGCTGCGACACGTGCCACCGTGTTCCTTCGCAACCATCTATATCGCGAGAGTGACCAGACCTTACTGCGCAGTTATCGCGAGAGCGCGAGTAGCGTCGAAGGCTTTGCAGAGGACTACGCCTTTCTGATCCAGGGATTACTGGATTTATATGAAACTACTTTTGATCCCAGCTGGATCGAATGGGCGGTTCATTTGCAGGAACGCCAAGATGAATTATTCTGGGACGCGACAGCAGGCGGCTATTTCACAACAACCGGGAAGGACGCCAGTATCCTCCTGCGTCCGAAAGAAGTATACGATGGCGCCGAACCTTCAGCGAACTCCGTGTCCGCGCTGAATCTCCTGCGCTTATCGTCCATGCTTGGCCATGCCGACTGGCGGGAGCGTGCGAGAATGACGCTGCGTGCCTTCGGACAACAACTCCTGCAGGACCCCGCTGGAATGCCGCAAATGGCTGTTGCGCTGAACTGGCTGGAGGCGAAACCCCTTCAAATCGTCATCGCCGGAAGACCGGATGCGCCTGACACCCAAGCCATGCTGCGCGAGGCCACGCGCCTGTTTATCCCCGGCAAGATTGTGCTACTGGCCGATGGTGGCGCAGGGCAAACTTTTCTGGCCAAGCAAGTCGCATTCATGAAAGATATTATTCCTATCAATGGCCGGGCAACGGCTTATATTTGCGAAGACTTCGTGTGCCAACTTCCCACAACCGACGTCGTGACGATGGCCAGGATACTCAAAGGGAAACAGTAGCACGATTTTAAACCATGGCCCTACGATACTCCGCAGGGGTCACCCCGAAATAGCGTTTGAAGAGATGATGAAAGTGGCTCACGCTGTCAAACCCGAGCTCCATTGCCACGGACACGACCTTGGTGTCCGGCTCACACAATAGACGCGCCGACTTCCGGATCCGCAGCCGGTTCAAAAAGTCCGTGGGGGTCTCGTTGTAGTACTTCCTAAAGGTCTTGCAGAGGTGGCTCGGATGGCAACGGCTGCGGTCGTGAATGCGTTGCACGGCATCCTTGAAACTCGTCCACCCCTCCACCTCATCCCGAAGTGTTGAGAGCCAGACAGGTGGCACTTGATTCTCCTGATGGGCAACCTCCGAACGTCCGAGGTGGTTTGCAAAGAGTTGTGCCGCCAGCGCTCGCGCCATGGGCGTGCTGTTATCCGGGTTCACGGCCTGCTCGGTGCTGATACTCTCCATCTGGAGCATGAGGTTGCGGGCCTCCTCAACAGGCAATTGAACATAAGGGGCCTCAGGGGCTGTATTGAACCGATTTGAAATTGCGGGCGCCGCAAGATAGGCTAGGAGGTCTTGGATCACGGCAGAGGAGATCATCAGGCTTGCAAAGACCACGCGCGCAGAATTGACCGGCAGCAACCGATGCAAATCATACGGACGGACAAAGACGAGGGCCCCCGGCGACAAAATATGGTGTCCGCCGTTCACCTCATGCAACAGAGACCCTTTTCCCAGTAGCAGGATCTCTGCAAACTCATGCAGATGAAAATGAAGGGCCTCCTCACCACTCAACAGGATCTTCTCCCCTTTTAAATGGGGAAAACTGTTCACCACATACACTTCTCCATCCTGGAACATGTAGAGCAGAACAGCGGTCTGTGTGTGCTGAAGAAACTCCTCCTGCTGCACATTCAACGGAACCTCTTTTGAAACGGCCTGCGGAGCCTTTTTTCGTGAACGCTTTTTTATCATGACATGCAAATATAGAGCATATTTTCGGAAAAGCAAGAACAATCGGAAAAGATGGCTCTCCCCCCTCTATTCAGGTATTGTGTTGAACATGCACGTTGTTCACGTATGTTGGTGACGGGGCGTTCTATAACAGGATCGGAAAGGAGTCGATTATGTGTAATGGCTTAAACGAGTTGAATATTCCGTTTGAGAAGCATGAATTAATGCAGTTCCTCTGCGGACTGGAGTCGATCGATTCCCGCCTGAAAGACGCACTGACCCCCCAGGAACTGGCGGCCGTCACAGGGACGCGCGAGTTGTTGCAGGAGTTGATTGCTGGCATGCTCAGCACAAGAGGGGATCACGCGCACACGCATTCGCATGATCATGAACATCCCCATACGCACTAATGCGTGGGCGGGAAAAACAGGTTTCTATAATAACAAACAGGAGATAATTCGATGGCTAAACAGAAAATCGTTGCGGCAATAAAAAGTGGCAAGGTGTTGATCTCAGATGGCGCCTGGGGAACCTTCCTTCAGAAAAAAGGTTTAAAACCCGGCGAATGTCCTGAACTCTGGGCCGTGGAACGGCCAGCAGATGTCAAGGCGATCGCGCAGGCCTATTTTGCGGCCGGTGCAGATATGGTTGAAAGCGACTCCTTTGGCGGAACCTCTTTCAAGCTCGAACACTATGGCTTGAAAGACCGCGTGGCGGAAATCAACGAAGCCGCTGCGCGTCTTTCCGCTGAAGCAGCTGCCGAAGCCAGCGGCGATAAATGGGTGATCGCCTCTGTCGGACCGACCGGCAAAATGCTGGTCATGGAAGATGTGACCGAAGCGGAACTCTACAATGCCTTCAAGGAGCAGGTGGTTGCGCTGGCCAAGGGCGGCGCGGATGCGATCTGCATTGAAACCATGAGCGATATCGCGGAGGCCACCCTGGCTGTGAAAGCCGTGAAGGAGAACACCTCCTGCGAAGTCATCGCCACCTTTACGTTCGCGCTGACCGTGAATGGCGACTATCGGACCATGATGGGTGTTTCGCCGGAGCAAGCAGCAGAAGCCATGATCGCAGCCGGTGCTGACATCATCGGCCCTAACTGCGGCAACGGCATTGAACGGATGATTGCGATCGTCCGCGCGATGCGCACAGTGGCGAAGGACATTCCGATCCTCGTCCATGCCAATGCCGGCCTTCCCCAAAACATTAACGGGGTCGACACCTTCCCGGAGAGCCCGGAGGACATGGCTCGTCAGGTCCACGGACTGGTAGCCGCGGGCGCAAATATCATCGGAGGATGTTGCGGTACAACGCCCGCGCATATCAAGGCAATGAAAGAAGCGGTTCAGGCAAAGTAACAACACGTCAGGAGAATAAACAATGGCTATTAAAACAAAATTTCTGGGCTCGGCAATTGGCTCGATGCCGTTTTCAAATGTGGATCACGCAATTGATGTTTCGCTGACGAAGCTGGATTGCCCGATCTGGCCCCAGCTCTCGTTTTTCGGACTGAAGGAACAGATGGAAATCCAGTATTCGGAAGGCATTCCCTGCGCCGTGATTGATGAAGAGAAGGGGCGCATGTTTTTCAAGACCGACAGCGACTATTCTGAAAAATTCGCCGAATTCTACGAAGCCTATATGACGGCCATGGACCCGGACAGCGGTACGGGCGACTGTTCCGCGCTGGCGATTTCCGAAGCGTTCTCGCACGGTATTTATGCTCTTGAGAAGCGCCTGAAAGCGACCCGCGCCAAACTGCCCTGGCTTAAAGTGCAGACGACCGGCCCGATCAGCTTCGCGCTGACCATTGTTGATGAAAACAAACGCGCGCTCTGGTACAACGACGAATTCCGCGATGTGATCATTAAATCCATGGCCATGAAATCACGCTGGCAGATTCAGAAGTTCAAACCTTATGCCGATAACATCATTTGCTTTATCGATGAGCCGATTCTCTCAGCTTTTGGCAGCTCAACGTATGTTTCGGTGAAACGTGACGAGGTGGTGGCTGCGCTGAAGGAATGCGTAGACGCGGTTCATATGGATGGCGGAATAGCGGGAACGCATTGTTGCGGCAACACCGAGTGGAGTATCCTCGTCGATGCCGGCGTGGACATCGTCAACTTCGATGCCTTTGAATTTGGCGAAACGATCGCCATGTATGCCGCCGACATCAAGAAACATTTGGCCCGCGGCGGAATGCTCGCGTGGGGCGTGGTGCCGACCTCGGTCGCGATCCGCGAGCAGACATGCGAAAGTCTTTGCGCGCAGCTCGAAAAGGTCATGGACCACCTGGCCTCCAAAGGTATTGACAAGCAGACGATTATTGAACAGGCCATCATTACACCTTCCTGCGGAACCGGCTCCATGGCTCAGGACGACGCGGAAAAAGTGTTTGAAATGGTCAAGCAGGTATCCACCGCGATGAAAGCCAAGTACGGCTTCAACACCTAAGCTTATGAAACTAGCCATTTCAGGAAAAGGCGGGGTGGGAAAATCCACCCTCGCAGCCGTGCTGACGCTCCTGCTGACACGTAAGGGGGTGAAGGTGCTGGCGCTCGATGCCGACCCCGATGCAAATCTGGCGGGGTCGCTCGGCATTTCTCCTGAAGAGCAGAAGACCATTGTCCCGATTGCCAAGCAGACGCGCTTGATTGAAGAGCG
>CAIZQW010000086.1 GCA_903935195.1 uncultured bacterium
ACGAAATAGTTTTGGGACGCTTCGTTGCTTTACGATAAATCTCTAATATATTGCAAAGCGACGAAACAGTCTTTGTAACTCCTTGATTTTCAACAAACGTACTATTGGTTCTTGTCCCAAAACAATATTTTTGCCATACTTAATCTATTGATATGGGACTGTCCCATAATCATATGTTGGCCAATAGGATGACAGAATGACAGATTCATATGTTGTAAGAACGACTCGACTGCAGAGCGTCATTGGGTTCGCCGTGGGCGCGGGAGTGATGTTTTGCGGGCTGGATATTCATTATTTTCATTTGCTCAAGGCGAGCATCGGCCCGAATCATCCCTCTTGGGTCTTTCTCGTGGCGCTCGGTGGTTTGGTCCTTATTGGCTCAATAAAGTCATTTGTCGCCCCAAAGACATTGCTCGTGGCAGACTCGAAGGGGATCACCTTGTTTTCAGGAACTACTGCAAGGGACATTGATTGGAATAGGAAGACCAAGCGAGTCGACATTGCTGTGTCTAGGAGAGGTGGTGATCCCGTCTTGATCCCTTGGAATGCTGTTGTTGAGATTGGGGAGGGAGTAATTGACCAAGGATATCGACGTCATGGGCTGAATAGGAACCGAGCGAAGGCGCTGAAAGTGCTTTGTGACTCTAGTTACAGGATCAGTGGGTATGACATCGGCCAGATATGCAAGACTTGGAATGGATACACGGCGGACGACCTGCGGTTAATGGGCGAGAGTGATCGAGCAGCGTTGACCCCTGACGATGTGAACAGTGGGTTTGTAATCCAGGCTAGCGGGATTCTTCCGGGCGGCCTGGATGGAGCTATTCGGATATTCCGGTCGATGCATGCGAAATTCGGCCAACCATGAACTGCACCGTATTCCTCACCCTGGCGGGTTCGGAAACGGTGAGTTCAGTCGTTGGCCTAAGACAATGAAAATGAGAAGTGTGATCGTCAGTGTGGTCCTCCTGGGTGCCGGGTGCGCCCAGAGAGAGACGGCTCCAGTACCGGCGCCGGTCTTGGTGTTCACGAACGCCAGTCCCATTGTAGTTGTCGCCGATGCGACACCTGACCCCTACACCCATCCGACAACCCGCCCGGCATCCCAGTTCGAGGAGTTGAACCTTGACCACAACATGGGCCATGGCGATGGAGGAACGACGGTGGGGTTCGCCGGCAAGGTTGTGCAGATCGAAGAAGGAGGGAAGATAACGCCGGTACCCGGCGTGAAGTTCTTCCAACTGAACGACAATATGTTGCTTCGCGAAGCGCGACACGACCCTCTGCCATTCACCACCGACACGAACGGCACTTTTCAGACCATGTTGGACGTGTTCGCAGCCTTCGGTTGTCGCAAGGGTAGCACGAATGATTGGGTCGTTTATCAAACGGGGACAGCCTCGATCGGAGCGGAAGCAGAGGGATTCGAGATCAGAAAGGTCAACGTCCGATTTGGCCAGCCGTCCACGCTGATCGTTCTGAAGAAGAAACAATGACAGAGGCCAACCAGCAAATGCTCGGTACGGCTTCGCCGACCGAGATTTGCGCCGTTGGCTGCTTAAGTTCATGAGAATAATAAAGAATAGTATTCTTGTTTTGGTGCTTATCTCCATTGGAAGCGCCATGAGTTGTGTTGCCGAAATAACCACCCCGATCAGCCTGCACCCCGATAACCCTCGCTACCTGTTCTGGCATGACCAGCCGACGGTGCTGGTTACTTCCGGCGAGCACTATGGGGCTGTGATGAATGCTTCGTTCGACTACGTCGCGTATTTGGACGAACTTCAATCCGTGGGGCTGAATCTGACACGCGTCTTCAGCGGTTTGTATTGTGAAGCCGTTGGAGATTTTGACATTGAAAACAATACGCTCGCTCCGGGTCCGGGAAATCTGCTCTGCCCGTTCGCCCGCAGCGACACGCCCGGCTACGTCAACGGTGGAAACAAGTTCAACCTGAGCAAATGGGACGATGCCTACTTTGCACGGCTGAAGGACTTTGTTGCCCAGGCGGGTAAACGCGGCATCATTGTCGAATATACGTTTTTCTGTCCGTATTATGACCCTTCGCAATGGGCACTGTCGCCGTTCAATCCGAAGAACAACATCAACGATATCGATGTCAGGGGAGGCATGAAGAAAATCTTCGACCCGTTTGGACATACGGTTATTGCAGATCCGATACTGCTCACAGTGCAACAAGCGCTTGTCCGAAAAGTCGTAATGGAGCTCAAAGACGTCGACAACCTTTACTACGAAATCTGCAACGAAGCCTATGGTGTTGACATTGAATGGCAGCGTAAAATCGCGCAGATGATCGTCGACGCAGAAAAGGATTTCCCTTGCAAGCACCTGATCGCTCAGAACATCCGGTCGGTCTTCAAAGCGGTTCATCCGGCCGTGAAGATCTATAACTTTCATCCAGGAGCGGTGGATACTTCGATAAAGGCCAACTACGGGCTAGCCAAATTGAGCGGCCTAGACGAGACCTCGCCCACAGGGAATCCACGGGGCACGAAGCAGACGGACTTTGATTATCGTCGGTGGGGGTGGACACATTTGCTCGACGGCGGAGCGATCTACAACAATCTCGACTATTCCTTCACCGTCGATGATCCCCGAGGCCGCAAATCATGGGGCCAGGACGCGAAGATGGCTAAGGTACGGAAGCAGCTACGGATTCTCAAGGACTTCGTCGAGGGCTTCGACTTCGTCCACATGAAGCCGGAGACCATTGTTAAAGGTGGTGTTCCGCCTGGCGGCGCGGTTCATGTGCTGGCCAAGATCGGCAATGCGTATGCTATCTACCTGTATGGGGGAACGCAAACGAACTTGACGCTAGAACTGCCCGCTGGGCAGTATCGAGCCGAATGGGTGAATACACTCAGCGGAAAGGTGGATAAGGCCGACGATATCACTCACCGCGGAGGCACGCTTGAGCTTGCTAGTCCAAAATACAAAGATGATGTGGCGTTGCGAGTGAACAAATTCAGGTGATGAAAAACCACCAAGAGCGCCCCCTCAAAGTCAAGGTTTTGAAGTGCCAACAGCGGGTTCCACGGTACGCGGTAAACCGCGCCCGTGAACCCAAACGTTCCACATAAACCAGAATCTGGCAACTATTGATAATTAATCAATTAGGGCCCTGGGTTTTCTTCCACTGATCTTCGTGGCAGGCCAAGCTGTCAGCTTGTGGCATCGGATATAACGTCCGATTCTCCTTATCTTTCAGCGTAACTACTACATGTCCGCATATTTTCTGGTGTTCTCGTATATCGGCGCAAATGGCAGCTAAATCATAGTTAAATTTACGTGCATGCTCATCTCGCACGCGCCGGACTTCATTTATAATTGGATTGTTATTCATTTGTGGCCTCCAACAACTCTTCAGGGGAGCAAATCTCAGGCATCGCATACCCCATATCAACAATGACCGTCCTAATCTGCTGTTGCATAAACGGATTGTTGATATGCTTGAAATTCCACGGGACAATAAAGTCAATGGCGCAGGGTGCTAATGTTCTCGGTGACCAGCCTGTTATTACGTTCGAAACTCGTGCCATGCCTGCGTCACGGCCTCGATGAGGTTACGCGATCGATTGAATCCTCTTTTTTCAATTAAACGTGCGGCATCGCATGCGGCATTAAGATCAGCTTCGTCGGCAACAGAAATGAGTTGTCGAAGATCTGCTACGTCTTGCGGGCGGCTCCGATCGTCTCGCGCGAGAGCTTTTAACACAATAAGATGATGTACCCGGGCAACGGGAATAAAGCAGTTTGGGAAAACCTCGAGTTTTTCCGCGGTTTCGCAGATTTCCACTTCGATCCCAGATGATGCAAAGAGAAGATCTAGCATTAAAGCCTGCGGCTTGGCTCCAGCTGGGACCAATCGTGCGGTCGCCAGGCGATGCGTCGCCTCCTGTTCGACGGTTGCCATCGCACGAAAGCCGGATGCGATTAAACTATGAACCAGCCCCTCTGCCGATGGATCATCGGCCACAGCCACAGCAATATCTAAATCACGCGTAAAACGTGGTTCAGATCTCACGGATACAGCCAACCCTCCGACCAGTGCCCAGGCCTGCTTTCGGGCGTCAAGGAGTGTTGATACCTGCTGAAGCAGGACCTCCAGTGGATTCATGGCGTCATCTCCCGAACACGGACATGGCCTGCGATATCACCTGGAACTGGGTCATCCGTGCGCCACAACCATGATGAAAGAAGTTTCTCTCTTTGCTCAAGGGGTAGTGCAGGGTGAGACCGCTTGATATTTTGGCGCATGATTTCAATGCCCGCTTCCATCAGAGCGGCTGTCGTCGCTGCATTTTCGCTATATTTTTCATTCAATGTCATTATTAATATTATCGCATGAGAGGGTTGTTTACTCAAGTTAAAAGGGGTGTCGTTCAGTGCCAAATCAGCTCCAATAATCGTTCTAGCGTGCCGTATCCTTGGGTGTCTGATTCGCAGGTTTTCTGATTTCCAGATCGGCAATAACAATCGCATTACCGGACACTTTTTCAGACATGGCCAACACTTTTCCCTCGCGGGTGATGATGCAACTGTGACCGCGTCCTGGCCATTCGTCAGCCTCTGTCGGGCTTGACCAATTAGCCGCAACCACATGAAAGTTATAGGGTATGACCGCTTTGGCCGGAAAGCTCTTGCTGAACCAGCTCTTCTCGTTGGGGCCGTACCATCCCACGGAGTAGAGCACCAGGTCCGCCTGTCGCTTGGCGAGGTATTGGGGTAAGGCATGGAAGTCATAACAGATCATGAGCCCTATATTGCCGTACTCAGTCTTTACGACCTGAATCGGGCGATCCCCAGGTGTGCACCAGCTTGAGTCGCCCGGTGTCCAGAGGGCCTTCTTCCGGTGATGCGCCAGGAGCTTCCCCTCAGGCGAGAGAAGTACCTGCGCATTAAAGAATCCATTGGTGCCTGCCTCGATCAGTCCGACACACAGGTAGATGTTCAGCTCGTCCGCAAGTTTTCCGAAGAGCTTCGTGCTCGGTCCCGGCACCGGCTCAGCAACCTGACGAACATCCATGCCATCGGTTCCAGAGGACGACCAGCTTGTCCACGTGATGGGCTCAAGATAGCCCTGCACGCTGCATTCCGGAAGCACAACGACACGCGCCCCCATATTCGCAGCCTGCCGGACGAGGTTCGTGATGTTCCGGATGTTCTCCGCCGTCTTGCCCATCACGGAGGGACATTGAATGGCCGCGACGCGTACCATTCCCGTCTGCGTATCCTCCGCCAGTGCCAGATGAGCACCCAGCAGGCAAATAACTAAAGCGAATCTCTTCATGGATTGATATCCGGCAAAATCGTTGTGATGTTTTAAATAATACTCTTTCTGGACTAGATTGAACAAGGCCCAAATTCAAAGGCTCTTCAAACAAATTAAGGGGTAATAATGCTTCTTCGTATATCTTCCGGGTGGCAAATGCTGGTCTATGTTTATGCAATGTATCGTTTTAACCACAGAGAACACAGAGACACAGAGGAGAATGGGAAATTTATATCCGGACTACCGGTTGTAGAGCTGGACTATTAATCAATTTTAATAAGCCAACGTTAATCGACAGAGTGAAACGCTTTGTACTTTGAATCTCTGTGTCTCAGTGCCCTCTGTGGTTAAAATCTACAAAATTAAACGAAGAACGCAATTCAAATTGCGCCTTGAAGGTTAAAGGGTAAAAAATGTATACTCACTGCAATCGTGATCCACGTCAAAATAAATTAAGGGAAGGTCTTCAGTCATGTTTAATCTGCATAAGGGAATACTCGTCATTGCTGCCGCGATACTTTCGGGGTGTTGTACGGTCTGTCAAGGGCCTAAAAATTCGGGGACGACATTTGCGAAGGATGCACTGGCACCGTATGTTGAATCTGGACAGCTCCCAGGTGCGATCAACGTCTTTTACAAGGACGGTCTGCAGGAAACCGCCTGCGTCGGCTATTCGGATGTTGCGGGGAAACGTCCGATCACGACGGATGACATTTTTATGCAATGTTCGCAGACAAAGGGTTTCTGCGGCGTGACGGTCGCCATTCTTGTGGAGGAAGGCAAGATCTCGCTCGACGATCCCGTCTCGAAGTATCTGCCCGAATTCAAGGAACTCTGGATACACGAGTCTACCTCGAATGAGGTGAAGCGACTTGTCAGGGCGAAGAATGAGCTCACTGTGCGCATGGCCATGAATCACACTGGCGGATTCCCGTTCGAGATTTGTGCAAAGCAGGGAACCATCAAGGGCGGCGGCTGGTCTGGTGGCGCTCCCCTGCGGCAGACGGCGGCGATCGCGGCCGCGTGTCCGCTCCAGTTCGAGCCCGGCACAAAGGTGCAGTATTCCAACACCGGTATCGACATCGGCGCAGCTATTATCGAGGTGGTGACCGGTAAGCGCTGGGAGACCTTCCTCCAGGAGCGCGTCCTTGATCCCCTCGGCATGAAGAACACGACGTTTTGGCCGACCGACAAGCAGCTCATGACACAGGTAGAGATGTACGACTGCGTGAAAAATGCGCCGGCCAAACACCGTTTGCAGAATGAGATGCAGCAACGTCCCTACAACGACGCGCATGTCTTTGCGTCGGCGGGTGCGGGGCTCTGGACGACGGCAAACGACCAGCTTAAGTTTTACAAGATGCTCATGAATCTCGGCATGGGCGAGAACGGTGTACGGATCCTCAAGGAAGAGACCGTGAAGAGCATTCTCGCGCAATCGACGCGTCCGAAAGGGATGGAGGGCTATTCACTCGGGCTGACCGCGCCGAAAGAGGATGCGGAAGATGCGTGGTTCGGCCATGGCGGCGCGTGGGGCACGAACTGCATGGTCAACTGGCGCCGCAAGGAGCTGAAGCTCTGGGTGGTCCAGCTTTGCGGCGGTCCGCGTCCCTGGGACAAGGCTCGTGCTGAAGCTGAAGGTAAGTTTTTCAAGTACGCGATCGACAACGCCAATGCCGATGCCTACACCGGCCGTGTTAAGTAATCGCGCTGTCGGAAGCGAAAAGCTTTTGGAATTCGCATGTGAGAAGGTAATCCGTCCATAATCGGGCCTTCTTACAGCGCGTCGTGCAGTACCTGTGAAATGACAATAATGACGCTTTCTTGGCTTTTCTATTAGGCGTGTAGCGTGGCAAACGCTGCACGGAACATATCAGATAATCCGGCGATCTCCTGTGCAGGAAGATAATCGTTTAGTTCCGTTTCGATCATCGAGTTTAAGGTTTTTGAGATTTTTGAATAGCCTTATAGCTCTCGATTGACATGCGCATAAAGTATCAAAAAATGATAGTTACTGACAGCGGTATTACGAGACGTTCTTTTTCAGGAATTTTCGTGTTCGGTATGGCTTGACACCCTTTAGAGGTCATCGTCTCGCAGGTCGATGAAGACGAGGCCGGTTACAAAGTCCAGCAGTTCAAAGGGCTCTATGCCGACATCGAGGCCGATGATGAGGAGATGCACGCCGGCGCCGATCTCTGTCGGACCGTAATCCGGGCCGATGTTTCCTTCCGCGGTGGCATCAGCGACGCTGACCTGAAGTCCGCTGCGGCTTTCCAGTCCGATCGGGAGTTTAGGTCTGCGTTTGTTGCGCGGACCGGGCAGGCCTGCATAGACGGACCCGTAGGATCCTATAAACGCAGAGGCTAATTCGGTCGCCCGGACATCTGCGGCAATACCAGGTCCGACACGCACACGCAGTCGAACGACGTCACATAAATCGAGAATGATGTTCGGGATGAACATCACGATCTTGTGGATCGGACTATGCGTCTGTTTTTCAGATGATTTCTTTTCTGGCGGCGCCTTCTCTGACGTGGTTTCGCCCAAACACGGGGCGCAGGCGATAAATGCTGACAGCAGTAATAGCAGGGTGGAATGTTTCATGATCAATATCCTTTTGTGATTGTTTACCTTGTTCATTAGCGTCATATTACCCTACTTCTACGCCAAGGAACAATAAGGTGTTTAACCCATGGGGGAACGGGGGGAAAGAATATCCTCCTGCGCGGATACGGCTACGGAGGACAGGTCCAACATTCAATTTTTAGCATCCGAAAATCGCGAAAGACA
>CAIZQW010000087.1 GCA_903935195.1 uncultured bacterium
CACTGGATACTGCATTTTCCTCTGTGCTCTCTGTGCCTCTGTGAGAAAAATCTCCTCTGCGCCTCAGCGCCTCTGCGGGAAAGAGTTATTCCGTCGGTACTTGCTGCACCCGACGAGGTTTCGAAAGCTACGTACAGTGGAGATAGTCTTTCACTGCGGGCGTTAGCACCGCAGGTGTGCGCGGGAGCGTGGCGAGATCGAAGCGTGGCAGAAGATCGTGCAGTGATAAACACTCGCCCCATGCAGCCCAGCCGCACCACCACGCCAGAAGGCCGATGATCTTCTCGGGCGTATTGCCTGCGTCACGCAAGGCGCAGAGGCGCGTGTCACCATGACGCTTGGCGAGGCGACGTCCATCTTCGCTCACCACGAGCGGCACATGCAGGAAAGCAGGCGGAGTCAAGCCCAGCGCTTGATAAAGCAACAGTTGACGTGGCGTGGCAGGCAACAAGTCGTCGCCGCGCACCACCTCGGTGATGCCCATGGCGGCATCGTCTATCACGACGGCCAGCATATAGCCTGCGCCGTGCGGATCACGCGCGAGGACAAAGTCGCCGACTGCTTGTGAGACATCTTGTTCATACAGCCCTGCGCAGAGATCAATAAAGCTGACGCGGCTCGCATCGCCCTCCTTGCAACGGAAGCGCCACGCAGGGAGGCGTCCGGCAGGCAATTGCTGTGCAGCCTCTTCATAGCTGGCGAAGCGATCGCGGCAAACACCCCCATAGTAGAGGCCATCTTCGGCGTGAGGCGCTGACTGGCCGGTCTCCACATCGCGACGCGTGCAGATGCAGGGATAGACAAGTCCCTGCTGCTGAAGCTGTGCGAGGGCTTGTGCATAGTGGGCTTTGCGTTCCGTCTGTGTATAGGGTGCACAGGGGCCGCCGACATCAGGTCCCTCATCCCAATCAAAGCCGAGCCAGCGGAGCTCCTCGAGTGCAGCCTGAGCCGCGCCTGGCTTGTTCTTTGGATGATCAAGGTCCTCCATGCGCAAGACCAGCGTGCCGCCTGCAGCCCGAACGCGGAGCCACGCAATCATAAATGTGCGTGCATTCCCGAGGTGTAAGGCACCTGTTGGGCTCGGCGCGAGACGTCCTCGCAGGGGTGAAAAAGAGCAGTTCATAAAGCAATCGTTGTCAAGAAAAAATAGAGGTTTTTTTCGGCAGATTCAGAAGGCGCGTATCATACCCCAGAGAGACTTGGAACGAAAGTAAAAAAGCAACTTTCAAATTCCTTGAAAATCAAGCACTTACAGAAAAACCACAAAATATAGTGGACATCAGCTCGCAGACATACTATATATAGACCTGTTTCAGAAAACTGGAATTTTTTCCTGTGTGTGTTCAACAACCTTTTTGTCTCGAGTAAGGATCTTTTACGTTATGAGTATTGAATCACTGAAAAATTATGTATTTACGTCAAAATACAGTCGCTACATACCCGAAAAGATGCGTCGGGAAACATTTGAAGAGGCAGTCGAGCGTGTGATGGACATGCATCGACAATATTTTTCAGCCAAAGGCTTGGATATTGAAGATCTCTTGAAGGTCTGTGAAGAGGCTATGAAGAAGCGCATGGTACTGGGCAGTCAGCGTGCCATGCAGTTCGGCGGCGAGCCCATCCTGCGTAAGCATGCGCGTATCTACAACTGCACCACCTCCTACTGCGATCGGACGCGCTTCTTCCAAGAGGCACTCTGGCTGTTGCTCTGTGGTTGTGGCGTCGGTTTCTCCGTGCAGACCCATCATATTAAAAAGCTGCCCGACATCAAGCGCCCCATGGGCGCGAACGCGACCTTTATGGTGCCCGACACGATTGAAGGTTGGTCTGATGCGCTGGGCGTTTTGCTCTCCAGCTATTTTGTCTCCGAGCAGCCCTTCCCAGAGTATGCAGGGAAGATCGTTCATTTTGACTATTCACAAATTCGTGCAAAGGGACGTCCCATTGGCTCGGGCATGGGCCGTGCACCTGGACCGGAACCTTTGCATCGGAGCATCGAGCTGATTCGCACCTTGATTGACAAACGCATTGAAGAGGGCCATACGCGTATGCGTTCCGTGGATGCTTATGATATTCTGATGCATGCCTCGGATGCAGTGCTCTCAGGCGGTGTCCGCCGTAGCGCGACCATCTGCCTCTTCTCGCCAGATGATGATCTGATGGCAACAGCGAAGACGGGCAACTGGTTTACAGAAAATCCCCAACGCGCACGTTCCAACAATTCCGCTATTCTACTCCGTGACAATACCTCGCATCATCAGTTCGCTAAGCTGATGAAGTCCGTGAAGGAGTTTGGTGAACCGGGTTTTGTCTGGACCGACAGTCTGGAGATGACCTTTAATCCGTGCGGCGAAATTGGACTCTATCCGCAGATTGACAATGTCAGCGGCTTTGCCTTCTGTAACCTCTGCGAGATTAACATGGGCATTGTGGATACCGCTGAAAAATTCCGCGCCGCGTGTCATGCCGCCGCCATTCTTGGCACCTTGCAGGCAGACTACACAGACTTCCCGTATCTCGGCGACGTGAGTACGCGCATCGCCAAACGCGAAGCCCTGCTCGGTATCTCGATGACCGGCATGATGGAACATCCGGCCATCGCCTTTGATGCCAAGCTTCAGCGCGAGATGGCACAACATATTCTTGATGTCAATGCAATGGTGGCCAAGCGGATCGGTATCAACCCCTGCGCCCGCGCCACCTGCGTCAAACCTGCCGGCACGACGAGTAGCATTCTCGGAACCTCTTCGGGTATTCATCCTCACCATGCGAAGCGCTACTTCCGGCGCGCCCAAGCAAACGAAGATGAACTCTTGGTTGACTTCTTCAAGGGACAGAACCCGAAGGCCGTTGAAAAATCAGTCTGGAATCCGAACGGCACGGATGTGGTGCTCACCTTCTGCGTCACGGCAAGCCCGGATGCGCTCACCAAGCGCGATGTGAATGCTGTCGACCTGCTGAACAAGGTGAAGTTGACCAAGGAGAATTGGATTGATGCGGGCAAGCGTCCGGAACTCTGCGCACAACCGTGGTTGAGCCACAACGTTTCCAACACCATCTCGGTGAAGGATGACGAGTGGGACCATGTCGAGTCCTTTATTTACGATAATCGCCATGCCTTTGCTGGTATCTCGCTCCTGCCAGAGGGCGGCGACTTGGACTATCCACAAGCCCCCTTCTGCGAAGTGCTGACAGCGGATGAGATTGTGGATTACTACGGTGTCGGAGCGCTTCTCGCCTCAGGTTTGATCGTAGATGGCATGCACGCCTTTAACGACAACCTCTGGGCAGCCTGCGATAGCGTCTTGGGACGTGGTGAAAACCTTGACACGCCCACGGCAAAAGTTTATCCTAAACGCGTTTTTGAAGCCATGGAAGAGATCCGGACGGCGAAGCAGGACTGGATCCGACGAGCGCACAAGTTTGCCTCCAACTATTTTGGAGGTGATCGGATCAAGCTCACCCGTTGCCTCAAGCGCGTGAGCGCCTGTAAGCACTGGGAGGATTTGACCCGTTCGTATGCGCCTGTTGACTATACGCAATTGATCGAACGCCAGGACACCACGACGGTCACGCAGACCGTGGCCTGCGCGGGCGGCAAGTGCGAGATCATTTAACGAGAAGTACTGGAATAGTGGAATGCTGGAATAATGGAATATGGCCTAGCAACACTCCGGTAGAGCGAGTCTGAGTCTCCAAGGCTGGCATGGGGAGGGCGGTCGGCTCGACCGCTGGACGGCGATCCGCCGTCCCTCCCGTAACTGGTATTCAGGTTTTCCATTATTCCAATATTCCACCATTCCAGTGAAGTTACAGATTATGAGCAAACACGAGAAACATCATAAAGAAGAGAAGCCTCATCATAATGGCGAGAAGGGTGAACAGGCCGTTCCTCCTGCTGCTGAAGGAGCGTCGAACCCCGAGGCCTTGATTGTCGAAGAGCAACCTACTGCCCAGGCAGCCGCCCCTGTGCCAGAAGCGGCCACGCCCACCCTTGAAGAGGAACTTGCCGCGATGAAGGATCGCTACATGCGACTAATGGCCGACTTTGATAATTTCCGTAAGCGCCAGATCCGTGAGCGCGAGGAGTGGATCAAGCGTGCAAACGAGGGTCTGCTTGCAGACTTCCTGCCGATTGTGGATCACCTCGACATTGCGCTTGGCAAAGAGAAGGATGCAACCACGCCCTTTGTTACGGGCATCAAGATGGTGTACGATCAATTTGTCGCCACCTTGGAGAAGAACAATGTGATTCCTGTGGATGCCAAAGGCCAGCCCTTTAATCCAGAGTGGCACGAGGCGCTCTCACAAGTTCCCTCGGAGACGGTTCCCGCTAATGAGGTGATCGAGCAGTTTCGGCGGGGCTGGAGTCTCTCCGGACGCCTCCTGCGTCCGGCCCAGGTCATTGTCTCCTCTGGCAAGCCCGATGCTCAATAATATTAGCCCCTGATTTTTAAGAGAACTCTACTTATGGCAACGAAACGTGATTACTATGTCGTGCTGGGCGTGAGCAAAACAGCCAGCGCGGATGAGATTAAAAAAGCCTATCGCAAGCTGGCGATGCAGTTCCACCCCGATCGTAATCCTAACGACAAGGATGCTGCTGAAAAATTCAAGGAGGCCAGCGAGGCCTACGAAGTTTTGAGCGACGAAGCCAAGCGTCAACGCTATGACCAGTACGGACACGAGGGCGTAAAATCCTCCTTTGGTTCAGGGGGCTTTGACTTTGGACGTGACTTCACCCACATGCAGGACATTGACCTCCAAGATATTTTGGGTAGTGTCTTTGGCGGCGGACTTGGGGACATGTTTGGCGGGGGAGGTGGTGGTGGACGTCGCCGTTCGCGCAACCCGAATGAGCCCCAGCGCGGCAATGATCTGCGCTTCGATCTGGAGATTGATTTTGAGGAGGCCGCTTTTGGCTCCGAACGTCAGGTGGACCTTACGGTCAACGACACCTGCGAAACCTGCAAGGGGGCCGGCACGGCAGAGGGTTCGTCGCGCGAGTCCTGCAAGCAGTGCAATGGACATGGCTTTGTTGTTCAAGGCAATGGCTTCTTCCAGATGCGCCATGCCTGTCCGATCTGTAATGGCGAGGGGAGCATCGTCAAGAATCCCTGCCGCAAGTGCCAAGGCACAGGACGTATCAAGGCACCGCGCCATATCACGCTTAAGATTCCAAAGGGTGTTGAGACGGGATCCCGTTTGCGGCTCACCGGTAAAGGCGAGAGTGGTTCACGTGGGGGTGAACATGGCGACCTCTATGTCGTACTCCATGTGCGCGACCACGAGGTCTTTGAACGTCATGGTGATGACCTCGCCTGCAATGTCCATGTCTCACCCGTTCTCGCTACGCTGGGAGGCGACATTGATGTTCCGACCCCTGAAGGATATGCACGCCTGAAACTCCCGGCTGGAACGTCGACTGGCAAGGTGTTTCGATTGCGCGACAAGGGCATGCCCAGCTTGCAAGGCGGCAACGGCGATCTTCATGTGCGTATCGAGGTTGAAGTGCCCCAGAACCTCGGGAGTGGTCAACGCAAGGCACTGGAGGCCTTTGCCGCAACCCTCACGCCTGACAATTTCCCAGAGGCTCGCAAGTTCCAGAAGCAGACCGACCGCTTCTTTGAGCGCCGCGACGCACTGAGACGCATGAAATAACACGTTTTTTGCTACCTTTAGACTCGCTTTTTGTGACCACACAGTGGTCACAAACGAGTGATTAAAAAAATGAGTTCCTTTTAACCACGTCATTGCGACCACCCTGTCCACCGTAGCCGTATCCGCGAAGGTGAATGTGTGGTCGCAATAATCCCATGCACCGCCACCTTGTCACACCTGACGCCCTCCTCGCCGACACCTGTGTGCTCGGCAAGGAGGAGGCGCGCCATTTGCAGACTGTCCTCCGTGTCAAGCAGGGTGACGAGGTCCAGCTCTTTGATGGCCAAGGGCGCACACGGCAAGCCGTCGTGGCCGAGCTCGCCAAGCACGCCCTCACGCTCTCACCCAGTGCACCCGTCGTGTTTCATGCCAAACCCGCCTGCGCCTTGACGCTCTTCGCCTGTGTCAGCAAGGGAAAGCACATGGATTGGACCATCGAGAAGGCAGTGGAGCTGGGCGTCGCGCGGATTGTTCCCGTTGTTTCTGCGCGCACCATTGTTCGCATCGAGTCAGAAGACCGTGACGCAAAGGCGGATCGCTGGATGCGTATTGCTGAGGAGGCGACGCGTCAGTGTGGAAGCGCGTGGTGTCCAGAGATTCTCCTGCCGTGCTCACTCACCGAAAGCCTCGCACTTGTCAAGGCAACCACGCCAACCTTTGTCGCCGCCCTCACACCAGAGGCCAAACCCTTGCGCGAGTGCCTTCTGCCAACTGCCAACTGCCAACTGCCCACTGCCCAAGCTGGCTGGTTTGTCGGGCCGGAAGGTGATTTCACACCAGAGGAGCTCGCCCAGCTTCTTGAAGCAGGAGCGATCCCGGTCAGCCTCGGCAAGAGCGTCCTCCGCACCGAAACTGCCTGCCTCTACGGCTTGTGTGTCCTCAATTGTGTTAGCCTTTAAAACTTCTTAACACGATAATACTAAGCAGTGTATTTTACCGCAAAAACCGCGAATTTTGCGTGACTATCTCATCCGCCTCACCCGTGAATACACGGACGGCGGAATGGATAGTCACGCGGAGATGTGTATTTGTCTTGGACAATTCATGCGTGTTGTTCACTCACATAAACGGCATCAATTTCATTGCCCGCGCAAATGTCCGCTCCGCCGTCCGTGTATTCACGGGTGAGGCGGGCGTGACATTTGCGCTCTTATAGCGGTTTTTGCGTTAAAGAATGAATCCGTTTTCTCACATCCAAATGCTGCGGTCGAGCGAACGGTATTGGATCGCCTCAGAGATATGGCCGGGGCCGATCTCGTCAGCGCCCTCCATATCAGCGATGGTGCGGGCGACCTTGACGATGCGATCATACGCACGTGCGCTGAAATGAAACTCGGTCATGGCCATTTTAAGCAACTCCGAAGCCTCCTCTGAAGGGACGCAATGGTCCTGCACATCGCGCGCTGACATTGCGGCATTACACGTGACCTTGGGACTGCGCGCAAAGCGTTCGCGTTGCCGCCTGCGGCAGGTTTCGACGCGGTCCCGAATCTCCGAAGAGGGTGTTCCGCGGCCTAAGGTGCTCATCTGGTCGTAATTCACAGGGGGCACTTCGATGTGGATGTCGATGCGATCCAGCAATGGACCTGAAATCTTGTTGCGATAGGCCTGTATCTTGGTTGAGGTACAACGGCACTCGCGTTTGGGGTCCCCGGCAAAGCCGCAGGGACACGGATTCATCGCGGCCACGAGCATGAAGCGGGAGGGGAAGTCGAGTGTGGCGGCCGCCCGGGAGATCGTCACGTGGCCATCTTCGAGGGGCTGGCGAAGCACCTCTAAAACATTGCGATGGAATTCCGGAAGTTCGTCGAGAAAGAGAACACCCCGATGGGCCAAGCTCACCTCGCCGGGCAAGGGATGTACACCACCGCCTAGAAGTCCGGCATCCGAAATGGTATGGTGTGGCGAGCGGAAGGGACGTTGGAAGATCAAGGCTTGATGGCTCTTGAGCGTGCCAGCGATGCTGTGGATACGCGTGGCTTCGAGCGCCTCCTCCAAATGCATCTCTGGCAGGATCGAGGCGATACGTCGCGCCAGCATCGTTTTTCCAGCGCCCGGGGAGCCAATCATCAACAAATTGTGACCACCACAAACCGCGACCTCGATTGCCCGCTTGGCAGACTCCTGTCCCTTGACATCCGCAAAATCTTCGGTGTGCCCCCGCTCACGTTGGATCAGTTCGGAAAGCTCGACGCGAAAGGGTTCCAGTTTCAAGGACCCCGAGAGAAACTCGATGGCCTCTCGCAAGTGGCGGACGGGGTAGACCTCGATGCCCTCTGCAACTGCCGCCTCTTCTGCATTGTCCGCGGGGACAATGATGCCTCGCTTGCCTTGTTTACGCATCTCAAGCGTCACGGGCAAGACACCGCGCACACGACGCACCTCGCCACTCAACGCTAATTCACCGATCAAGGCAAACTGGTCGAGATTGGGCATCTCTGCCTCGCCGGTGGCTGCCAGCAACCCCGCAGCGATCGGCAGATCATAGACAGGCCCCTCCTTTTTGATGTCGGCAGGGGCAAGATTGATGGTGGTGCGCCCGATCATAGGACGAAATCCTGAGTTGTTCATGGCCGTGAGTACGCGGTCCTTGCTCTCGCGAACCGCTGCATCGGGCAACCCGACAATCACGAACTGCGCTTCACCCTTGCCAGCATTGACTTCGATCTCGACCGAATAGGCATTGACGCCATACACGGCGCCTGAATAGACACGTGATAACATGGTACGACTCCTCTTTTATTAAAAAACCGACGCCAACCCAGCATATTCTGTGTTGTTATTCAACACGGAATACAATAAACTCAGTGCTTCATTATGAAGCTTGACCCTCGACTCCGACCCTCACTAACGAAACAAGAGCGCACGGCACTCCTCTGTACCGCCGCCCTCTTTCTCCTCGGACTCCTCGTCCGATTCTTCACTGCTTAAGGCGCGGGGACATTAATCAGCTCGTTCGTGGCCAGACGTAGATCATTATGATCAAGCGTCCACTTGAACCAAGCCGTTGAATTCGTAAACGCATTAATCCATGTCCGAGCCAGGAAGTTACTGTCAAACGAGTTCGGAGTGACATAATATTGTGCCAGCGGCCTCCATGGCAGAGGCGAACCGACATCCTTGGCCCAGGGACCGACCATAGCATCGCCACGCAGATAGGTGATGCGGTTGGTCAGGCCAAGACCGTTGACCGTTGCCATCTCGAGGGTCAGCCATAACCCGTTTGTTGCAGGCTCGACTGCCTTTTGAGCAAAGATCAAGTAATTGGTTTCCGTCGGATTCAAATCCAGCCAATATTCATCCAACAGGCGGAGTTGCGTGTTGGTACCTGGATAGAGGTAGGTCGGCGCAAGGGACCTGTCGTTAAACTGCTGAATCCAATCAATCATATCCGGGGTGGTCAGATCATTGATCACGCTCGGCGCCAACCTCAAGTCTGCGATGAGGTTCATATTGGTCTGGACATCCATAAGGCTGATCGAATAGTTCGTGATGCTTGTCTGCTGGCCAGGCAAGAGAACTTGCACATTGTTCGAGATGAAGTTATAGAAGCGGAACCAACGCTCGGCCACGTACGTAAAGTTTGTGCCTGTCCCCTTCCGCATCTTGAACATGAGCGGATTTAACCGAACCCCGTTTTGCCAGCCATGCGTCTGGTTGTCTGGTGAGAGGAGCGTGGAGATGATGAGCACATTTGAGCCCCCGGGTACCGGCGAGACAGGGAAAATCTGGCCAATATTCATCTTGCCAGGCGTCCAGTTCGTAGTAGACACCCCCTGCTGCCAGGTATTGGTGTTGTCCGTGCGACTGTAAAGGCCAGAGGTGATACTCACAGCACCCGTGAAGGAGAGCGAGCCATTGAAGTGCTCGCGTCCCACATAGCGGAACAAGGGATTCCCGTTTTGGAACATAATGCCTGTTGCCCAGGCGACGGTTTCAGGATCCCAGTCGCAGACGATCGCCTGTTCATACATACCCATCGGACGCTTCAGTCGATACCCGCCTGGGTAGAGACTGGCTCCCGAGTCACCCCGGATATTCTGAACCGCCTGGTGCACAACGGATGTTGTCGAGAGCGGCGGATAGGGTGGCATGGCAGCAGCAGCCTCGAAATCGAAGGGGCCGATCACAAAGAGTCCATACCCATTCCCCCCAAACGCGGGCGAGACAATCGTGTTGGAGTCCAACGTCTTGGTCAGACGCGGCGCATAATACCGATCCAGCACTTCAACCGTCCACCCCTTTAAACTCATCCACGCAGGCTGCGCGATTTCGACATAGGGGTTCATGAAGACCTTCTGAGCCAGAAGCGAGTAGTTTTCGTTCAAATTCAACTCGTTCATCCAGACCGATCCCGGCGGAACGTCATAGACGATGTAATAGGGATTCCACGTCGCCTTCGGGGCTCCGGTCTCGACGTTCCCCGCCCTGTTGAAGTCCACAGGCTTATACCACGCGGGATTCACAAAGTGATCCGCCGTGTCAGGAGTTTGGTAGATCACATAGCGCGTGGGGCTGCCTTCCCGGTAATACTCCGCCCAGACCATGTATTGGACGACCGTGTACTTCTCTTGCTCGGGAATACCTGTGAACATGAAGTCGCCGGTAATACGGTAGATATTGTTTGTGGCGTTCACGAGGCCCATCGCCTTGGTGATCTGGTTCGTCGCTGGCGCAGTGAAGACACCCCAGGTGTTGGTTCCCAGGACATAAGTCACCCAGAGTTGGATACTCTTGGGATCCAGCAACACATTGGTGAGTTGCGCCTCGATGCCAACATCCTCGCCCTCGAGAGGCTGCTTTGTCTCTGCTAGTGTTGGCAAGAGCAACTTGACACCTGTGATGTCAAAGCGCGGATAGATCGCCTCGGTCAGCACAATCTCGTCAATACAGACACGTTGCGAAGGCGGATTGGCGACCAAGGGTCGTACACCCTCGACCACCAGCTTCACTGCCTTGATGTTGTTCGGCAAGGTCGGATAGTTGTAGATGAAGGGACGATAGAACCCGTTCGTGATGTTGTTGAAGGTGTGAATCTTTGTCCACCCATTGGTGCCGTAGTCCGGTTTATACTTGTCCCACACATCGGTTGCCACAAAGATCGAGATCGAGGTGTTTGTCGCCCCCGCCACATAATTGGTGGTGAAGGCACGCGCCAGGAAGGAGACCGTACCCAACCCGCGCCGCAGTTGCGGCGCCATGATATAGGGCTCAAACTGATTCATGTCGAAACTGGGAACGGTGTTGCTGGTCATCCCGTTATTCAAATACCCGGAACGATCACTATCGAGCCACCACTTGTTGGTGTCGGTTTTCGTGATCTTCACGTTGTAGGCCGCCCAGTCACTCGGTGAGTTGGTGGGGTTGTTCCAGAGCGTGATATTTTTCAGGTCGATGACCGCCGTACGATTGGTGACCTCATTGACAAACCGCACATACAGATTAGTCTCCGCCGCAATACCGAAGAACAGATTCGTGGTAATCCAGCCGTTTGTAGCAGCGAAGGTGTAATTCGCGACATCAACCCATCCGAAGTTCGAGGCGTCAGAAGGAACCACATTCGGTGTGTACTGAATCTTCAGTTTGGCTGGCACAGACGTGACCCGGTAATCAAAGACAATGGACCCGATACCCATCAACCGCGTTGACCGCACCCCCTGAATCAAATTCGGGTCCGCCTGCGAGGCATCCAGATGGAGATGCGTCCTGTCGGTCGAATTGGAGTTGATCCAGCCCTCGGTGACCTTCCAGCCATCCACTGGTGAGGGGGTGATGGAACTGAGTGCACGCCAGCTCGTGACATCGATACCATCTACGACAATATGGTCGGCATCATCCACTTCAACCCGGGCGCAGAGATTTCTATAGTCATTAGTCATGACCGAGAAGGTCTGGAACGTATAAATGTTAACCGTGTGGGTTGCACAGGCTGTCCATGGCCCTGTCTCTGTCGTGCCAGTCAGAACCTTCACCTGTGATGACACACTCTCCGAGATAAACTGATTACTTGAGTCAATCTTATAGAGCTCTGTTGGCCAGTACCACTCAACATCATGGTTAGCTGAGCTTCCTCCGATGATGGCCACTGGCGATCCAACGCCTACACTTGCAAGAGATCCTGTTGATCTCAATGCCAACGACTGAAAACGGATTGCGCAGTCTGCTGAGTGGAACCCATAAGCTCCGTAACGGATGGGCGATGAACTGTCTTGTACCACCGTTGTATTCATGGTCGCGTAGCTAGTTGCGATTAGAGGTATCTCAAGAGAATTTTTAAATCTGACTGCGAGTGACGTGATTCCGCCAGCATCAGAAGAAACGCGGAACTCCATGGCGAAGCTATCTGACAACTTAACATCTAGCAACCCCGACGACCCCGTAGGATCAGGCAAAGCTGCACTCAGTGACTCATAATAGGCCAATAAAGTCGGCGTATTACTACCGTTCCACTTCCAAATTTCATGCCTAATACGCTTGTCGGGGGCAGGACTTATGGTCAAATCACGACTATCCGTGATCTGAGAGAGGCGATACTCATAAAACTTCCGAGGATTCTGATAATAGGCTATCAATGAGATTGACGGTTTTTCGGGCGACAAGGACGTTGCCATGAAATCAGTCGCAGTCATCATATAATTCGATCGCGTCATCTCGCTGAAACGGTAGGCGACATTGTAATTATAATCCGAGTCTGTTGCAATGGGCCGACTGAGGCGTGCTTTATAATTTACGGTTCCAATACCGTTGATGCCAAGCCGCTGGTTCTCGTTGCCCTGTAAATAGCCTTTACCAAAGGGTGAACTGGCCCCAAAGAGTCGTACAGACTGATTCCGGCGCTGGGTAGCGGCACCCGAGTAATCAGGAAATGTGGTGCCATACGTCCGTTCCACCACATACTGGAACACACCTGCGTCCCAGTCTGGCTTGTTAATAATCTCCTCGGGCCCCGAGCGCAAGGCAGCCGTCTCGTTTGTTGTATAGTTGGATACTTGTTCAAAGTAATTACTCTTTGATGAGAACGTGCTTCGCGCCCACCCATTAGAGAAGGTTTGCGGATAGCTGGTCTTGGGATACTTGTCCGCGGATTCGGTAAAGAAGCTGTCATTTCCAGCACCCACATTCCAGTTGTTGAAATTCTGGTACTCCCCGCGGCCCGCAATGTAGTTCGTCTTGCCCGTGTCCAAGGTGAAGAGGACATAACTCGACTCGCCAGGCACCGTGGTCACGCCGAAATAGTCTGCACTATTCGTGATCGGGGATTCTGTGAAGCCGCAGTTGTCGCCATACGGAAGCGTTCCACTTTGGATTCCGGTACTACTTACGTTATACCAGTAAACGCTGTTTGTTGTAGTTTGATAATTGTTGGTATAAGCCCCGGTCGCCTGAAAATACCAGAGGAGATTGGTCACCCCGGGATGGTTGACAATATCATACTTCGCCTGCCAGCGGTTGGTGTCACTGAGGGTCATGGGTAGGATTTGAGGGGTCGGCGATCCATTCACAAAGAGAACCGTATTGACCGCCACATGACTCGAGGGAAAGAGGCGCAAGGTGTAGACGAAAGGGGTGTTCGTCGCACTAATTCCCGTTGTCATGCCAGCCGCAGAGTAGGTGCGGGGTGATCTGTTTTCAGACGGGAAGAGGACTAGATTTGTCTGAACCGGGAAGACCGTATAATCCTTGGATTGATAATAGTCGCCATTAAAATAACAGACAAAGTAGTATTCGAGATTGGCGGCATCAGAATACCTCGGAAGGGCTACAGAGGGCCGCCAGAGTTCATTATTTCCAAATCCGTCTCCAGTGCCGACAACATGGTTCATCGCATTGGTTGTCCAAGAGGTAACGCTCTGGCCTAGATAGTTCCAGCGGGAGACCATGAAGACATTGGTACGCTGCGCCATCCCTGCCGAGGTATAAGGGCCAGGCGCATTGCTGATCTTTAACTGGAGGTTGATGGCGTTGTTCACACTCGGATAGGTATCAAAGGGCGAGAGCCCCTGGTCCATCACGACATCTGCCGGCGGTGGGGAAACACGGAGATTATCAATGACGGCGTAATAATTGTCGCGAGGAATAACAACATCTAAAAAAATGTTGTCCCTTACAATCTTAATACATGCGGCTTGTCGAATATTTAATTCTTTTCTATAAGCAATTTCAGGCGCTCCTGATGTTAAAACAAAAGTGTCTATAGGCGATGGATCCCAAACAATCATTCCGCGATTTGTGTTAGCGGATGCATCAATCGGAACAAGATCTCCGAAGCCATTCACCATATTTGTCGCAATATAGATTGACATATTAATTGTAAACGAATATATGGAAATAGCGTCCAAATACAATGTCCCGATACCATCGGTATAGACAGGTGAATGTGCGACAGCTTCCAGTCGGTTCTGAAAATAGACACAGTAGTTTGTTCCGTTTGGAACATAGGGGTTGCTATTTAAAATGGGAGATACACTGTTTTCAACGTTAGTATTACGTCCCATACGACAATGAAGGAATGACCATCCAGATTTGTGAATATGGTTGGTTCCTGCCAATAAGCCTTTAGCAGTCGATATCCCTGTGACTGGACCAAAGTGTTGCCATGTTGCAGGGGGCCCGTTTGTTGTCAATTTATAGTCATCAAACTCAAGATAACGACCGGAGGCTGTATCCAAATCATAGATCGGCGCTGCAAGCGCAGGAAGGCACAGGAGGGCGAGGCACGCAATAAGCCAAGCTCTCCGGCGCAGGTTTAAAAATTGGTTGAGCATAGTCACGGCTCTCTCCTCCTCTCGAAAACATTACTGCATCTTGACACGGAGTTTCGCATCAATCTCCGTGCCATTGCACATCTGAGTGGTCAGATCCTTTAACTCGATACTGCTGGCGCCTGTGGGTTCGATAACCCCTTCCACATGACCATCGGCAAAGACGACATTGGCAGCCCACTTATTGCCGACCTTGTGGTTAAAGCCAAAGGACTCGTTGTTGTCCGGGTCAAGGACACTGTCCTTCTCCAGTTCATTCGCCGGCGTTTTGATCTTAACCGCTTGTCCGGGCAGCTCGGTCAAGAGCACGCAGATGGCGGCGCTACCCGACTGGTTGATACTCCCAAGATGGACACCCCGACGGTAATTATCGTTCTCAAAACCGAAGTAACGATTCATCACATACGAACGATAGATACGCGCACGCAGTTGAGGTTCCATCACTCTCTTGTGGGTCTCGCAGACATAGAGGCTCGCATCCTTGCCGACACGCGACCAAAGGACTCCGTTTGTAATCGAGTAAAAAGCCGGCGAATCCTTATTCGAAGCGTTGGTGTCATAAAAGACCGAGGTGAGCATCTTCGGCTTCTGGGAGGCCGTATTGGGATAAGACCATTTAAAATCATTCGGCACCCACGAAACCCAGGCGCTTGAGGAGAGATAGATAAACGGCTCACCCTCGTTGTCAGAGGCATCGTTATAGCGACTGTATTCGAAAGATCCTGCTGTCGGAAGCCCGACATTGTCATCACCATACTGGTTCACTGAAAAACCGGAGACCGCCTGGGCGAGATTTTTGAGGTTTGCTTTGCATTTGAGGGAACGCCCCGCCTCGAGTCCACTCGTCATGTTGGTAATCAAGGCAGCGGCTAAGATGCCGACGATCGCGATGATCACCAGCAACTCGACTAATGTAAACCCTTTTTGTAGATTTTTCTTCATAAGCAACACACCTAAAAAATACACCCTTTTTAGCGTTCATTATTTTGCGCTTTATTCAGGCAAAAGGCAAGCAGGAAAGCGAAAGTGTAAAGTGGAAAGCGTAAAGCTAAAAATGAGGTGTTGTGACGTGTGGCTTACGGGCGTCCGTAAAATGGCGTACGGGCATGCACAAAATGGCGTACGGGCGTCCTCGCCCGTACAATGTGCAGGCGAGACGCCTGCACGCCGAGTGTGTGGCGTACGGGCGTCCTCGCCCGTACATTGTGCAGGC
>CAIZQW010000088.1 GCA_903935195.1 uncultured bacterium
AGTTTCCGCCAGGTCTTTACAAAATAATCCGAATATCCCTTGTCCGTGTAATCATACGTCACATAGGGCTGATGATGCGGATGCTTGTTTTTGTTCTTATAATTGGGGACTTCCCGATCGACTTCCGAGTTATCATTAAAGAGCATATACTCCGGGTATTTTCGGGCAAAGTCATCGGAGGGCATTCCCAGTTGCATGTAAATATAGGGTATTCCGTTTCTCTCGCGAAGGACTTGACTCCACTTCGCAATCGTATCATACGGAGGCAGGAGATGCTTGTATTGCCGCATGTGCTCATCATCCCACCACCCCTGCTCCGTATCCAGATGATACTTGTCCGGTTCGAGGCGAATGGCGACCTTCGTATAACGGGTCATTCCGCAACTGTTCGCGGCATCCACCTCTCCAATGAGTTTCACTGAATTATTCACATCCGGCAATCGACTGACATGGCCAACACTCCAACCGCACAGCACGGGGAATTGATACACATGAGGCTTAGCATTGTTTGCCAGTCTCAGAGCCCAGCCATATTTTTCAAGGGCCTCAAAGGGGTCGCGCGTCGTGACATCGAGGTAGAAAGTATCTGCTGCCAGAAAAGTCTCGCCCTCATCGATCAGACGTCCAACAGGGTCTTCAGCAATCAAACCAGGCACCCCTTCCCGCAGCTGCGCCACTTTGGCAAAGGCGCTGGCGTGAAGCCCGCCCCAGACCGCGGTCCGGCGCTGACCGTCAACCAACCCCGTCAACATCAAGCTGTTCAGCGCAATGCGTGAAAGGCCCGTCTTAACTAATGTTTTCTCGGATCCCGCGCCGCCATTGAGCGTCTGAGGCTGTGTAAGCGGACGGCCTCCAAAGAGTTCACCACCTGCCAAAGGCTGACTCTTCAGGAGGCGTGTACTGATATAAGGCTGCGTCTTCAAGCCAAACCCCAAAACAAGGGCTGGGCTCTTTTCGTAGAGCGTGTAGGAAAAGAGGTGGAGGATTGGCTCGCCCCGTCCATATCTCGCACCAAACGTGACATGCCCTCTGTCCTGGACAGCAAGAAGCACACGCTTACCAGTGCCCAGCGTATCCTGCACATCCTCTGTTTTCAGGAGTGTAATAGTTCCCGGCGCCTCACCGGAGGGGAGCGCGAAGCGTGCTTTCGAAAGCAGAGTCTCTTTACGCTGCACATCCGCAATCGTAAAGAGACCCTTTTCAAGATCGAACGCGACTGAAATAACACCATTTTCTAAACAGCCATCACTATACGTTACGCGTCCTCCCTGGTCAGCGGCCTGAGCCAGGCCAGCGACCAAGACAACGAACAACATGAACACGACGTGAGCTGTTTTTTGAATAGTCATAGATGTTTAGAATTTCATTGGAATGTTAGAATAAGGGAATGATGGAATGATGAAAAAAGACCGATTGCAAAGCTGGGAGGGAGGGCAGTCGATCCGACCGCCCTCCCTTTAAGGTCTTACCCCTCTATTCCAGCATTCCAACATGGCCTTAATCCATCACATTTATTTCACAGGTGTCAACGTGAAATTCTTCACGCTCATACCACGGCCCGGATCATTGCGCGTGAAGACAAGGGTGTTCTTTCCTTTGACCAGGGCAACCTGAACAGGCTGTGTCGCTTCCCACATGCCAA
>CAIZQW010000089.1 GCA_903935195.1 uncultured bacterium
ACACCCTTGGCGTCTTCCAGTCTCGGCGCAGGTCAAGGATCTCAGCCTGCTGGCCGGGGTATCACATCACCGCGACCCCGTTTTGCTTGCTTCCAGCCAATCGGGAAGATAGAGGCGTTGCACACCCTCATAATCATCCCCCACCTCGCGGTCAAGTGTCAGCAATAGTTTCGGATAGTTATCTTTCACGGCCAACAGCGGAGCGGCTTCCCGCTCAACCGTCGCCTTCGTCGGCAAAAGGTATGCAACCTGAATATATGTTTTTTTGCCCTCACGTTCTGCCACAAAGTCAATCTCCAAATCGCCGATCCGCCCGACGGACACCTGATAACCTCTACGCAGAAGCTCAAGGCAGACCACGTTTTCGAGCATCCCGCCTATGTCATCCGCGCGATACCCGAGCAAGGCCGTGCGCAATCCCAGATCGCTCACATAATGCTTCTCGTTGACCTCCAGATGACGCCGTCCTTTGATATCATACAGCAACACCCGATGGGTCAGATGCGCCTCCGCAAACCACTGCATGTAATTCAGGATGGTATCGACCCCGACGGAAAGCTTCTGGTTCTTCAGAAACGCATTGATCCGGCTGGCATTTGTCAGGTTGCCGATGTTGTCAAAAATATACCGTCCCACCTTTTCGAGCAGGGCGTAATTCCGCACCTGATGACGCCGCACGATATCCTTCAGCATGATCGTGTCGTAAACACCAGCAACAAACGGGCGGAAAGTCGCCTCGGCAAGTCGTCCAAACTCGTGCAGGCCGGGCAGGCCTCCGTAACGCAAAAAATCTCTGAATGCTTCCGCCGTCTCCGTTTTTAACAATCCGTTAAATGCCCTAAATTCTGGAAAGGAGAGCGGATAGACTTGCACCTCCACGAACCGTCCGGACAACAGCGTGGCCAGTTCGCCGGAAAGCATGTGGGCATTCGACCCCGTGATCACCACATCCATGTCGCGTCGTCCAGACCAGTCTGCGACAATCCGCTCCCATCCCTCGATCTCCTGGATTTCATCAACAAAGACGTGGCAGACCTTCTTGCCCTTGGGACGCAATGCTTTGACATGCGCCGCCAGATCGTGATACGTGCGGATCGCGTCAAACTCATACGACTCTTTGTTAACATAAACAATCTGTTCGGGCTGTACCCCGTTTGCGACCAGTTTGTTCATCAACAGCCGAACTAAACAACTTTTGCCCGAACGCCGCATCCCAGTGATAACCTTCACCACGGAGTTACCGAGAAAAGGTTCAATTTGCTTCAAGTAAAGATTTCTCTTATACACGTTAAAAACTCCTTAATGACAAGTTCTTTTGATATGGACGAAATATATCATACTGCTGCAACAGAAGCAACCACGGATCGCGACAGTTCCCTTGGATATTGGATATTCCTTCTCCTCTCACCTTGGCGTCTTGGCGTCTTCCAGTCTCGGCGTCCTGTTGACGGATTGCCCCACCTTCGCGACTACGACTACGGCGGGCAGAGAGCTTCCGGCTTCGCTAGGGCTACGCCGTGACAAGTCGCCGCGCCAGGGTGGGCAGTGATCCG
>CAIZQW010000090.1 GCA_903935195.1 uncultured bacterium
CTCATCAGGTTGGAACTGAGGCCGGTCCATCTCATCACAATGAAACTAACCAGGAACGTAAACGGCAGGGAGAAGACGACCACCAGTGCCGTGCGCAGTTCCGCCACAAAGAGGAAGAGGATCAGGATCACAAAGAACCCGCCCTCGAGTGTGGCGTTCACCACGGTATGGATGCAGGCGTCAATCAACTCGGTGCGGTCATAGAAGACATTGACGCGAACGCCTTCGGGGAGCGCCCCATCCAATTTAGCGATCGAGGCCTTCACGCGATTGACCACATCCTGCGAGTTTTCACCCTTGAGCATGATAATCATGCCCGCGACCACCTCTCCCTTGCCGTCGCGGGTCACAGCGCCTTGTCGCGGTTCGGACCCGATGACGACCTCAGCGACATCGCGCAGATAGATCGGGGTGCCGTCTTTCGCCTTCAGGACGATGTTCTCGATGTCGGGAATGTCCTTCAGCAAACCGACTCCGCGCAGGTAAAACTGCTCCCATCCGCGCACAATGATGCCACCTGCCGCGTTCGCGTTGTTCCGTTCCAGTGCCTCAACAACTTCGCTTGCCGTCAACTCATATTTCAGGAGCTTCTCAGGAGCAATGAGCACCTGATACTGTTTGACGCATCCACCAAAACTATTGACCTCATTCACACCGGATATGGGCTTCAGCCGAGGGGCGATAAGCCAATCCTGAATGGTGCGAAGCTCCGTAGGATCGTGCTTCGAGCTTTCAACCGTGTATTGAAGGATTTCGCCGAGACCCGTACTGATCGGTCCGAGTTCTGGGTCGACGCCAGGGGGCAGACGTTCGCGGGCAATGGCTAGACGTTCCGCAACGATCTGGCGTGTCCAGTAGGTGTCTGTGCCATCTTCAAAGATAATGACAACCTGTGAAAGCTCGGCTTTGGATATCGAACGGACTTGCAAGACTTTGGGCAGGCCGCCCATGACTTGCTCGATCGGGTAGCTCACCCGCTCTTCGACATCAACCGCCGCCAAGCCCGGGGCCTTGGTAAGAATCATCACCTGCACATTGGTCACATCCGGAAAGGCGTCGATCGGAAGTTGGCGCCAGGCAAGTATCCCCATGACGGTCAACAAAACCGTGCCGAGGATGACCAATATTTTCTGATGCAGGAGTGCTCGAATAAATTTATCAAACATAGTTGCGTCCTTCCCTTAATCTGCACACCCCGCACCCATTTTCTCACGCAGCACATCGGACTTGCAGACGAACGCACCTTCCGCAACAATCTTATCGCCCTCAGCCACGCCGCCTTTGATCTCGACACTGTCAGCGAAGACACGCCCGACCTCCACATCCGTACGCAGCACAAACCCTTCACGAATCTGACGGAAGACAAAATATTTTCCCTCATCAGACATCAGGGCGGCCTTCGGCACTGCAACAACCTTCTCTGGCATCTCAAACACCACATTCCCCGAGCAGAACATGCCCGGACGCAACAACGCATCCGCGTTTTTCAGCACGGCACGGACCTTGACCGTCCGGTCATGCTCATCCAACATCGAGCCAATCAGATTAATCTCGCCTTCAAAGGTCTTTTCCGCAAAGGCGAGCGTCGTGATACGGACGCGAGGACTCCCTTTCTTTGCTTCACCGAGAAG
>CAIZQW010000091.1 GCA_903935195.1 uncultured bacterium
CCGGATCGGACGGACACCTGTTCACCAGCGCGATGGCCCACTTCTTGCCGGACTTGTCCACTGTGGCCACGGCATCGACAACCGCAACTGACTTTGCTCCGTGAGTCAACCGGTTTGCCGTAACACTGGCCCCTGCGATACGCTCTTCCAGCAGGTTGGCATACATCCACATGGTATGGAAATGCGTGCGCTTGACGATACCCTTGGGATGGACGAAGAGCGGTCCGGTGGTATTGACGAGCGGCGCGATGTTGGCCATGGCGACATCGTCGGCATGCCTGAGGCAGGCATTGAAAAATGACGCGCAGAACAGGGCGTCGGCCATGGTGTAGAGGGATGGTTCAAGACTTTTCGCGCGAGCCTTGATCAAGGCGATGACCTCAGGGTCATCATAGTTAACCTTTCTAGGTTGGTGACCCGAGAAGCCGGGGTGATGCCAGGAACGCAGGTTCCACTCGTCAAAGGCAATCCCGATCCGCCCCCGAGCGCCGCCCTCCTCCAGCGACTTGATGGCCGCCGCAAAATGCGCCTCCGGCTTTTCGGCAAGCATCATGCAGGTCAGGTAGTCCGGAGTGTGGAATTCCCCATAGTTGGCAACCCAGTATTCGTGGACCGAAATAAGATCCAGTTGTTTCCCGGCGGTTTGGAAAAGGTAGGGATCCATTCGCGCGTTGGGTCCGTGTGCTCCCGAGCAGGTCACCTGGATGGAGGGATCCACTTGCTTCATGGCGACGGCCGCGTCACGCACACGTTCGATGTATGCCTTTCCGCTCCTCTCGTTGCCGACGCTCCAGTAGCGAACCTTGAAGGGCTCAGCGTGGCCGTTCTCACGTCGCATGTCGGCGAAGGGTCCCGAGGTGGCGTTGCAATATGCAACCCAATCCGCCATTTCCCGGATGTCAGCGAGCCCGTTCTGGCAGATATAGGGTTCCGCATCCAGCCGCCGGCACAGCGCCACAAACTCGTGCGTGCCAAAGGTATTCGGCTCAATCACACCCCAGCGATCATCGTCGTAGGATTGGCGGACCTTCCCCACGCCCTTCCGCCAGCGATAGGAATCCACGAAACAACCACCCGGCCAGCGGATCACCGGCACGCGCAGCTCCCGTATGGCTCCGATCACATCAAGGCGGAAGCCTTCCTTGTCGGAAAGCGTCGAGCCGGGCTCGAACACCCCGCCATAAATCTGATTGTCGAAGTGCTCTAGAAACCCGCCGAAGATCATACGGCTGTAGGCTTTGGCGGGCGCACGGGTGTCAACCTCGATTGTGACATTATACGCAGGCGCCTTGAGTAAGGTGGGTGCCGCGGTGGTGGCCACCGCCCCGGCAACAGCCATACTACACATGAACACCGCGCCTCCGACTACCCCTGCAACTATCGCACTCATCTGTTTCATTACTTTTGTCCGTTGTTCTCAATTTTCAATTCGGTGCACGAACTATCTTTCTCGATTGGCAGAGGTCCATCTGCCGACCTGTTGCCGGTTATCGTCAGCTTCCTGATGCCCTTTGCC
>CAIZQW010000092.1 GCA_903935195.1 uncultured bacterium
CCAGGCAAGGAGCGCATTCGGCTGTGCGGGCCAGACGCACTGCGCCGTCTTCGGAAGCGCCAGCGCATCAATGCCGCGCGCCTTCCAGTCTGCAATGATCGCGGCTGCACGTCCGTCAGACGAATAGATTCCGTTACGGACAGGGTTGCCATCCGCATCGATCAGATAAAGGCCATTGCCATGTCCCGTGCAGGTGACACAGGCAATCTCCTCGGGTTTCACGCCAGACTTTTCAACGGCTTCGCGAATAGCAGCAGCCGTATCTTGCCAGAGCACGTTCATGTCACGTTCATTCCAGCCCGGAAACGGCACGAGCGAAGCCACCGGACGTCCTGCAACAGCCAACTCCCGTCCATCCGCGGCAAACACCGCAGCCTTGGAAACCGTTCCGCCGTTATCAATACCGACCAGATATTTCGCCATCGTGAACACTCCACTTGTTAACGCATCATCAAGCCACCGGTCACATCGAGCGTCGTGCCCGTCATGTAACTGGACATGTCTGAAGCCAGGAAGAGAACGACATTGGCAACCTCTTCCGGCTGCGCAATGCGATAGAGCGGAATCCGCGACAGGTATTGTTCCTTCCGCTCCTCCCACAGTTTCGCCACCATCTCGGTCATCACCATGCCAGGGGCGACTGCATTGACGTTGATGCCTTCTCGTGCGACTTCGCGGGCAATCGAACGCGTCATCGAAATAAGTGCTCCCTTGCTCGCGTCATACGGCAAGTGCCCCGAGGTCGAACCGAAAAATGCGGCCTGCGACGAAATGTTAACAATCTTACCTTTTACACCCCGTTCCCGTAAGCGCTTAATCAACTCTTTACACGCGATAAAAGCTCCTGTCACATTGACCTGAAAGGTGTAGTTCCATTCTGTCTCCGTATAATTCTGGAGCGGACCCTTGGGCAGATACGCGGCATTGTTCACGAGAATATCCACAGCGCCAACAGAGGACTCAGCCTTGTCGAACATCTCAATGATCTGCGCCTCGACTGACATGTCTGCGTCAATCGCGATAGCCTCCGTGCCATACGTCTTCTTGATTTCGGAAACAACCGCCTCAGCGGCCTTGCCCGATTCCTGTTTGCTCTTCTTGCGATAGTTGACCACGACCTTCGCACCTTCGGATGCAAAAGCTAAGGCGATCTTCCTGCCGACGCCGCCCGAAGAGCCTGTGACCAGCACAACCTTGTCTTTTAAATTCAGATTCATAATACCCCCTTGTATTGGAATGATGGAATGGTGGAACAGTGGAATGATGGAAAAACAGAATACCCGTTTTGGGAGGAGCATGCGCCTGCACACCGTAGACGAACAGAAAGACTTCTCTCCTGATAGTTATTAACCAATATTCCAATATTCCTATGTTCCATTATTCCATTCTCCTATGGCTTTAGTACGACGCGCAGCGCGACGCCACTCTTCATCAGTTCGATCGCCTCCTTGAATCCCTCGAAGGGCAACTGGTGCGTGATTATCTTGTCCGCCGGGAAGCTGGGCTGGCCTAGGATCTCGACAGCCTTCGCGACATGCTCCGGCGTGGAGTCGCTCGTACCGACCACGCGCAATTCGCCGTAGTGCAGCAGGCGGCTGTCAAAGGTGATATTACTCTTGCCTGCAGGCAGGGAGGCGAATAGGCAGACGGTACCGCGTTTGCGCACCAGTGCGAGCGCCTGTTCCTGGGGGGCAGCCGCAGGCGCCGCAACAATCACGACATCCGCGCCATATCCGCCGGTCATCTCCTTCACGATTGAACCGAGGTCTTCGGTCGCCGGATTTACCAGACGGTCAAAGCCAAAGGTCGCACCCTGCGCCAGACGTTCGGGGTTGATCTCGGAGAGGATCACCTGCTTGGCGCCATACTGACGGGCCACCAGCGCATTCAGGATGCCCATCGGGCCGGCGCCCATCACCAGCACCGTGTCGCCCGGCTTCACCTGGCTGTTCTCACAGGAGTTCACCGCGCAGCTCACAGGTTCGGCGAGAGAGGCATAGAGCGGATTCACATGGGCCGGCACCTTGATCACATGACCGTTCTTCAACGCCTGTGCCGGAATCACGACATACTCCGACATCCCACCGTTATAGCCAAAGCCCATGGGCTGGACATTCGCACAGATATTCTTCCAACCTTTGAGACAATAGGCGCAAGTGCCGCAGGAAATACTGGTGGCCATCACAACGCGCTCACCGACTGAAAAACCCGGAGCCTTTGCCTCGACGATCACAGCTGCAAACTCATGCCCCATGACGATTGGCGGTTTCATACGGGGATTACCCGAAAGGTAGGCCTTCATGTCTGAACCGCAGACAGCACACGCATCCACTTTCGCTAAAAGTTCGCCTTCCCCGCACGCGGGAACCGGGAGCTCCTCTGCACGAACATCCAATTGCCCATGGTAAACCACTGCCCGCATACTCTTTTGATTCATGGTATTTTAGCTTTCAATTATCTTTCGTTTCTTATTTAAAAGGCTTTCATTTTGCCAAAACAGCTGCCTCGCGTCAACCGTAAATTTAAAGACAACAGAGCAAAGGTATCATGAATTGCGGCTCAAGTGGAAGTGCCGAAGGAGGCTCCTGCCGTACAGTACGGCGGGATCTATGATACCGCCGAACGCCTGACGAGGCGTTACGCTACTCCAGTTTCCAGTTTCAAGCGTCAAGTTTCAAATCATCCAACTCTTCTCAGCTCATCAAGCATGGCGCGATAGTTTTCGGGTTTGACGCCACGGTGGACGGTGTTGCTCGAGGAGAGGATGAGGCCGGAGGGACCTGCATCGGCAATGGCCTGCCGGACCTCTGCCTTGACCTCCTCTGGTGTTCCGGTACAAAGGGTCTTCACGCAGTCGATATTCCCCTTCAGCGCAATACGGTCGCCATACTTCGCCTTCATCTCGCGCATGGTTAAACCGGCCCCTGGGTCAATCGGATCAAGGCAGTCAATGCCAGCATCAATCCAGAGATCGACCAGCGGACGCACATCGCCATCACAATGCTTGACGGTCAGGCAGCCCAGCGCTTTATAGCCTTGGATGACTTTTCGGAAGGAGGGCAGAATGACCTCGCGATAACAGTCATCCGAGAAGAGCGGCCCGGCATTCATCGCCACATCATCGGTTGTGGCAATGATTTTTATGCCAAACCGTCTGACAGCCTCTGCTGCTAGAGCAAGATTGAAGTCGACCACCCGATCCAGGAACTCACGGGTCGCCTCGGGCTCCAGCAAGGGCGCCATCAGAGCCTCCTCATACCCAAGCAAATCGCGCAGATCCGAGAAGCCGTCCCGCAGATTCCAAATGATGGACCGTGAATCTCCGAACCGCTCCACAGCCTTTCGAAGCGTTTCAAAGCGGTGGTCCGCCTTCGTGTCCGGGAAGGTGAAATGCTGATGCTGGGTGATGTCGGTCATCGGCTGCGCAATGACCGCGGCAATGCAGTCGCCCGTCAACTGGCGACGGTTCCCCCACTCGTCCTCAAAGGTTTTGTCGTCCAGAAACTTTTTCGTGTAGTCGGGACGGATGTTGATGCCGTCGATATCCAAGCGCTCAACAATGTCCATCGCATCGCTCGACCCTGTCAGCGCCTTGCCCACGCCCGGATCAATAAACCATTCGAAGGTCGGAACCCGGTCGGGTGTTCCACGCTTAATTGCCGTACACATTCTCTCTGATGCAGTCATCTTATTTTTCTCTCCACGCCGCCAACGCGGCATACACGGGTTTTAAGTTTGTGGCCAACCCCTGATAAACAGTGGTCAGCGGCTCATAGCGCGCATGATTTTTCGCATCCGGATGAAACACGCGGGTGTCCCCCTTGACACGCTCAACCGCAGCATCCAAATCGCTCCAGAAACCAGTGGCAACCCCCGCCAGCATGGCCGCGCCGAGTGGCGACGTGTCCTGAATGGCGGAGACCTCTACATCGATGCCGGAAATATCTGCCTTGTTCTGCAACCAGAAGGCGTTACGTGTAGCGCCTCCGGACGCGATGATGCGTTCAAAGCGTGTCTGCATGCCCCGCTCCATGGTCTGTAAAATATGGAGAAACTGCTGATTAAGTCCTTCCAGCACGGCGCGGAAGACCTCTGACTTGCGGGTGGTATTCAGAAGGCCAATGAAGGCTCCTGTCGCTGCAGGATCATTCACAGGACAGGTGGCGGTGGATAAATAGGGCAAGAAGAGAAGTCCGCCTGCGCCTGGCTGTGTTTCGCGCTCACATCGCTCGATCACCTCTTCCCACGCGCACGTATCATCGCCGGTCAGTTCGCGACACCAGGTGAGCGCGGAGGCCGAGGGCGCACCGCCCCAGACCGCGGTCCGATTTGGCGCCACATGCGCCTGCACACACACCCCTGAACGTCCCAGCGCCACATCGCACGTAGCATCTGAAACCGTCGCGATCAGATTTTCCCAACTTCCCATGACATTGGAAACCACACCGGGACGATGGGCGCCTACAGGCAGGGTGCCGCAGAGATGATCCTGTCCGCCCAGAATAACGGCGGTTCCCTGGGAGAGTCCTGTCAACTGTGCCGCGCTCGCCGTAATTTCACCCAGGCGCGCACCTGAGGGCTTAATTTCTGGAAGAAGGCGCCGTGGAATTTCCGAACGCGTCACGAGCTCGTCAGACCATTGGCGCGTCCGCTGATCCAGCAACAGCATACAGGTCGCCATGCTCGAATCCGTGGCCATGACACCGCACAGCTTGCAGTTCACAAAGTCTTCAATCAGCAGCCATTTTTGTGCGCGCTCGAGAAGGGCTGGCTCATGTTCCATCATCCAGCGTACTCGCATGACCCCGGTCATGGCCCATGGCGGGAAGCCCGCGATGGAGAAGGTCTTGTCCGCGCCGATGTTCGCCTCCCACCACTTCGCTTGGGGCGCGGTGCGTCCGCAATGCCAGCTTATAAACGGATAAAGCGCATTCCCGGCCTCATCAACCGGCACGCCGTCCATGCCCATACCTGTCACAGCAACAGCCGAGACCTTTGAGAGTTCCAGACTGGACCCGATCTCGCGAAAGGACTCCCCCACACGCGCCCAGACCTCATCCGGATTCCAGAAGACCCACTCAGGATGTTGGGACTCATACGGGTTATAACGCGGTGTCGGACGCGAAGCAGAAGCCACGCAGATTCCATCCACGTCATACACGCATACCTTGATCGACGTTGACCCTAAATCGATTGCTGCGATCATTGTATTCCTTTGCCTCTTTAGAGTGAATTCGCGTAGGCCAGTATACACACACCTACAACAAGGATGACCAGCGCCAGACGGATGCCATTAACAGCCCGCGCATCAACACCCTTCCACTCGCCCGAAAGAAATCCGTTCACCGTGCCAGTAAAAATGGCGAGCGACATAAAGATGCCATAGCCAATCGCATTTCCGACTTTACTCAGCATGGGAGCTCCGATGTTGTAACAGGCAATCGCCCCGTCATGCAGAAGCGCCATGAGCAACGCAATCACGTAGACGCGTATCTGTTTTGACTGGGCTAACGCACCCCACGTCCTATTCACGGTCAGTTGCTGAACGCAATACCCGCAGGCGGAAAGCGAGCCACCCCACAGGATCAGCGCAGTCACGATGAAACCCGAGAGGCGTGAGTCAGGATTGGCGGCTTCCGCCAGTTTCATGGCGCTGCCTCCGTAACCCGATGCGACCGCGTAGCAGGCACAGAGGACACCGGAGAGCACCGCCACAAAAATGCCCATGGCCATGTTCTTTTTCTCGGTTTTCTCAGAGGCTTGCTGAGAAGCCTCTTTCAAGAGTGCCGCGCGTCCGGAGACAACAACGCCCAGGATACAGACTGCCGCCCCCAGAAGAATCCAGGCTCCCTGTGCTTTCTGGAAAACGCCCGCATTAAAAATAAGGCTTGGAGCCAGCATGCCAAAGGCAATTTGCATGCCATAATTTAGCGCGTAGGCCAGCGACAACCCGATAAAGGCGAAACTGCGTCCCAAGGTCATGGAGCCCAGACCCCACAAGAAGCCAAAGAGGACAGGCATCAGCCAGTCATTTAACTCCATCCGGCTACAGATGCCGAAGAGATCCTTGACCAGCAACGGACCGATGGTCAACGGCAAGAGGAGCGTTGCAAAAAAGAAGAATGGACCCCAAAGCACCTCCCACGGCGTACCCTTTGGCGCAAACTTCGCAGGTAACCCAAACGAGCCACCACAGATCGCTCCAATTGCAATCAGAATCAGCCCCATTGTCATTCTGTTTCCCCTTTCGTTGTTTGCCTCGCGCAGATGCTTATCACAATCTCAGTGAGTATACTTTTTTTGCCTTTCACCTTCAAGGCGTATTTCCCCTGAAATAACGTAGATTTCCACTTGGCGACAGGTGGGTGCGATTTAATTTTGTTGCATCGCACCCAGAATTTAGGAGTCAGGAGACAGAACCCAGAATTGATTTCCAGGGACTTATTAAAGAAAATACACCCCGATGGTATGTCCTCGGAAAAGGAGACTTGAAAACGTTAGCGAAAATCGGGCGTAACTCTCTGGTCTTCAGCTTCTGACTCCTTAATTCTGGATTCTGAATACCGTGCGATTGTTACGAAGTAAAATCGCACCCGCGATAGGTTGACTTGGTTTCCAACAAAAGATAAAGTAAATGACATGAAAAGTTTTTCTACGAAAGGGATTGTCTTGATCGTGTGCCTGACGCTTGTATTGGTTGGCGCGTGGCGGTACAGAGCGGGGCGGGATTGGACCCCGACCCTCACGATTAACACGCCTCACTACACCATCTATTCATCAGCAACTCCTGAGCAGACAGAAACCGTTGGAAAAATCGCTGATAGTCTCTATGATGCCTACGGCGCATTCTTATCTTCGTTAAACCTCTCGGTTAAGCATAAGGGCATCCACAAGATGAAGCTCTTTGCCACGCGCGAGGAGTTCCGTAACCACAATCTCATCACCGACTGGGCTGAGGCCTTCTATCAGAAGCCCTATTGTTACCAGTACTTCTCAGAGGAAGAACGTAACCCCTATCATTGGATGATCCATGAAGCAACACATCAATTGAATCAAGAAGTAGCGAACCTCTCCGTCTCCAAGTGGGTAGACGAGGGCCTTGCCGACTATTTCGGTTCCAGTTGCATCATCAGCAACAGACTCGTCATCGGCACCATTGACCCAAACACATACCCTGTTTGGTGGCTCCATCTCCTTGCCAAATCCGGCGACCTGGAAGCTGACAAGATGAATGGCAGCGTCATCCCACTTCGCGCGATCATCTCCGCCTCCGGGGGTCCAAACATAGACGAATCCTTCAACCTTTACTACCTGCATTGGTGGTCGCTGATGCATTTTCTGCTCCACGGGGAAGCTGGTAAATATCGGGATGGTGTCTCACGCATTATGACAGGCGAATCAGATGTTGAAGGGTTTGAGAAACACTTTGGTCCAATCGAAGCCATTGAAATAGAGTGGTATGCCTACGTGCTTGAATTGAAGCGAAAAGAGCTATAAACAGACCAGCTCAGCCCATGTCTGTCGAAGGGTACGTTTCAAACCACTAGCTGGTGATTAACCGTCCCAACGGCCAAAGGCAATCGCACATGTAGAATGTGGAACTGCGACCCTTAGTCAGCCTCGTATTGATCGAATCCGCAGCTAACTTTCACCCGCTATTTTGCTCCTTACTTCTTCATGTGTAGCATGTGGATCTACGTCCCCTCTGCCGTTTACGTTACTCTGCCATCACTTTTTAATTGATGACCTTTCCCCTACACATCGGATCACACGAAAACAATTGCTATTTGTCTTACTATCACAGTCTCCAGTAATAACAAAAACCCAACTTTGATCCGGCAACGGGTACATAGCATGCCTGCCAGAGTAAAGCCCTAGCGTTTTTTCTTTCTCTAGCGCTGGGAAGTGCCAAAAATAATTAGTTTCATCTTTCGTTCTAATTTCCTGGATATACGCATGCCTCTGGCACACTCTATTCGAAACGGAAGCCGCATCTTTGGCTGCTGTATCCTTACCGGATTCCGCAAAAGTTATGAGACCTCGATAAATTGCTTCCGCTGTTCGCCTAGTCACAAAAGGGCCAGATTTTCTATTTTTAAGAACCGCCTTTGCGCTTGGAATGGCTTCTCCTATTTCATCAAAAATATCCCGTGTTACCCACGTCTCACCTTTGTCACGAGTCATATATAATTTTGATCTATCAAAAAAAAGAAGTGCTCCCGCAGTCTCCGCCATGGAAAATAGTTGCCCATCTTGAAGCCGTGGTATTTTGCGAACTTTACCGGGCAGTGGGATGCGTGCGTCGTAACCAGCTATATGTTTCACATTCCGTGTTGCACACGTCAAATCTCGCAAAACCAAACAAGGAATATCTAAGTTCTTTTCACAAAAAAGAACTTTGTTATCTGAAAGACAGGTAAAATCAAAATAAGGATAGTCTTCCATAGGTATAACTAAAAATTCATTTCCAGAAAAATGAATAACCCCTTTCGAGTATGGAATAACAACATCCAGGGAATCGGTCATCCGATGCTCATCACCAAAACCTGCTCCTGAATAGTAAACTGCATTTGAAGAACCAAGCAAAGATGATATCTCCCTCGTCTTAGGACTATCTCCAGAAAAGTTAACAACATACGTGCGACAAATCCCATCCTTTACTTTAATACTATACAATCCTGTAGTTCTGTTAATCAACCAGCAGCCCCCGACGGGAGTATCATCATGTATACCCAGTGAGTGAACAACCCGTGTCGGTCTCTCCTTATCGATATTTTGAAATTCCACACACAAGACTTCTTTTGTGAAGTGCGTTTCATTTGTGTTCGGCAGATTTCTAACACATAAAATTGACAGTGTATTTGTCTCAACAAGAGAATCCCAGCTATTGTACACATTAATATCATCGCCAACGGAAAGGTCAAAAATCGGAGTAGCCCCAAAAATTAGGGAAACAGGAAGGCACCAGGTAGTTGTAAAAACCAGCACGAACATGATTAAGCGCATTGATATATTTCTCCTTTTTTTGAGAGGGGCCAGTAAATCGCATAGGCGTCGCAATTAGACATAGGACATTCGTAGCCATTCAGTTTTTCAAAGCCAATGATAAGAGCCCTGCTACAGGTCTGTTCTGCAGTCAACACCATGGGGGCGGATGGGGGCGTAGCTAAAATTCAACATTTGATTTCATATCTTCTTTTCCCCAAGGTTCGGAGTGTCTCTTGGCAGGCCTTAGCGAATGCTTTATGCTCTGTCTGCCTATTAGGATTCTAGCTACTGGACAGCAGGCTCAGTCTCATCTGGTGATTTTGTTTGGTAGCACGCTTCACTGCGCTCATACAGATACTCGGGATCAAGATCCAAACCGTTATCCCATTCGATTGTGTCAAAGCTGACTCTTACCTTCTCAAAGACAGAAACGTCCCTCAACTCTGAGAATCGCCCACAATTAAACAACGGTTTAACATCGAACTTTCGACATTCACCATTATCAAAACCAATCCGCAAACAAAACTCACTTTGCGGTTCTACCCGGACAACACTAGGATAATTCATAGATTTCTCCTATTGGAGGGGTGCGATTCGACAGGGCTCTTCGCCGTTCATAGCGAGTTCCCAGTCCGCGTTCAGTTCTTCACGATGAATTTCCGCCCACGCCTGTACTAGGCGCAACTGACGTTTAGGCAACCCACCCTTCTGCAATTCAAGAGTATCCATTAGAAAAGTTGCCTTATGTTCACCATAATAAGCATGAAAATGTGGAGGATTATGCTCGCCAGGGGCATAATACATTCGAATAATGATTCCGAAAAACATGGAGATCGTTGGCATTTTATTAAGTCCTTCAGCTAAAATCGTCTATGAGTTTTCATTCATAAAAACCTATTTCTCTCATATCAAATGTGTTTCCATTATTGCCGATTAACGTTGCGAAAACAAGGGAAAATTAGACACGCTCTTAAGCTCGGCAAGGTGGACGTTCACCCAACTGTAGGGACAGATGTCTCAACGCAAGCAGGATAGCCTGCCGCCTAAAGGCGGAACTCCGAACAGCAGAGGGGTGACCTGATGGACTGCGGGAGCAGGGATGCTCCCGCCACTTTGATTGATCGCTCAGGCTTCGGAGAGGGCTTCAACGGTCACGCGCTCCCAGCCTGGCAGGGAGAGGAAGTGTTCCAGGAGGACCGCACACGCGACTGCATCGTAGAGGGCGTCATGCGCTTCACGTCCCGGGCAAAGTGAGTCCACACGCGCTTTCAAGGCAAGCGTCTGAATCACGTCTTCCAGGGATTTCGATTCGAGTGCAGGATAGGCATGCCGTGTCAGTTTCAGCGTGTCAATCCAGGGTCCGAACTTATGCAAAGGCGCCATGGCCATCAACTGGCTCCGTTCGGTTCCGATATTATGCGCAACAACTGGTATGCCGCTTAAACGCTCCACCAGCGCTGGCAGTACCTCGCTCGGTGTGGGAGCCACAGCGAGTTGGTCTCTGATTTTTGCATGACGGCCAGGCGCGCGCAGATTAAAAGGACGATCGCCAATATGAAACAGAGACTCGTATTGCATCTCGCCTTGGACAACCCCCTGCTCAACCATCACCACGCCAACCTGCCACGGCTCAACACGAAAACCCGGCACAGCGCCGGTGGTTTCAAAGTCAATCACGCCGAAGCGCGCTTCGCGAGCTATTGAATATCCAGGGTTCATCTTTTTTGTAATTTCAAACTGGAATGTTGGAATATAGGAATGTTGGAATGTTGGGGAAAGACGAGTATCGGCTTCTGGAGGGCCACGCTCCGTCGTGGCCGGACGCGACAGAGCGCGTCCCTCCAAAAGTGAATTGAAGCACCCCAGTATTCCATCCTTCCGGTATTCCTCTTCTAATTACTCCTCTTCTTTGTTCCCGCTCGGCGGGCGGTGGGCTTAAAGGGTCTGTATGCGGATCTCTTCGACGGGCAGGCGTTGCGGTGTTCCAAGGACTGTGGCCACTTCACCCACATAGATACCTGTCCGGATGGACTCATAGACATACGCCTTGCCCTCGATAACGGCCTGGAGCAGGTCATTCCCGCAGGCAAGGGAGGCTGTAATGGCCGCGCTCAGGGAACATCCTGTGCCATGCGTGGACAAAGGCTGGTCTAGGCGGGGACTGGAGAGCAGCGAGAGCTTCTCCCCATCAAAGAGGATATCCTCTGCGCACATCCCTGTCCCGTGTCCGCCCTTGACGAGCACGGCGCAACAAAACTGATCTGCCAAGGCTCGGGCAGCATCTTGTTGTTCCTCGGGTGTCGTAATGCTCTTACCCAGGAGACGTTCAGCCTCGGGCAAGTTGGGCGTCACCAATGTAGCCAAGGGTAAGAGTTTTTTTGACAACGCCTCCATCGCGTCCTCCGCCAGCAAGGGAGCTCCGCTCGTCGCCAGCATCACAGGGTCCATCACCTTGGGGATCCGGTTCTGCAGCAAGAGGCGATTAGCAACCACGTCGATGATCTCGGCTGTCGCCAACATGCCTGTCTTGAGTGCGCCGACAGTATAAACTTCCAGGACAGCATCCAGTTGTTCGCCCATGAAGGCGGGATCTGAGATCAGCACCGAGCGAACACCAAACGGATTCTGTGCAGTCAGGGCCGTGATCGCAGTGCAGCCGTGCACACCAAAGGTTCGGAAGGCGCGGAGGTCCGCTTGAATGCCGGCATTGCCACCGCTGTCGCTTCCAGCGATAGTCAGGGCGACGGCTTGGCGGGTATGAGTGTCCAACTCGTTCATAACTCGTTTAATTTTAGATTTGTGATTTTAGATTTTAGATTTGAGGCATGGCTTCCGCCGGCAAAACTAAAAGCTAGGGCTACCGTTTCCGTGAATAGATCTCGAGCCGGGTGTTGTTCTGGCCGAAAGCGTCAATTATTTTGGTCAGGGTGTAGTTGCGTATCAGGGTTTCGCGGAAGAGCTTCTGATCTTCCGCTGGAACTTCATCCATCACAGGGGAGCGCACTGCAAACCCATAACCGCTCACCGCCGCCATAGAGCAAGGTGCCTTTTCAAGCAACTCCAACATGAGCGTCTTATTCAGGACATGATACTTTTTCGCCTCAGCATCTGAGAGGCCGGGGAAGTAGCAGAAGGGCCCCATCTCCAACCCCTCTGGGACGCGCTTCCCGGACTGGACAGCCAAGTAGAGATCCTGCGTCAGCAAGCGTCCATCCTCCTTGGGTAACTCAGCTGCCACCTGCCTAAGCATCTGAACATCAGGAGCCGCCTTCTTCACGGCCCAAAACCGATCCTGCCGGGTGATGAGCCACTCTTGCGGCAGGCTCGAGCCAAAGGTTCCACCCAAGGACAAGACCGTCACAAAGAGACAGACGCGTCCACACAATCCTTCAGGGACAACCTGCATGGCCCACCCCACAACCGCAGCAATCAACAGCCCCATGACCGGGACCTGGTAATCATCATACGGATAGGGACTCAACAGTTGCACTATGAAAACGCCCAGGAAGGCGACACACCAGATCAGAGGCCAGTCATTCAGGACTGGACGCTCCTTCGAGCGAACCGCATGTTTGGACCGAAAGACTTGGAAGATAATCAAGGCTGAGGCCAGCATAGCGACTGGCAGGTAGAACCGGACGATTCGAGAGATGGAGCCCACGACAAACAAGAGATCGCGTCCGCTTCTGGCAGCATGGAAGGTCTGGGCAAAAATAAATTCGTCACGCGCCAACAGTAACGAGGGCAGATAGACCGCGGCAAGCCCCAAGCCACCGCCGAGTGAGAACCAAAGCCAGGCCTTCCCCGTCTGGCGCCAGGTCATCATCATCGCCACAGCTGTGATCGGCAGGAGCATACCCATCGAGATCCGCGTACCTGCGGCAAACGCGAGCAGGATGCCAGCAAGTAGCGAACAGATCCAGGCAGGGCATTTCATATTGCCCCGCGCACCGAAGAAGAGGAGCACATAGCCGACCATGATGAACGTAGAGGCCAATGCGTATGTCTTTGGGATGGTTGTGAAATAAACATGATAGATATTACAACCCGATAATGCCGCACCCATGACTGTTGCGGCAAAGGCGCGATCCCGTGATACCGCACATCGTGCCAAAAAGGCTGTAGCAATGCACCCCAAGACCCCGAAGAAAACCGTTAGCAACCGTCCGCCCAAGACCCCGAAGGGAGCCCAAAGCCATTCGAGCCAGCCATAGACATAGGGCATGACTGGACCTTGCGTAAAAAAGAAATCCCGATACGGCATGGCTCCCTCAGCCACACGTTGAGCGGCCGTGAGATACCAGCCTTCATCTTGATTCAGATTTCCAAAGAGGACGGCGAAAGCATAAAGGAAGAGGGCTGAGGGGAGCGCCAACCAGAGGGACAACCATACAAAACGCCTACTTTTATTAATCATTGGCTTTACTCCTCGCTTCCAAAACCTGTTGCACAAAATCAGCTTCGACGCGATACCCCTTGCCACACATGTGGCAAAAGATCTGTAGAGGCCCGGCCTGTCCAAGCAGGGCCTGGAGATCCTCTGTCGGGAGTCCGCTCAGCATACCCTGAACACGTTCGGTAGAACACCGGCAGGAAAAGAACAAGGGGAATATTTCGTCGAAGCTACAGTCCGTCAACCCCACTGTCGCACAGATGGTTTCCAGGGAGGCTGCAGCATCCAGACATTCCAAGATCGTTCCTTCCGTAAAAAGCTCTTCGAGCCGCTTAAAAGCAGCATGATCGCCATCGGGCAGACACTCGATCAGCAAGCCCCGCGCGGAATCAATAAAGGCTCCATACGCCAGCGCGCTCGTCTGCACGAAGACCTGCCGCTGTAACGACTGCTTGTAATAGGCCTCTAGACTGCGCGAAATCGAGGCGGGCGTGACATCGATCGATGCACTGGAGAGCACCTTGCCCAGGGTCGAGCGAATGACTTGCACTTCCGCAAGTTCTCCCAGGGCCGCAGAGGTATCCAGCTCCTCAGCAGCGTCAAATTCATTCATGACCTTGACCTGCGTATAGCCGCGAAGCCCTCCTTCCCGGGACGCTTCGACCAGCAAGCCGCCTAAAGGACCTGAAACACGCAAACGTAAGGTAACGGTCTCGTTGGGTTCCGTCAACTCAGAGCCTAACAGGGCAACACCGGCGAGTGCCTCGGCCTGAATCAGTCCTGCGGTAGGTCCACACAGATGGCTGCGCTCCAACTCACGAGCGGAATCCGTGACCTCAACTTGCACAAGCCTGATTTTCAGGGAGGGAGAGAAGGCGCAGCGCCTCCCATCGGAGGTCTTGGACATGATCATGGCTGCTCCTTCGTCCTCGCCAGCACGCCTTCCAGAAATCCCATGAACTTCTCACGAAGAAAGTCAAGATGGTTTGCCTGCAAGTGGAGCGTCCATAAGGCAAATTCCCACTGGGCTTTAAAATTATATTGCGCACGAACGCCAGGATCAAAGGCTTCAAACTGCTCTCGACGCACCTGATAATTCCAATTCATCTCCTGCGTCTTCAAGGCAAACCCATCAAAGAAACGCGTAGCCAGTTCATTGATCGTGACAGCCTCCTGATGTTTTTTCCAGAAACCGACCAGCACTTCCGCATAACGCGTCAAATAAAACTCAACGAGCACATCCAAGTTCTGCTGGTCATGAACCAGGTTGGGCCAGCCCAGGGCCCCGCGCACAGAGCAGATGCTGACACGGACGGGCATTTCGCGGTTCTGTTTGATGTCGTAAGAAAACTCAAAAATTTCTTTGCCTTCCCCATAACGACAACTCTTTGTTTCGGGCAGATATTTTTTCAACACCATGTTCTGCGCGGCCGCGCTACCCAGTAGCGCGCCAAGGCCTAGGATGATTTCAGGATCTTCGCCTTTTGTGCCATGGCCTCGCTCATCCAACTTGACGAAGTGACGAGCAGGAATATAGTCGAGGGAGTCGCCGGGATAGCGGGTTCGGATAAAGGTCGTGACCTCCTTGCCCGTTGTGTTTTCGACCCAACGGAGCAACTTATAATCACCAAAGCTCACGCCCAGCTCCTTAAACGCATAGACACGCGCCAACATATAGCTGCCATATCCGGGCTTCTTGAGCTTGAGGCGCTTCTCAATCAAGCTGGTGCACAAGGGACGCCGATTGGTCTTGAAGACAATTTCACGCGGAATGCCTAACCCCAGCTGAACATCCGCATTCGTGCGCAACTCATAGACGTTTGCATATTCGAGGGATTCGTCCTGGCTCATCACCTTTTCGATGTTACCCAGAAGAATGCGCGTACGCTCATCTGCCCGATGATGGAACTCGGGACGTCCGCCACGATAGGTCGCTCCGGGTAGTGCGGTACGGCGATCATCAAAGGCGGGGGTTATTGAAGAGTCCGAGTGTCCAACATAGATCGCCCCAGTCAAATGCATATAGAGCGTCTCAATGAAATCTTCGCTGGCTTCATCCTCCAACTCGGGACGTTCGAGTGACGCCCTGAACAATTCGTCAAAGGCCTGGATGCTGGTGACAACATCCTGCTGTTCAATCATATTCAACGTGATCCACTCCATCATCCGTTCAATAGAGGGGATTAAACGCTGCAGGGCCTCGCCCCGTTGCATACCGAAAAGCTCAATTTCATAATGACCATGGAATTTAGGCGTTCGAACATATGAGCGCTTCTCATTTTCAGCAACCGAAACCAGCTCCCGCAAACAGGCGAGCGCTTTTGGATAATCCGTAACAGCCCACTCTGAAATTTTGTGAAACTCACTGTAGGCGAGAAAATGAACACCTTTGATACTGTGGTAATAGCGTAACGGGGAGTTGATTCTCTTGCGACTCGCTTGGGTGGCCAGCTCCATCTCTTTGCGCGACCAAGCCAAGGGCTTCACGCGCCACTCCTGTCCGAGTCGGCGATAATAGTCGAGCGCCACATCATTACGTTCGCTCATCACAATATCGTCCAACATAAAGCCCAAGGCTTGCAACCACTCATCCGCCTGCACGACCAGGTCTGTCGGCACTTCGCGTTGCGAGACCTCGATCTTTCCCTCGACCATATTTGCACAGATCACCTTTGTTGAAAGGATGGTGCTACGTCGCGCAGCAGGGACACGTCCAACATTCCAGAACTGGCCCGAGAGCAAGGGCATGGCAGCAACGGCATGGTTCCCGGTCGTCATAGTCAGTACATACCCTGCAGTGTCTTTGACCAGATCCCGTTTGCGCACGAGGAGCATCGGCTGATGTCCATCTTGGTCAAGCCAAGCATCTTTTTCAAAAATAAAGGTGTCACAACCCCAGTCATACGCCATGAAGGTTCGGGTCCGACCTGTGCTCTTGACCGTTACAGTACCAGATTTTCTACGCGCCTCGCGCCGGACGCGATCAATAAAAGTTACTACATTATTTTTCATAACGAATTTTTTCCCGGGCAATCAATTCTTCAACACAGCCGCCGAGCGCATCCAGCTCACAAGCATCAGCGACCTCCAAAAGATTTTCCAAAGCAGGCAAAATATACTGAGCAAAGTGCTTTTGCCCAACATGAGCAAGACGTCCATACGCCCCTAGCGCCTGGACAAGACGTTGAACAGCGCCTTCCCTGAGTAACGCGACTGCATCGCGGTTCTCAGGAAAAGCCTTGAGGTAATACGCCGCCATCTTCTTTCGCAGCGCCTGGCTCACCTTCAAATACGGATCATACAGCAACGAGGCCAAGTCATATGCCCCCGCGCCAAGACGCATCCCTTGAAAATCAATCAGTACCGGCTTCTCCTTCTTGAAGAGCACGTTACTCGATTGAAAATCACGGTGCAACAAAACTTGTTTGGCCTTCAGCAATTTCTGCGAAATCTGTTTTAGCTCGCTGGCAACATCCGCAGGAAGCGCCTCATAACCATAACGGTTCTTGAGCAGATGTTCCTCAAAGAGGCGCTGCTCCCAGGCATAAAGCGCTTCGTCAAAGGCTGGCTCTAAAGCAATCTTTCGCTCGGCAACCAAGCGGGTACCTTCGCGATGAAGCCGGACCAGCGCCTCGACGGTTGACTGATACCACTGCTCATCCTTGGTCTGGCGCTTCTGATTCATACGCTGTTGCAACGAGTCGTCGCCACAATCTTCAAGGAGGAGAAGTTGCGTCTCAGGCAAATCCAAACGAATAGCAGGAACTGGCACGCCAGCTTCGGCCAAGAGCGCAGCATGTCCGCTATAGCGCGCATTTTCAGCGCGCGTCAAGGCATACCGGATTGCAATCACAGAGTCCGTCCCATTCCACAAGCGCCAGAAAGAGCGGTCTGAACCTCGTGCACCCAGAAATTGGGCCGTAACCTTTTCAGGTGCCCATCCCATTGCTTGAAGCGCTGAGAGCAACGGCGCGTCACAGACGCGAGCAGCGCTGACCCCGATGCAGTTGACCTGCTTGCCACCCAAGAGTCCTCCTGCAAGAACACACCCCTTAAGTGAGGCGCCTTTCACAACAGTCGTTCCTTCCAGAACGATACTGTCTGTCCCTTTCACGGAAGCAGGGACTGAGGCCTTGGAGGAGACCGCGAAGAAGGTATTGGCTTTTAAAGGCAGACGATCCGTCTTGGCATCATAGAGTTCACCGCCGCACTTCTTCGACCGTGCGAGCTTCTTGACCTCTGCATGGATGTGGCGGTAGGCATCTACCGTGCCTGCATCATCCCAGTAACTTCCTGTCACCGTTGCGCCGTGAACAAAAAGATTATGCTCCATCGCCTGCTGATAGGCTTGGACGATTGACGAGAAGTCACTCGCCGGAAGAAAATCAAAGATTTTCGGGGAGAGAAGTTGCAAGCCACAGAAGGTAAAGGTGTGTTCGACTCCGGGAGTCGGACTCTTCCAACAGGTGATACGACCAGCGTAATCCATCTCGACCGTGCGGGGACCCTTCTTGGGTTCAAGCCAGGCAGCGGCAAAGGAACCACTTGCCGCGAAAGCCTTGAGAAGCGGTTCGGGCTTCAGCGCGGCTGCAATATCCGCATTCATCATCCAGAACGGTTCTTGTCCGAAGAAGGCGCGGAGCGGACGCAACGCACCACCTGTACCTAAGATCTCTGGTTCAAAGGAGAGGGTAATCGTTGCCGTGCCCCGCCGTTCCTTCACCCACGCTTCAATAGTCTCGGGCATCCAATGCGCATTGACAACAATCTCTTGCACTCCCCACGATTCCAGCAACCGCAAGACATGCTCCAGCAAGGGCAGGTTCCAGAGGGGCATCAGGGGCTTGGGAAAGACGTGGGTCAGGGGACGCAAACGCGTTCCCAGTCCCGCGGCCAGTACCAGTGCCTTTCTGGGCATCTTCATCATGCTACTCCCTTCTTGCGTGCCACCGTCACCGCGGCGGCTCTCAACCCAGGAATGGCCCCTGCCTTCTCAACGCGGACCGTGACCGCGTCTACGCGCGTGTGGAGCAGGCAGACGTGAGCGGCACAGGCCGCTGCAGACTCGATCATCCTGAATTGCTTGGCTCTCAGGGCCTCGCGAATCGTTTCAGACAACTCGACATAGTCAACCGTATCCTGCAACGCATCGCTGGCCAGCACAGGCGAGAGGTCCAACGAGAGGGCGACATTCAACACGAGCACCTGCTCGCGCTGACGTTCTTCTGGAAGGTCGCCAATGATGCACGTGACCTCCAGTCCACACAGCTCTAATTGTCCATTACCTGCCATCATCGAAAAAACCTCTTTAGAAGTGCCTCTTTGCAAAGGGTGACTGCCGTTGCTGTTTCATCTTCGGCTGCTCCAAATGGAGCGCATACCACTCCTCGCCAAGACCTGTATTCGAAAATTGGCTGGCGCGATTGTTCGCCAGATGCTCACGGTTGCGTTTGACAACATCATTCTCCATCTTCTCACAGGCCTCAATCAAAATCTTGTTTGCTTTATCAAGGTCATTACGCTGCAGATAAATCCAGGCCATCAACGAGTACAGGACGACACCCTGCCCGTAGCGAAGTTTAGACACCTGCTTCCTGAAGAACTTTTCAATCTCAGCGATGTCGGCTTCCAGCATATAAAGACGGGCAATCTTGACGCTGATCATTGTAGGCTCCATGTAGATGGCCTGCGGCATCAGTTCGTCAACCTTCTTAAAGTTCTTCACTGACCAATAGAGCTGAATACGCAAGGTGGCGATCTGCTTCTCCATCAGCGGCACCCAGCGATTGAAGCGCTCCAAGCTCTTGGAAGCTTCCAAGGTCTGTTCGACAATCCGCTTCTGATCGCGTTCCATCTCGAGTTGTGCATCCTTCATGCTCCCAGGCGGACGCGTCTGCCACATCTTAACCTTCTGTTGCATCCGCTTCTGTCCTTCGACCATGATATGCTGAACCGCTTCCATCGCCCCCTTCACCCTACGTTGAAGGAGATATCCGACAAGCCCTTGTCCAGCTGCAAAGGCTAAGACGCCCAGGAGAATCGCCCAGCCCCAATGCAAGGCATTCGTACCGATCAGAAGTCCCATCACCAGAATGCCCAAAACCCCATTCGCGAGTAACACAAACATTTTCCAATTCCCCTTCTATTTCCTCACTTGCTATCCTAATCCGAAAAAGGTATTATTTTCCTAAATTGTGCGAACAAAGACAAGCATGGAAAGTGACTAACATGAAATCAATTCAATCTTTGGCTTTACGGCTTTACGGCGAAAACGACCTTCGACTCGAACGCTTTGACCTCCCAGAAATTTCTGATGACGAAATTTTGGCAGATATTGTGACCAATAGCATCTGTATGTCTGACTACAAAGCCACCATTCAAGGGGCTAACCACAAGCGCGTTCCCAAGGATATTGCAGAAAAACCCATCATCCTAGGCCATGAATTTTGCGGTAAGCTCTTAAAGGTTGGCAAAAACTGGCAACATAAGTTCAAAGTGGGCCAAAAGTACGGTGTCCAGCCCCAATTGAACATCCCTGGCCGTGAACATGACGCTCCAGGCTACTCGTTCCGTTGGATCGGTGGCAATGCCACACGAATCGTCATTCCCAAAGAGGTTATGGAGCTCGACTGCCTCTTGACCTACGACGGAGACGCCTACTACAAGTCCTCCATTGCAGAGCCTGTCTCCTGTATTGTTGGCGCTTATCGCTGTAGTTACCACTTTAAGGCCGGCGACTATGTCCACCAGATGGGCATCAAGAAAGGTGGGACCATGGTCATCCTCGCAGGTGCAGGCCCCATGGGACTGAGTGCCATCGATCTGGCCATCCATGGCCCTGAACACCGGCCGGGACGCATGGTCATCACCGATATTGACCAAGCCCGCCTGGATCGTGCTGCGCAAATTTTCCCTGTCGAACATGCGAAGACGTGTGGCGTCGAGCTGATTTATCTCAACACTGGAGGTGTTCCAGACCCCGTCAGGCTGATCAAGTCGGTCAACGATGGCAAGGGATACAATGATGTCATGGTCTTCGCCCCGGTTCCCGCCCTCATTGAGCAGGGCTCGGCGCTGCTGGACTTCCTCGGCTGTTTGAACTTCTTCGCCGGACCTGCACACTCTGATTTCAAAGCCTCGATCAACTTTTACGATGTCCACTACATGGGACATCACATTGTGGGCTCCTCAGGAGGCAACACGCAGGATCTTCAGGACTCGATGAACTACGCCGCGCAAGGCTTGATTACGCCCTCCGTGATGATTACACACGTCGGGGGAATTGATTCCGTGGCGGAGACCACCAAGACATTGACCAAGGTTCCCGGCGGCAAGCGCCTGGTTTACACGCATGTCTCGATGCCCATGACCGCGATTGCCGACTTTGCAAAACTCGGAGAGCAGGCCCCCACCTTCAAGGCGCTGGCGGAAATCTGCGCACGGAATAAGGGACTCTGGTGCACAGAAGCAGAAATGTATGTGCTCACCCACGCTCCACGTCTCGAGGAAGACTCAAAAATCTAAATGCTCCCCGACCTACAATCAAGCCTACTCTGTGATGATATTCGCCAGGAGCGAAATGGGAAGTTTATGCTCATCGGGATCTTCGATGGATTGGCACATCCAGCCAATCAGCCGATCTGTCCGCGTATTTGCCTCATGAATCGCTGGTGTATGGGGGAGGGTGAATTTACCCAACGTTCGCGCATCATGGCACCTGACGGCATATCTGTTATTGCAGAAGGTCAGTCCGTACCGATTAAGCTCTCGAATGACCAGCAAGTGGCGACCGCTGTTGAGGTCTTTATCAATCTAGCATTTCATCAGGAGGGAGTTCACTGGGTTGAAATCCACTTGAACCAGGAGCTTCGTATGCGGTACCCCCTTCATGTAAGGAAGTTGCCGCCCCAGCCTTTCCATGTCCAGCCCCCGGCCGCGCCGACGGCATAAGCGGGGTTTGGGTCGTGTCGAGTGACATGAACTCGCGTGCCCGTTCCCAAGGTTCGGTCCGAAGTCGCACAATACGACAGGAGAGGAGTAACCGAGTGGTGTCACTCTCTTTTGCCTGAGCATCAAGGTTGTCACGTGCCCGCAGACACTGATCAATCCACACCTTGCGCAAGAGATCCTTGGCTGCATCTAAAGAGGTTGCCTCGCGGGCGCTCAACATCTTCTGCTTATTCGCGATAATCCCGCTTAAGAGCTCTCGCCATTGAGGATCCATCATCATGCCCAGTTCTGCCACCTTGTCTTTTCCAGAATGAAACTGCTCAAGGATCGCACTCACAACCGTACGGGTAAAGAGATGGCGCAAAATGTCGAGCGGTAAATACTGACTCATGAGGAGCAAGGACTCTCGGTCATGCTCATGCTCGACCAGAAATTCGCAGAGCTCATACTCTGTCTTTGACGGTGGCTCTGGCGGGGGTGGCACTTCCCACTCGCCCACATCAACCACATAGTCGTCCGCAGGATGAAAATCGCCCTCGCCCTCTGGGGGCCGCTCACCCTCGGCGATTCCGCCCTCGGACTGTGCGGGTTGTTCGATTTTCTCTTGCTTATCTTCGGCTCTGAAGCGCGCAGCATATTCAGCCTTCTGTTTCGCCTGTTCACGGAAGCGATCCAAATCCTCTTCAAAGGCACTCATCGGAACATGCAAGAGCTTTGCAGCCTCTTCAGCCAAATGCGCCCGCTGGACAGCGCTAGTACACTCTGAAAGCATGGCAATCACGCCGTGGGAAATGCGATTCACCGCATCAATACTGTTCGGATTGGACTCCTCCCCGCGCAACGCATCAACTTGAAACGCCGTGATGGAGACGGATTGATCTAAAATTTCTCGAAACGCAGTTGCCCCCTGATTTCGCAAAAAGGAATCAGGATCCTCCCCCTTGGGCAACGCTGCAACGCGGACCGGAAGCTCAGAGGCAATAAAGAGCGCCCCTGTGCGGATCGCAGCCTTCTTGCCTGCCGCGTCACCATCAAAGACCAGCACCACGCTATCGGCGTGCTTCTTTAAAAGGGCCACATGCTCAGCCGTAAAGGCCGTGCCTTGCGAGGCGACCGCGGTCTCAAAGCCACAGGCATGACAGCGGATCACATCAATCTGGCCTTCGCAGATAATCGCCTCTCGCCTGGGATGCTTGACAATCTTCGTTGCGGCCTTATCAAGGGCATACAGAATATGGCTCTTCTTGAAAATGTCCGTCTCTGGACTGTTCACATACTTGGCAGGGTGCGACTTGGGATCAAGAATACGTCCGCTAAAGGCCACTACACGACCCTGACGGTCGCAGATCGGAAACATGAGTCGTCCACCAAAACGGTGAAAATAGTCATTCGGTTGCCGATCCGTGTCTTTGGGCGGGACCAGTACACCCGCCTCGACGAGTTGCTGCGGGGTAAAATCATGCTTCTTTGCCCATTGCAACAGGGCATCCCGTGGCACAGCAGGCGCATAGCCGATACAAAAACTCTTGATGACCTCCTCTGGCAAGGAGCGCGAGGCGAGATATTTCCGAGCCTCTTCGGCCTGCTTGGACTCCACCAGACACCGCTGATAAAAGGCGGCCAACTCCGCGTGAATCGCATAGAGCACACTACGCGACTGCGCATGGGGGTCCACTTCCTGCTTCAGCACCACGCCGGCCTTGTCCGCAAGCATTCGGACTGCGTCCATGAACTGCAGGCCCTCCATCTTCATGAGAAACGTAAAGATGTCCCCTGCCTCGCCGCACCCGAAACATTTATAGAACTGCTTATTCGGATTGACGTTAAACGAAGGCGTTTTCTCGTTATGGAAGGGACAGCAGCCCTTATACGTTCCGCCGGCACGCTTCAACGGCACCCGGGAGCCAATCAGGTCGACAATGTCCACCCGCGCCCGAATCTCATCAAGAACCGTATCGTTATATCTTGCCATAAAGGGGGTCACATTAAAGCATAATCCGGGGCTGATTGCAATCGCAGGGGTGCTTCATTGAATCACCCAAGCAGCAGGCAGCAAGCAGGAGGGAGGAGGTGCCTTAAAGCTAAGACGCTCCCCTGTAAGCGGATGCGTAAATTGAAGCGTCTCCGCATGCAGGGCTTGGCGCGTCAGACGAAGTCTTTTTTTGTCTTCATCGCTCAAGGCATCCTCGATGAACTTGACAAAAAAGGTGTCATCCACGCCGTATAGTTTATCACCGACCACTGGAAAACCGAGCGAGCAGAGTGTCGCGCGGATCTGATGCAGACAGCCTGTCCGGGGATACGCGCGGACTACGCTGACGTCCTGACAGTGCTCAACACAGACAAAACGTGTTTCGCAGGGTTCGGATACCCCCTCTTTCGGCTGTTCGCGCACAAAGCAACGCTTTTTCCGGACAACTGATTTTTCGTCATGCGTCAACCAACCGGAGGCCTCCAGCCCGGAGGGAAAAGCCCCTTCCACAATTACTAGGTAACCCTTTTCAACCGCGTGTGTCGCAAACTGATGAGAGAGATGGCGCGTAGCCTCGAGTGTCTTCCCGACCACCACAATTCCAGAGGTCTCTCGGTCAAGCCGATTGACTAAGCGTGGCTGATCAAGGTGCTCATGCTCCTGCAGCAAGGACCAGAGCGTATGCTTAAAATAACGCCCGGCGGGATGGCAGGGCAAATTACCTGGCTTATCCACAACCATGAGTGCCTCATCACTGTACAGCACGCGGTACTGCTTGTCCACGGATGGTTCGGGCCGCTGGCCAAACGCATAACGCAGGACGTCTCCAACACACAGCAGGTGTTGCGGGTCCTCAGTCTGAACATCATTCACAAAGAGGGCGCCTTCTGCGATTAAATGCTGCCACGCTTCACGGGTATGATACGTGAAGCGAACCGCCAGCAAGTCTAACAGCGTCTTGCCTGCAGCCTGCTCGTCAATCGTTATGGTGACCTTGCGTTGCATCGTTTTAATGGCACCGATGACGGTGCCCGTTGTAACAGGGACTTTACGCATTTTAGTTACCACACATGGCGTCATCGCCATGCCTGCAAATATGGGCGACCATGTCGTTCATCTCTAGGCATCGCTCACGTGAAAGCTTGGGTTGCGTAGTTGTGTACGGATAAGGTGAAAGAATCAACACCCTACCTTGCGCGCAGAGATCAAAATACCGCGACCCTGGTTTATACAAAGGCGGGAAACCCGCCTGTTTCAAAACGATGACGCGCCCCTTTGGCGAGCGCACAATGTCCTCTACAATAGCCTGCTCACCAGGCGAAATAAAGGGCGACACACACACCGCCCCATTCTGGGATGCTTCGTCTATCTCTGCCCTTAAATCAGACAAAGCCTCATCTGTAATACTTCTCGAAACCTGTATAGCTCTTAGGTGTGGGGCCTCTAACAGAAAGGGGTTTCCAAACCCTACCCACGAGAACGGTGGTTTTACCTTTGGCAAATAAGTATCATTTAGATGCTCCAGCCGGACAAACAGATCGGGATGGGCCTTTTTGATGCAATACCGCCGAGGGTTATCCCGGATATAGCACTTACACGCCTGCAACGTGTTTTGGTTAAGAGAAATCACCTGATGATACCCAGGCTCCCAGACCTGAAACTCAGGATTCTCTTTCACTTTGCGGAGCTCCGATGTCACACCACTTTTAAACCCACGAATATAGGCCCCTAACGCTTGCTCTAAAGGCTCCTTTACAAAAAGAATGCCGTGCAGATGGTCTGGCATCACGACCAGCATTGAGGTCTCAATGCGCGGCTCTCGCTCCGAGATCTGGCACCAATGACGACAGACGACCAACCCTTCTGGTGAGAGCTCAGTCTGATTGTCCATGCAACGGCCAAACAATGGACGGCGCGGCGCTGTCGAAAGGGTGACCATATAGAACCCTGTTCGCTTATAATCGTGCCAGTATAGACGCTTCCCTTGCATTGCCAACCAATATGCCATACTCCCCCTGCCCCTGCAAGACTCCTTTGTGCTCTCTGCTATTCGTTACCACACATGGACTCCTCGCAACAAGGGACAGACATGCTATTTTAATATTCGTTACCACTCATGGCGTCCTCGCCATGAAAGAAAGATGATTATTGACGTGCAGACTAAAACACCCTATTCTCTTGCATGACAGTTTCGCCTGTGTATCTTACGTGCTGTTTTAAAAGAGGATTAGTAAACATGAAGACTGAAAGACTTTTGTTGGCGTTGAGCTTAGTCGTATTGCTCTCAGGCTGTTCCACCACCCCAACAGGCGAGGGCAACGCAAAGGCGGCGGACACAGGCTATTTCCTCTCTTGGGAGCAGAAGGGGCAGTTGATCGGCAGCGGACGCATTAAGGATGCCGAGGGCAACTGGTACGATGTCTGGGTGGTCCCTGGCTATGATGAGCCTGCGCAGGAAACCATGACTTATCTGGGGAAAACCGGCACTGCTTTCGGCGAATACTTCGGAAGCAAAAAATATAATGACTTGGGCGAGGCGAGCTGGGATGCGCTAACCTGGGGTTTTGATGACTGCATCGATGATTTCATCTTCGAAGGCCAACCGAAGGCATGGGGTGACTACTGGTCAACCGCAGAGAAGCGAACCAGCAAGCGGGTCTTCGGATGGTGGTTCGCCTACCCCTGGGCCCTTATGGAAAGCGTTGTGGATCCTGTCGTGCGCATCCCGCTCGGCCTCTGTGGAACCGTGCTGGGAACAGCCGCAGGCGTGGCAATTGTCCCAAGTTACTATGCTCTCAATTCGACTGTCGAAGGCACTTGGTATCTGACCGTGGATGCGATTCTGCTCCCCACCGTCGCTTGCACCTGGAACACCGTCATCGCCCCGCCCATGGCATTAATCGGACAGAAACCGGCTCCTTCGCGGACCGATGGCTTCTGGGTCAAACAGATTACAGCCGAGGAGGCTCTCAAGCCCGCCCAGGCTGTGGATGAACCCATCAACACAAAAGATATCGAAGCCCTTGCCGCCTGGAGCCGCCTGCTCATGAAGACTGTTCCTCCTTTTGACAAACAGCGCCAGGAGATCCAGCGAAAAGCTAACGAAGAGCGAAAGGCCAGCTACAAAAAGGAGCAAGAGGAAACAAAGGCTATTAATCAGAAAACAACAGAAGCCATTGAATCCTTGCTCTCTGATCCAGACCAGAAGGGTCTTCTCGACTATCTTCGGGACCGTAACTTTAATCCGCAACGGACGTCAAAAGCCTTTACGGATCTTCGCCAACATTTTAAAACCGAACTCTCTGACGAGGAGATCAACCAGGTCATTCAACTGCTGCAACGTTATGCACCCTCAACAACACCCCAAAAAGCGCCCCTTCGCCCGAAGACAGACCCTGTAAAACACAGTGTTGAAGTGATTCAGGAAATAAAATAGGCCCCTTAATCGAAAATTCTATTTTCTGCTTTCAGGCGGTTTTCCAACTCCTAATTGCAAAGCGCCCCAAAGTATGATAATCTAATGATAATGAAACATTGGAACGTCGAGCGAATTCGGACGAACAAAAAAGGGGAGCGGCTGGCCTGTGTCACGGCATCCGATTATACGGGTGCACGACTGGCAGACAGTGCAGAAATACCCCTCATATTGGTCGGAGACTCCTTGGGAATGACGGTGCTCGGATTTGAGTCCACCTTGCCCGTTACTTTGGCGATGATGCTCCATCACACTGCAGCTGTGGTTCGTGGTGTAAAAGATGCCCTTGTCGTTGCAGATATGCCCTTTTTAACTTATCAAGCCTCTATTCCAGAGGCAATTACCAATGCAGGTCGTTTTTTGCAGGAAGCCGGGGCAGATGCGGTTAAGGTCGAAGGCGGCGCGTTACGCGTAGGTCTCGTAGAAGCCTTAACCCAGAACGGCATCCCTGTCATGGGGCATATTGGATTAACGCCTCAATCGATCAATCAGATGGGCGGTTACAAGGTGCAGGGCCGTTCTCAAGCAGCTGCAGAGCAACTGCTTCAAGACGCTTGCATGCTGGAACAGGCCGGCGTGTTCGCCATTGTCCTTGAGTGCATTCCGCCAGACGTAGCTGAAAAAATTACGGCTGCGCTCTCTATCCCAACGATCGGAATTGGGGCAGGACCTGCATGCGACGGACAAATCCTTGTCATGAACGATCTTCTCGGACTCTCCCTCCAGCCACCAGCCAAGTTCGTTAAGCAGTACGCCACACTCGCAAAGACGTTGCAGGAGGCTTTTACCACGTACCGCCAGGAGGTCCAGAACAAGACCTTCCCCGCTAAAGAACACTCTTATGCGCCCCTCACGTGAAGATATTGTCATCACTGGGCTCTCCTGCCGTTTTGCAGACTCACCAGATCCCGCCACCTTCTGGAGGAATCTCCTGCAAAGGCGGTGTCTATTTAGCCCTTTACCACCAACAGACACGACCAGCTGTCCAAATCTGTTCGACCGCCCCTACCCCTCTGTCTGCGCCCAACTGAATGAGCTCTTCTCGTGTAATACAGCGGATCAATACTTCAAGCGCGAGATCACAGCAGGTGAAAATCCAGCTCTCTATTTCATGCTCCAGCTTGTGATGGATGCCCTGCGCGACAGCGGATGTTCCATCAACAGCCTTCCCACAGACCGTATTTCGCTTCGCATGGGGTATGCGCCCCCCTTCAATACCGCTGCAGTGAATTGGCTCCAACACTCCTTTGTTCTGGATCAGACAATCGGCATCCTCCAAAAATTCTTTCCCAATGCCCTCGCAGACCAAGTCGAAACGATTCGTGCCCAACTGAGCGCCTCACTTCCCAAACCCGATGTCTATGCCTTTATGTCCTCTTTTGGGTCGTCCGTCGCGACCTGGTCAGCCCACCTGCTGGGCTTCGCAGGTCCTGCAACCACCATCGAATGTGGTGCGCTCTCTGCTCACCAGTCCTTCCAGCAGGCGATCGACGACCTCTTGATGCGACGTTCCGACATCGCAGTAACGGGTGCCATTCAGCCTCCGCTGATGCGTCCCTTCCTTCAAGGACTCGCCGGGCCCATCACCTTCTCCCGGGGCAAAACATTGATGCCCTTCAGCAGGGAGTCGGACGGTACCCTCCCTGGCGAGGGCGGCGCTGTCTTTATCTTGAAACGGCTGAAGGATGCCGAGCGCGACAACGACCGTATCTACGCCATCATCAAGAGTCCAGAACTCGTTGCAGCCTCTCTGGACCATCATCGCACCGTGCCCCTCGCACCTGAGCGCCTGTTAAGGGTTATCACCCGTTCGCTCCAGCGAGCCCAACTTTCCCCAGAGTCCCTCACGTATATCGAAGCCCATGGCGTCGGCATTCCTCAGATTGACCAAGTTGAACTGAACACCTGGCTCGAGACATTAGGTGACCGAAAGGCAAACCAACCCCTGATCGGGATTGGCGCGGTCAAGGGTAACATCGGACATACGCTCATGGCCGCAGGTGCGGCTTCACTCTTGAAGGCGACGCTCGCCGTCTACCACCGTGTCCTGCCGCCGAACGTCCAGATTGAAAAGCCTTATCCTCGGCTCTCTTCCGCAAAGTCACCTCTCTATCTCCTGGACGAAGCGAGACCCTGGCTACGGGGAGGCAGAGACAAGCTACGCCGGGCCGCTGTGCCCACCGTTGACTTTACAGGGAGTTGCGGCATGACCGTCATCGAAGAGTACACAGGAGGTAATGCATGAACCGTCAGCATCTCTCCGACCTCTTTGAAACCGAACTTTTCTTGCTCGGGGGAGACGATGAAGCCTCCCTCATTGAAGAAGTGGGGAGAGTCCAATATCTTACCGAGCATGTAACTGGCATCTCCCTGCAGGATCTCGCCTACACCTGTGCGACACGCGCACTCAAGAAGCCGACGATCGTCGCCATCGTGGCTGCGACGCGCCAAGACCTGTGCGAACGCCTGACCTTAGCTCACAAAAAACTCTCCGACAGCGCTGGACGAATCCGTGACAAGAGCGGCACCTACTATTTCAGGGAGCCACTCGCGCCGAAGGGCCGCATCGCGTTTTTATTCCCTGGCGTTATGTCCTTTTATCCAGACATGCTACGCGATGTGAACCTGGCTTTTGAAACCTGCCGAGAAGCCTTTGATGAATTAGAGGAGGGCGTCGAAGGAAACTCTGAGAATTTCGTTCCGTCCGACTTCATCTTTCCGCCTGCTGCCTGTTACCGTTCCGATACCTCTGCTTTCGCTGCCGAGGCCTTTGCCGAATCCTTCATTGCCAGCCACATCGCCAATACCGCCCTCTATCGCCTGATGATCTCCTTGGGCATAGTACCGGGTGGCCTCTTGGGGTTCAGCGGCGGGGACTTCTGTGCCTTCGAAGCTGCGGGCGTCTTTGGAAAATTGTCACGCTCCAAACGCGTGGCCTTCCTGCGCGAGGGCTACGAGATGCTGACCAATGTCTCCCAGCGGGAGGACCTCCCCCAGTGCCTCATGTTCGCAGTCATGGATGCCACGCGCGAGCTACTCGAATCACTACTCGCCGCACACCCCGGACGCCTTGAAATCACAGCCTACTACAGTCCTCGTCAACAGGCTATTGCCATCTCCCCGGAAATTCAACAGCAGGTCCTCGATGCCCTCCATGCCGCACATGCGAAGACCATGCCCCTGCCGCTGATCCGTCCCTTCAATACCCCGTGGTGCGCGAAGGTGCTCCCCATCATCCAGCAATTTTTGTCCCACTGGGCCCGCCACTCCCCTAAAATACCGATCTATTCCTGTGCAACCGCCGCATCCATCCCAACCCGCTCCCGCGATATTCTTCAGCACATCGGCGATCAGTGGAACGAACCTATCCGCTTGGAGGAGACCATTCAGCGGATGCATGCTGATGGTTATCGCATTTTCATCGAGGTGGGAGTCAGAGGCAATCTCACCACAGCGGTCAGCGAAATCCTGAAAGGGAAGGACCATCAGGCTGTCGCACTCAACCGCATCCACCGCTCAGGCATCACGCAACTGAACCATGCGCTGGGATTGCTGGCCGCGCAGGGAGTCCCCTTGGATCTGACGGCCCTCCATCGCAACCGTCATTCACGATTAATCGCCTTTGACCAGCCCCTCCTCCACACTGAAATGCCGCGCCTTCAGCGTCTCGCTTCTGAATACCCTGCGATGTCAGCCTTCTCGTCCACCCTCGACGCAACCCCATCTGTTGCGCCCAAAGCTTCCGTGGACACTATTCGCAAAAACCTACCGGACATCGGCGAACGCAAGCACTTCTCGTTTGGCGCAGACTTTCCATTACTGGCCAACGCCGATATCCTTGAAGAACAGCCGGGCATCCTGCTCGAAGTTTCCAAGGTGCTGACCCTCATGGAGTATCCCTTCTTGGCTGACTACTCCATCGGCACCCACCAGCTCTCTTTTGCAGACCCGAGCTTAAAGGGTCTCCCGATCCTCTCCCTTCCCTCTGGACTCGAACTCATGGCTGAGGCAGCCCGTAAGCTTGTGCCCCGAACACGCGTTGCAGAAGTTGACCACCTTCGCACGCAACGGTGGATCGGGCTTGACCATGAGGGCGTCTGCGTCAAGATCCGTGCGGAGCGCATCTCATGGAGTGACCCCCGTTACACAGCGATCAAGGTTCAACTCCGTGACGACGCCCCCAATAGTTCGTATACGTGGCCAGTGATGGAGGCTACGATTCTGCTGACCAGTTCAACCACTGTCACCCTCCCGCCTGCCCATCCCCCACCCCTGACCAATCCACGCCAGGTCAACTGGTCAGGACAAGAGATCTACCCCGAACGCCTTTTCCACGGACAGCGCCTGCGCCTAGTCCGTCATGTAGATCTCTGGAGCGAGGACGGTGTTGACTTTGAGCTCGAGGTCCCCGCCCGCGCCGATGCTGTCACCTACACCCGTATGCCGCTCTTCTCCGTCTGGCCGCTCTTGCTCGATGTCATCACCTCCAGCTTTGCGCTCTGGCGGTCACACGATAAGTTTCCAAGCACCGTCTCTGTACCTTTCCGTGCGCGCCGTATCCTCTTCCACGCCTCAACCTTCACCGAAGGCACACGGCTGCGTGGCTACTTCCGGCTGAACTCTGTCACTCCGCGTTCGCATGTCGCAGACATCCAAGTCTCGGACGGAAATGGCAACCTGCTCATCGAAATGAAGGGCTGGGAAGAGATCTGCGAGCGGGTGCCCGACGAATATCATAAATACATTCTCAAACCCGCTGAGCGTTTCTTGTCACAGGAGCTCCCGCTCGCCTTGCTGGGCAATCCCGCTTCACCGGTTGCCACGGCTGTGATCACTGATATGCCCATCAAGATCCTAGAGGCCAATCAGGAACTCTGGCTCAAGGCAATCGGCCATGTGCTGCTCTCCAAGTCAGAGCGCGAGGAATGGATGGATATGCAGGGGTCGACCTTGCGACGCGCCGAATGGCTTTTTGGACGCGCCACCGCGAAGGAGGCTGTCCGGCGTTACCTCCAGAAGTATCAGCTCTCCCACTGGACCTCGGCCGACATCCAGATCTGGGCTGACGACGCAGGGAAGCCCAATGCCATCGGCCCTTGGCGTGATGTGCTGAGAGCTTCGAAGCTGGACATCTCAATTGCGCACACGTCTAAGCTGATCGTGGCTGCCGCAGCTGCCAATGCGCGTATCGGCATTGATATTGAGGCTGTGGGACGCGACCTCTCCGAAGACTTTTCCAATGGCGTCTTCACGCCGGAAGAGATGGAGCTGGCCGCCAATGTCCGCGAGAGCCCAACCGCCATGCTCAAGTTCTGGTGCGCGAAAGAGGCCATCTCCAAGGCGCTCGGCACTGGCATTCGCTACAGTCCGCGCGACCTGCACATTGTCGCTGTGGACGAAGAGAAAAATTGCGTCCATATTGAACTGCTCGGCCAGTGGCTCGACAGCTTCAAGCAATTCAAAGGTCGCAAGAACATTGTTTATATTAATGTCTATGCAGGCCACGCCTTTGCCTCCTGTATCTTCTCAAACACGCTGTTTGGAGATTAGACTCCCCAAGCGAGCCGATACGCTCAAGGGAATAATGGAATGTTGGAATATTGGGGAACATCATCAATACCTTAGACGAGCAGACGCTCGTCCCTCCCGGGGGTACACTCTTATATCCTCCCATCATTCCAGTATTCCATTGTTTCACCATTCCAATCTCATTTCTTTAAACACAAAACTAACATTCAACTTATAATCGCCAAACATCCATTTACTATTCTTATCGCATATCAAGGAGATAATCGGTGTTTTCGTAGGTAAGAAACACACTCCCTGAGACCGATAAAGGAGGCACATGAAAAGAGCGTTGATTATTATGGCAAGCCTGGTTGCTCTCGTGGCAACAGCCCAAGATACAGCGAAGAAGGCCTCTGACGTAAGCGCCCCCAAGAAGGAGAGCGCCACCCCTGCTGTGGCTGTGATCAAGGATGAAAGCTTCATTAAACTCGATGGTGGTGCTGATATCCGCTCACGATACGACTGGTACGACAACCTCCCCAACAGTGACGGCGCGATCAGTCATGCCTACGCAAGTTATTACCGCCAGCGCACCCGCGTCTGGGGTTCTGCAACAGCTGGCGACTATGGACTCTACCTCCGTCTGGCCAATGAGTTCAGGGAATACGACAACTATGATCCCTCGATCAATTACAACCGCTTCCCGGATCAGCTCTTCGTTGATAACATCTATCTGGACTTCAAAAACTTGCTTTATGATCGCGTAGACCTGCGGATCGGACGTCAGGACCTGAAGTACGGCGCTGGACGCGTCATCTCAGACGGAACACCTGCCGATGGTAGCCGTTCAGAATACTTTGATGCGATTAAGCTGACCGTTCGGGTCACAGATAAAACCTCGGGTGACTTCTTTGCCATGTACACCAAGCCCGTGGATAACTTTCTCACCATCGGCGACGCGGATGGCCAGAACTACAATCTCAACGGTTACGACGGTGCCGTGGGGCCGGGCAAGGATGATAATCTGACGGAATGGGGTGTCGGCACCTACTGGACGATCAAGGAGTATAAGGAGTGCCCACTCGATCTCTATGCACTCTATAAGGATGAGTCTACATGGCGAGTAAAGGGAGCCCAGGCAAAAACCATTCCTGGTCGCCAGTATGCCACTCTGGGCGCACGCATCACGCCTCAGTTTACGGATAACATCTCTGGCGAACTCGAAGGGGCTTATCAGTTCGGCAGAACGAGCGACAATGACGGCCAGAATATTAGCGAGCAGGCGATCAATGCCTACATGCTTTACGGTGGCTTGAGCTATAAGACCAAAGAGACCACGCTCAAGCCCTACATCACCCTCGCGGCGCTCTACCTCTCGGGTGATGACAAGGGTTCGAAATACAACGACAATACGGCCAATGAATCCGTCACAGGTTGGAATTCACCTTACGGCCGGGCGACCCTTATCGGCGAGCTGCCCGTCAAGATGTATGGTTCCAGCTACCGTTGGTCGAACCTCATCTATCCCCATATCGAACCTGGCTGTGAACCCTTCAAGGGGCACAAGTTCAAAATCCAGACAGGCCCCATGTTCGCGGAGAAAAACGATTGCGCGACCAATGACAATGGCGATCTCTACCGCGGCTGGTTCACCCAGGCCAGGTATGAAGCCACTTTGCTAAAAGAGATCATCGGGAAGCGTGGTGCTGTCAAGACTGCCGTGCAGCTTGAACACATGGCGTATGGCGACTATTACGAAAACGCCACGAACCCTGATCAAGGCTTTTACGCCCGTGTTGAAGTCGGTATGTCCTTCTAGCCGGCAGACGACCTTTTCATAAAAAAAGACGCTCCGTGAGAACGGCGCGTTTTTTTATTTATTTTTTCGTGTATCCCAAGCAAGCACAGGATAATCGCTTATGCGTGGGATGGCGGCGTTGCGACTCCAAGATCACTGGGCGCGCGACCGAGACGGTCCAGAAGCTGGATAATCGCGCGGGTCTGATCAGCGACGCTTTCGCTCGCATGGGCACGGCCCTCATAGATCGCATAATCGGCGCGGTAACGGAGAGGCGTGACATTCAACATGACCGAGCTGGCTCCGGCCAGGAGTCCGCATTCACGCGCAGTCGGCGACAACGTCTCAAAGGCTGTGGTCACAAGCACCTTGGCTTGCGGAGGTGCAGCCAAGCGAGCAGCCGCCAATAACCGGAGCATCTGCGGCTCGGTGACAGAAGCCTGTTCGTGGCGGCGATGACTCGCCAGCACGGGACCAAAACTGAACATCTCTGCATTGAGCTCGCCCGCCAGCATCACATCATCCGCCAGTGACTCGACGGTCTGACCTGGCAACCCGATCAACCCGCCGGTCATTGTCAGCCAGCCTGTCTTCAGCGCATGGCGCAGATGGCTGAGACGGGAATCGAGTGTTGAACCGGGATGAAGCTGGGCATAGAGTTTAGAATCCGATGTCTCAAAGCGCATCAGGAGCGCACGAGCGCCAGCCGCATAGAGCTGGTCGAGTCCCTCAAGTCCGACCTCACCAAAACTCACGCAGATAAAAACACCATGGCGGCGTTTAATCTCTGCAACAACCTCTGCCAAAAAGGCTGGTGTGAATTCAGGATCTTCACCGGACTGAAGCACCAACGACTTAAAGCCGAAGCCCTCAATCGCCTCTTTAGCCGCTTCGAGAATCTCGTCACGGGTCATGCGATAACGCCGCGTCAGCGTGGATTTCGCCGCCAGTCCGCAGTAGAGACAGTCACTGGAGCAGTAGTTTGAAATTTCGAGGATGCCGTGTACACAGCAGGAGTTACGGTGATGAAGATGACGAACCGCATTGGCTGTGCGATAGAGGCGCTCCAGGCGGTCAGGCTCCTCAATGGTCAAGAGGTAGAGAAGCTCATCGCGGGAAATTTGGAGTCCGGAACCTGCCTTATCGAGAATGTCTTGCAGCGGACGATCTCTCGGCTCGGGTGCAGGCCGAGCAGACATGGCGCTGTCACGTTCTTGCAGGACCAGAAAGAGTTCGTTCCAGGTATCGAGCATATCGCGGGCAAAATCAGGATCAACTTTCTCGATCACATAGCCGCCCTGAGCATAGACATAGTCGCCAGGCTGGAGATTAGGGAGTTCACAGAGCGCTGCACGCGTTTCACCGAAATAACTGATGACTGCGTTGCGTCCGTTGATCTCTGTCACAACACCTGGAATTGCATAGCACATTAGACGATGTCCACTTCCAGCACCCGCAGACCAGAACGGTGTCCACAGGGACGACCAGGTTTAGCACACTGCGGACAGGTAAAGACCCCGGGCTGCCGTTCGAATTCAGCATTGCAGGCAGGGCAGAAGAGACGTGGTGGAACATGGCGATATTCGATTTTCGCGTCAGCCATTGCAGCTTCCTCAGCCAGATGAGATTCCAGATGCATTTCCACGGAGATTTCATCCATGTGTGAATCAGGACTCAATTCGAGAAGGATACGACTGACCCGCGATCCTCCTGCGGCCTGAAGGCGTTGTTTGATATCCGTGATGACCCCATCGATTAAATGGTCTTCATGCATTTAAAAAGTCTCCATCTCCTTGGTCACTGTCGGGATACCATGATCACCAGTCAGAAGCAGGCACTTCTTCGGACAGACCTCGACACAATAACCACACGAGATGCAACGCAGACGGTCAATACGCCACTTTTTATTCACCTTGTCTACATCCAACGCCTGCGTGGGGCAACGTTTGTCGCAGATAGTGCAGAAGATGCATTCAGAAATCTTCACATCGAGACGACCTCTTGAACCCGGGCAAATCTTTCGCGGTTCAAATGGGTACGACGTCGTGACTGGCTTACGGAACGTCCAAGCCAGAATCATCTTTTTCATTTGGAAGAATGCCATACGATTACCTCTCCGTGCAACTGATACAAGGATCAATAGTCAAAACCAAAACAGGAACGTCAGCCAATTCACACCCGCCCAGCATCTTGACCAACGGGGGAACATTCGCAAACGTCGGGGTACGGGCACGGAAGCGCGTTAGATTCTTAGTGCCGTTGCCCTTGATATAATAGACGACTTCACCGCGGGGCTGTTCGACGCGTGAGAAGAATTCACCTGAGGGCGTCCCGGTCACTTTGACAGCAATTTCACCTGCTGGAATCTTCGCGGCGGCCTGACGGATCAGATCAACCGACTGGAACAATTCAGCGCAGCGTACAGCACACCGGCCATACGAGTCACCTTCGGTTCTCGAAATCGGTTCGAAATCAAGTTCGCCAAATGCCGCATATTTCAAAAGGCGCATATCATCAGCAACACCGCTGGCGCGCAACGTGGGCCCCACAGCACCCAGCGAAATGGCATCGGCTTTCGAGATGACCCCTACCCCGCACAAACGATGTTTGACCGAGCTGTCATTCATAAAGACATCCACGATGAGATGCATCTCTTTCTCGACAACCTCCAGCTGCTTTAAAAGCCAGGTCATCTGTTCCGGCGTGATATCGCGACGCGCACCGCCCACCTTACAGGAACCGAAGATCACGCGTCCGCCGGTGGTCGCCTCGATCAGGTCCAAGACCTGCTCACGCACACGCCAGCTGTGCATGAAGAGGGATTCAAAACCAAAGGCATCGGCCATGAGACCCAGCCAGAGCAGATGGCTATGAATACGGGAGAGTTCGCCCCAAATCGTGCGCAAGTACTTGGCACGTGAAGGAATCTCGAGCTTCATAATCTCTTCAATACCCTGGCAGTAGGTCTGTCCATGGATGAAGCTGCAGATGCCACAGATGCGTTCTGCGACATAGACGAACTCAACAAAGTCTTTTTTCTCGACCAGCCGTTCCAGTCCGCGATGGATGAATCCAATGGACGGAACCGCTTCAATGACCTTTTCATCCTCGACGACGAGGTCGATATGGATTGGCTCCGGAAGTACCGGATGCTGCGGTCCGAAAGGAATGATTGTACGCTGACCCATGGTTATTGTACCCCCGGTTTGGCTGGTGCCGGAACCGAAGCCGGCACGGCGTCTTGAATGAACGGATGCTTCATCGCAGTCGTGTAGAAATTCCCCTTAAAGTCGAGAGCGTTGCCCTCTACTTGGACACCGAAGAGATCACTGATCTCATTCTCATAGGTGAAGGCGCAAAAAAAGACACCCGTGATGCTCGGGACGCGCCCGCCCAACTTCGGCAAGAGAAAGCGGAAGTTGACAAACTTGCGATTGAGATCAAAGCTGTAGTCCATTTGAAGCTCTTCGCCCAGTCGCGTGGCGCAAATTTGCACCAGCCGGTAGCCCTGCTCACACAGTTTGCGTGTTTCAGCCACCAGCGTCTCGGGCATCACGTCGATAATGGTTTGTTCGTCAATCATTTCCGCTCCTTCTGCAAATAGACCCAGTTCACGGTTGACGTGAAGGGTTCGGTCCTGACCTCACGGTATCCCAGCTTTCCGTACAGGTGAAGATTCTGGGCACTCTGGTGTCCTGTAAATGCCTCAAAAACACGAACATCGCCGAGCTCTTGCTCGACCTGCTTAATCAGACGTGTTCCTAAACCCTTGCCTTGAAAATAGGGATGAACCACGACGCGGCTGATATGAGCGACATCCCCCTCGATACGTCCACGGATGGAACCGATAATCTTGCCATTGACGACCGCCTTGATAAAGATCGTCTTCTCAAATTCAGCCGTGATCTGATCCAGGGTCTGACCCAAGGCAGGAACACTGTCATCGCCGTAAATTTCAGCCTGACTCCGATACGCGATCTTCTGCAGTGCAAGAATTTCAGGAATGTCATTCTGGTTGGCGCGGTTAATGATAAAGGCTCCGATATCCGCACCCGCCGAGTTTAACATGAAATGACGTTTCATCTCCAAGACATCGAGCGCACGGACAACGCCATCAATAATAGCCTCGGGCCGTGCAGCGCAACCAGGGACATAGACATCCACTGGAATCACTGTATCAATACCCCCGAGGACATTGTAGCACTCCCTGAAGATACCGCCCGATGTGCCACAGATACCAATAGCAACCACAACCTTCGGCTCAGGCATCTGGGCATAGATATTTCGGACTACAGGCGCATTCTGAACATTGACAGAACCCGTCACCAAAAAGATATCTGCATGTTTGGGATTACCCGTATTAATAATGCCAAATCGCTCGACGTCGAAATTCGGCATCAGACATGCAAGCACCTCGATGTCGCAGCCGTTGCAGCTCGACGCATCATAATGAATTACCCACGGAGATTTTTTAAAGGCGGACATTCAATTACACCTTTCATTTCCAGAAAAACAGGAGAATCAAGTTTGCTAACCCCAACACGAGACTGACCATCCAGGCACTTTTGAGGGCGAGTTGCCATTTCAGACGGGCGAAGGTGTTATCTACAAAGATCATGAAGAAGAACACCAACACCATTGCAAGTGCACCGACCCACAAATTAAAGGTGAAGAAGAGCCCAACCCACGCGAACAAAATGACGTTCTCATACCAGTGGGCGATCTCGACCAGCGCCAGCATCTTACCGGAGAATTCAGTCGTAATACCCTTCACCAATTCCTGATGCGCATGGTGTGACGTGGACAGATCGAACGGAGACTTTCGGAACTTGATTTCCAAGATGTAGAGGAAGCCAACGAAGATCAAAATCAGTTTGAGCGGATTGGCTGGATTCAAGAAGATATCATCCACATTGAAGCTACCCGTGGTCATATACATACCCACCGCAGACATAAGAACCATCGGCTCATACGCAGCCATCTGAATCAGCTCGCGTTCAGCCCCGATGAAACTGTATGGGGAGCTCGCTTTATAAGCGGCCAACACAAAGAAGATGCTCGCCAACGTCAACGAGAAGATCACCAGCAAGAGATTCGAACCGCAGAAGAAGAGCGCTCCGGTAAAGATAACAAAGAGGAAGAAGAAGATAATGTAGAAGTCCTGTGAACGACGGACAACGATGCTCTCCTTGCCCCAGAGTTTAGCCACATCATAGAAAGCCTGACGCACGGGCGGTCCGCGACGGCCCTGCATACGCGCCGTCAACTTACGGTCAATACCGGCGAGCAGACCACCGATCAGCGGGGCCAACACCAGATAAAGGCCAAAACGGATCAAGATTTCCTGATAGGTCAGCGCGTGAGGTGCAATCGTATGAATCACTTCCTCGGGCAGTCCGATCGGCAACACGAACGATCCCGCGAGGACGAGCAATGTCGCGATGGCGACCCAGAAACCGCATTTAAAGACGCGTTCCTCACCCAGCAACTGCCCAATGTAATAGTTGTGCATGGACATGTCGCGAATGATGCCAGCCGAGCCTTGGAAACGAGCCACGCCGTCCAAGCTCTCAACATTGGCACCGCCGAGATAGGCGTCAACGACCTTGACCTTGCGGTTATAATTAAAGAAGCTGAGCGGGAACATCGCCACCATGCCCAACATCAGTGCCATGACGATCAGATTGCTACTTCCCAGCACGCTGTCCGCCGCCTTAAAGCCACCCCCGATAAACGGCTCAATGAATTGATTGGAAATGGCAGGGAAGATCAAGCATGTCAAGATGGTCAATACCGACAAAGTGCCTAGGGCAATCCACTTGCCACCGCTGATATTCTTCTCCATCTTCTCCATCGACCCCGTGATCTGCAATAATTTACCGAGCCATTTAACCCAGAAGAAGAGTGTAGCCGAACTTCCGAAGACAATGAAGACGGAAAGGAACGGGTGGACATCCACAATCGCCTTCAGCACAGCCCACTTGCTGACGAGCATACCAAAGGGGGCTAGGAACATTCCGGCAATACCGATCTGGATCATCACAGCGATTTTGGGCATCCGGAGAACCAAGCCCGCCATATCCTCAATATCTCTACTGTGGATCTTATGTTCCACGACACCGACGCACAGGAAGAGGAGCGCCTTGGCCACAGCATGGAAAATAATGAGCAGAATTCCAGCCCAGACAGCCTCTTTGGTGCCAATGCCGCCGCACAGGACGATCAAACCAAGGTTCGCTACCGTCGAATAGGCAAGCACCTTCTTGGCATCACTCGTTCCAACCGCGACAAGCGAACCAGCAACAAACGTGACAGCGCCAACCAGCGCCACCATCATTCCCACGATTGTTCCTTCAAGATTGGGGGCTAGGCGCAGAACCAGATAGACACCGGCCTTCACCATCGTGCTGGAGTGCAACAGTGCGGAAACAGGTGTCGGAGCCACCATTGCGCCACGCAACCACCCCGCGAAGGGGAACTGGGCAGCCTTTGTGATGCCTGCAAAGGCCAGAAGACCGGCAGCGATCATAATAAGGTGGGATGCATGCCCCTGCGCACGAAGCTCGGTCAAACTTCCAACTCCATTATTTCCCAAGAGAACAATCGCCAGAGCAAAGCCAAGTCCGCCCATCAGATTCATGGTCAATGCACGCATCGCATTGGTCTTCGACTCCGGTGACTCCTTATAGCCAATCAACAGAAACGAGCTCAGCGTGGTGATCTCCCAGAAGAAATAGAACCAGTTCAAACTGTTAGCGAAGACAATGCCAAACATAGCCCCCAGAAAGACGAAAAATGTCGTAAAGAACATCGGACGGCGGTCACGAAGCTCCGGATGATGGGTCACATGAAACTCCTTCATGTAACCTGGAGCATAGATACAGATCAACCCGCCGACAATACCGATCACCAAGACCATGATCACGGTAAGCTGGTCACACAGGAGCCAGGGCGAAGCTGTGACAACCGCATGGAGGCCCTCTGAACTCTTGAGCATCTCATGGATCTCAAAGCCGGCGACCAGGAAGAACTGAGTCAGCAATAATCCGAGAGCCAGCCAGTTTTTCGCCCTGACCGTCACCCATACAATAAAACAGGCGATCAGCGTCTCAACCGCAAGCATACCCCAGCTGATGTTGTGACTTAAGCCGTCCAACAGGGTCGTGCTTGGGTTGGGGTTGAACGCGAGGAGAATCGCTCCTGCGATGAGCACGGCAGAGAAGGCATATACGAGGTAACGCCTTACCGTATCGTTCGAGATGAACAGCAGGATGACGCCCGCAATTAACGGAAAAATCACCATCCCTGGAATCAGATTTTCAATCATATCCTACACCTCATTGTTCCGACAGCTGGGTTCAAGAACAGCGCAAATAGTGCTCAGCATGAGAATAGCGGAGGAATTTGCTTAAGATCGGAAAATAAAGCGTGGGATTCTCCCAAAAGCGGGAACAAAAGTCAAGCCCCCCCCCTGTCAAAAAATATCAGGAAACTGAACCCTAAAAAAGAGGGAGCCCCCCCTCTTTTGACATAAGTATAACCATGATGGCTATCTACGTGAAAAATGTATCCCTGAAGGGGGAAACTTTTTATTTGAATTTTATTTTAAGCGTCACGGGCTTTTCTGCAGAAAGCGTTAATTTAAAACACCGTTTTGAGGCATCCACGTGAGACGGGGCAGGTGCGTCAACTGTAACGATATCGCAGGGGACCTCGACACGGAGCTCCTGAGCCTTACCAGACAAAAGGGTCACTGCCACCCCTTCTGGACTCCACTGCATCCGCTTGATCTCAAGCTGGCCACGGCAAAGGATTCCGTCGACCGAACCTGTCGCCCACTCCTGTGGCAGCGCAGGGAGCAGTTGAAGACGTCCAACGTCTGCTTCCGCAAGCATTTTGAGGATCACAGCTGGCATGCCACCGCTGATATCCATGTTGAAGAGCGACTTATGGTTGTGCATAGAGGCCAGATTGTTAAGCCAATAACGTTGCACCAGAGGCACTAGGCACTGATAGGCCAATTCCTTGTCCTTGAGGCTCGTCGCCGCCTGCCCCAGTTGCACAAGGCCAAAGGACATAAAGCCAACAGCATTGTCCTTCCAGTACTTGTTGAGTTTGACATCAATGATCTTCTTGAAGCCAGCTTGAACAGCAGGGTCACATTCGATCGCCTCGGGCATTCCGTCATAGAGAGCGTAGAGCTGGGAGGAGTGACGGTGATCCAGCTCATCCTTCAGACGGGGAGTCGTCCACTCCTGGACAACTCCTTCTTCACTGATCAGATAGGGCGGCAGTTTCGCGAGCATCTTCTTCCAAAGGGGGATCTTCTCTTTATTGACGCCCAAAATCTCCGAAGCGGCGATCGTGTTCAACAGGAGTTCCCGCGTAGCCGCAATATCCATCGTGGCATTGAATGAGGCCTGCGACTTGCTATTCGAAGGGGTGTTCTCAGGGGATTGTGTCGGCGAGAAGACGTAGAATCCGTCCGGACCCTCATACAGGTAATCCTCAAAAAAGAGTGCGCATTTCTCCATAAAGGGCAGTGCGCGCTCGGCAAGAAATGTTTTGTCCCCTGTGTAGCGGTAATAATCATAGAAGAACGCAGCGGCCCACGGCGTTCCAGCAACCCAATAGGCGCCTGCAAAATGGGGATTAAAGGCATTGTTAAAACCATGCGTCGAGGTGCGGGAGGGCAAAACAATCCCTCGGGCACCAAAAATCCGTTTAGCATTGAGCTCTAAATACGGCACTAAAGACTCGATATATGCGATATAAGGCAACATCAGTTCAGGGGTGTTTCCGCGCAAGGTCGCGGCAATAGCTGAAGGAACATTCCCGTTGTGCGTATAATCGCTGGCCCAGCCGGGCGAGAAGGTCCCGCCCCAGAGGCCTTGCAGCACAGGCGGCAGTTCACCGGTGGCGGAGATAATGTTATAGCGGCCCGCGTCGAACTGCTTCTCGACGAGCGCACGGTTCAAGAGTTTGTTCGTGGACTTCGCCAACAGCTCCTCGGTCGTCAATGCATGGTCCGCCCCGCCGCCGATCTCCAACTTGACGCGCTTGAAGAGCTTCCCATGAATCGCCTCATGCCGTTTGAGCAAGGCAACATAATCCTTCGGAAGTGCCGCAAACTTTTTCTGAACCTCTTTCACCTTGGAGGCGGCAGGATCATAAATCGGCTCAACGGCAATAAAGACGAGAAGGCTGTCGGCATCCGAGATGACCAGCTTATCCCCTTCGACCTTAAGCGCGCCGCCCGTGACATGAACTTCTGCCACGCCTTCGATCGCATGGATACTTCCAGGATAAGCCTTCGGGAAAGCATGACGATAGGTGACCAGAGACGCATTGGCGACGACTTTGACATCCGAGACCAGTGTTTTAAAGATAGTCTCGGAACGTTCCCGAGTCTTCTGTTCCGGTTCATCGCTGAAGTCGCGCGGGGCGAGGGTCAACCGGCAATTCAAGGCGCCTTTCTTCGGCGGCGTCACAGACATCACCGCAAGTCCGTCAGCCCGGGAGACAAAGAGGCGGCGCTCCATGAAGCCTTGGCTGTTGGCCCAACGAACGATTGCCTCGCCTGTCTCAAAGTTGACCCCGCGACGATAATCGGAGACCGTTGTATCCCCCGTAGTCTGAAGGCGCAGGTCAAAGGCCGGCACAAAGGCATCCGGATACATGAACCCCTTCTGCTCCGAAAGGTCGCAGACCAGCTGGCAGGCCTGCTGATAGAGTCCACGGTCAATCAGGCGGCGAATCTCGAAGAGGCGCGGACCGCTGTCAGGCGGCATCAGAGGCTTCCCCTGAGGCAAGAACATCCGTTCGTGCGAAAAAATGACGGTCTCCTCCAGCGGACGACTCAGTACCAGCGCACCCACAGTGCCATTGCCGGAGATGAGCCCTTCCTCCCATGTCTTCGCCGGCGTGGAACTGATAAAACCCCGCGCTGGCGACTCCAGCATCTTTGTTGTGGCCTGACACTCCCTCGTAACGGCGACACCCACCAGGAAGGTTATGGCAGTAAACTTCGAAGCCGTCTTGAAAAGCTTTTGTTTGTCCGTTTTTTTAGATATGTAACACATTATTTCTCTCCCTCTTACTATTTTAACCCCTTGGGGTCTCGACATTCAGCGAGCAGGCCTCCTGAGACATTTAAGCGCATCCCTGAAACGCTCACCCAAGATCTCCTCCATAGTGTAAAATCCACGCTTGTACTCCATCAGCCACTCTGCACCTGCCAAGGCTCCTCTTCCGAAAGCAGCCCGGTTCAGACTTTCATGCGTCAGTCTGATCGTCTGGTTGGGCAAGCCGAAGATGACCTCGTGCCGCCCGACAATCCCTCCAGCCCGGATCGATTTAACATTCTCACCTGGATCTATTTTGAGCCTCCGAGCGATCTTCAACGCGGTTCCAGAAACATCCGGTTTCTGCCGGAAGTGTTCTTCCAAGATGGCCACGTCGGCCTGCGGAATCACCTGCCGGACAAGCATGGCTGTCAAGAGAAGCAAGTTTATGCCGATCGAGATGTTCGGCGAGTAGAGTACCGCTGTCCTGCGCGCCAATTTCTTCAATTCCGCCAAGTCATCCCGCTCATAATTTGAGACAGCGGAGAGGATACGGATCCCCATACTTGCCGCCGGCTTATAGATATGGACGGTCTGGGAGGCTGAGAAATCAACAATCACATCAACGGGATAACGTTCAAAAAAAGATCGATCCACATCCTCCAGCCAATGGATCATTCCCTCCTCATGGCTAAAACCATGAATATGACTGGCATACTCCCCTGCATGTGCATTCGACCGTCTGACAACCCAGACCAGTTCCGAATGAGCAGCATCAATCATCTCCCGCGCGACCATGGAGCCTGTCCGTCCAAACCCAAAGAGTCCAATACGTATCTTTTTTTGCTCTGTTTCAGCCATGGCTTACCTCCTCTCCCCTTGTGAACGTACGTATACTTTATGACTGCTGTTTTTTCGAAAAGGCCGCCGCAATGGCGATCGCAACCCCCTCGCACCCCTCATGCTTTTGCGCGGATGTCTGAGAGGCGGCATGCTTTTTGCTCTTTGTTTTCGGGGGAGCATCTGGCAGCCAGTGGTTAAAACGGGGGATGATCTTTCCGGCGACTGTCATCACCAAGACCAATAACAACAAAAAAGCAGAGACCATCGAAAGACCGACCACCAAAATAACAAGGCCTTGTAATACCATATTTTATCCATTCATGCGTGTGCGCAATTGCGCGACTCAATGAATGGCGGCCCGACCATCCCCTATCCTGCAAACAGTCCTCCTGCTTGCACCCCTGTGTAACTAAAAAGTTTTTACACTATAACAGCTTGGCCGGCTGGATGCAAGTGTTCAAATCGGATTCGAAAGCTGAAGCCGGGGGATGGCGAGGCGACGAAGCGTCTCGCCCTTGACCATCAACGCCTGTCGTACCGGAAGGGCGTCTCGGGAGTGGACAGGTTTGCGTGCGCCATCCAACAGGGTGGCAGGAACAAGGGAGGCGTGTCCGTATCGCCGGTGAAGCCTATCCACCGCGTGATCCAACTGCCCCAGCAGTTCCCGTTCCGGCACATCCTCGAAGAGATCGGTTTGACGTCCCCGTTCCGCAATCAGCGCGCCGACCCAGACCATCGTTGAGCGATAGAGGCAGCCTGGCACAAACAGTGACTCAAAGAGCGCGTGCAGACAGGGAAGAGCCTCCGCATCATGTGCGGTCGCAAGAGGAAGTTCACCGCTCATCACCTGCGCGGTATAGTCCTTGCACCGGAGGCAGAGTCCGAGCTCCTTGGCCAGATGACCGTGACGCCGCATCTTCGCAAAGGCCAGTGTCAGGTTTCGGACCGCCTCGGAATAGATAAACGGCTTGTCGTCGCTGGGTGGCGAAAAGGTGTGTCCCTTCATCATGCTGTCATAACTGCGTTTGGCTTCAAGGTCCACAGGAAGGACGCGCCGCCCCCTGAGTTCGTACCACGTTTGGACACCCGGTTTATGCAAGTGTTTGCGGACCTCCTGTTCAGACATCCCCGTAAAATCAAGTGCGCTTTTAATGCCCAGCCGTGTCAGCTTTTCCGCACTGGCCGGACCGATCCCCCAAACTTTTTCAACAGGAGTCCGTGCGAGGAGCGTACTGACATGTTCGCGGCGGACGATGGTCTGTCCATCTGGTTTGCGGAACTTGGAACAGAGTTTCGCCAAGGTTTTCGTGAGACTGATGCCCACGGAGACGGTCAGCCCCAGTTCATTCCGTACCATCGCGCGCAACTGTTCCGCCACCGATTCCAGCGGACGACCCAGGATCGCGGAGCAGCCCGAAAGATCGGCAAAGGCCTCATCAATCGAATATTCCTCGACCAGCGGAGTGAAGCGGCGGAGGATTGAAAAGAGGCGCTGAGAATAGAGACTGTAGGCCTCATAATCCGAAGGCAGGATGACGAGGTCAGATGAGAGCTTGCGCGCTTCATGCAGTTGCATGCCACGGCCGATCCCGAGGCGTTTGGCCTCATAGCTCGCAGCAGCGATGATGCCGCGCTCCGCGCCCGTGACAACGGGACGTCCGCGCAGGGCCGGATTCAGCGCCTGCTCAACCGAGGCGAAAAAGCCGTCCGCATCAACATGAAGAAGGATACAATCGTGGTAATGAGTGTCCATTTGCAAAAACCATAGCAGATTGGGCTTGCTGAAACCAGAACAAAAGTTCTATAATCATCCGTCATGCCAGCGCACTCTAAATTTTCAGCACGCCTTCCCCTCCTTGAGGACTTTGTCCACCGGCAGGGCAGGGCCCCCACGCTTGATGAGATCCGCGGCCTTTTTCACATCAGTTCAAAGAATACCGCCTCAGTCATCGCCCGTCAGTTCATCGCGGCTGGCGCCCTGACGCGCACCGCGACAGGCCGTCTAGCCCTGCCCCCAGGTTCCCGTGCAACCCCCTTGCGCATCCTCGGGTCTGTGGCGGCGGGCTTCCCCTCCCCGGCGGAAGAGGCGCTTCTGGACACCTTGACCCTCGACGAGTATTTGATCGCACATCCGGAATCCACATTTCTACTCAAGGTCGAAGGGGACTCCATGATTGAGGCGGGGATTCTGCCGGGGGACACGGTATTGGTGGAACGCGGCCGCACACCCCGGAATGGCGACACAGTGATTGCGTGTGTGGACGGCGAGTGGACGATGAAGCACTTTTTTAAAGAGAAAGGCGGCGCGGTACGTCTGGAGCCTGCCAATGCAAAGTACCAAACCATACGGCCTCAGCGGAATCTGGCCATCGAAGGTGTCGTCTGCAGCGTCATCCGCAAACTGATCTGATCTTTCCGCTTGTACTGCATTCCGAACAGTCCTATGCTTTTGAGAACAGATTGGAGTGACTATGACAAAGCGACTGACAACGCCAAACGAAATTTTACAGGCCGCGCTCGATAAAGAGATGCAAGCGCGCGATTTCTATGCCGAACTGGAACGGAACTGTTCCGTGGACTTCGTCAAGGAGCTCCTCCTGACCCTCGCGAACGAAGGGGAGACATGGGGACAGACATATGGGAGACATGGGGACAGACATATAGTCACCGCATCCTCCAAATCCTGTCCATCCTGTCAAAACCACTCCCCCCTTGCAACTGTATGTCTGTCCCTCTGTCATGAGGTCATGTGCAACTGTATGTCTGTCCCTCTGTCATGGGGTCATAAGGTCGATTGCTCCCCCAGTCATCCTGTCACCCAGTCATCCTGTCAACACCCCGTCCATTTTACTTTTGCATTTCCCTGTGCCCTTTGTGTATACTGGCTTTATGAATTTTCAAATCCTTCCCTCGTTACTTGCTGCTGATTACGGACATCTCGCGGACGAAATTCGCCGCGTGGAAGCTGCAGGCGCCGACCAATTGCATCTCGATATCATGGATGCCCACTTTGTGCCGAACCTAAGCTTTGGGCCCGACATGGTCGCGCTTGCCAAACGCATCTCCCCCGCGCTGTTGCGTAATGTGCATCTGATGATGACGCGTCCCGACCTCTACTGCGAACGGTTTATTGATGCCGGTGCAACGACCGTGCAGATTCATGTCGAGGCGGATTGCGATTGCTGGGATGTGTTGACGCGTATTCGCGCCAGAGGCATCCGTGCAGGACTGGTCTCGCGTCCACAGACACCCGTCACCGCACTCTATCCCTATCTGCATCTGTGCGATGAAGTCTTATTCATGACGGTCAACCCTGGATACGGAGGCCAAGCCTTTATGCCGGAGGTTCTCCCGAAGATTGCCGCCTTACGTGCACGTATCAAGTCACAGGAATATCGTTGTGACATCATGGTGGATGGTGGCATCAACCTTGAGACAGCGTGTGCCTGTGCACAGCATGGCGCCAATCAGTTTGTCACAGGGAGCTTCTTGTTTAAACAGCAAGACATGACAACCGCAATACGCACGATGCGCACCGCGTGTGCAGCTGCTCATCAGTGATATCTATTTCTGACCTCCGCCCTCAGACCTCTGACCTCTGCTAACTACTTCCCGGCGCCGTCACGTTGCATGACGCTGAGGGTTGTTTGCGTGGCGCCCACCGAACGAATGGCAAAGGTGACACAGGTCTTTGTGCCACGGACAAAGAGTTTAAACGTCGGTGTTGAAAGTGGAATCGCGGACCAGCCGGCCCCCTTCAGAGCGCTCTCCGCTGCACCCATCGCAGTCGTTGGCTCCTGTGGTGTTTCAGCCGTTACAAACGTGGTACGTGTCGCAGCACAGGAGGCTGTGAATCGCGGGGTTCCAGGTAGCATGGAAAGCCCCTCCGGCCATTCCAGAACCTCCTTGCCCCCGCGTTTCTTTACCTCTTGCAGGGACTGCTCAAACATCAGGACAATACTGGCAGACCCTCCATGTGTCGAGGGAATGACTAGAAATTTTTGCACGCGTCCATCCTCTTGCGCAGTAATCATCGTGGCATCAGAGATTCCGGCATCCTTGGCAACAGCCAACCGTTGCTTGAGTTCACGGCCTACTTCCAAAGAGGAGAGCTTATCAAAGGCATAAGCTGTCAATGTGCCGGAAGCACCATTGACTTGGACGGGCGTTGAATAGACACTTGAGCCGCCTAAATCCTGCAACACACGAGAGGTACTCTTTTTAAAACGCCAAAAGATATCCGCTGACAGACAGAGCGGAATCAAGAGAACGAGAACAAACAGGACTCGAAGTTCACGCCTCATTAATACAGACCTCCCATCAGGGGCATCCAAATCTCTTCCTTCACCGCGACATCCTCCTTTTTGTAGATCAAATCCCGGATAAAGGGATCCACAGGGACACGCGTAATGCGTTCCTCATGAGTGGCCCCCATGAGAATAACCAGATTGGGCGATTTCTGAAGTTGAATCATTGAGAATGGCAGGATTGATTTCTCGGTCAGGAGCGCCCAGTCTGACTCCCGCTGGACAGAATGCGAGACCACCTGGCCCATAACTGTAGCGGCAGCAGGCTGGTTCTTCTGCGCCTCATCATCCGCGGTAAACCGAACCTGATCAGTCCCACTTGCCCAATCGGAAATCGCTTCAGGCGTGTCGGTCATGGAACTTTGCATCGCTGCGAGCCCTGCTTCCGCGCGGATCTCGCCATGAAGGCCCAGCGAGGCGAGCGAAAGCTTGCTCACATGGACAAAACCGATAATAAGGAGCAGGAGAACCAAGAGTCCTGCTGCAAATTCAATCATTGCTTGACCGCTTTTTCGTGAAGTCTTCATCGTTCCCCTCCTCTCTCCTTTAATGTCCACGCCGTGAACCACCCCCGCGATGCCCCCCACCACCACCACCGCCTGACCGGATCTTGCACCGATAACTGTTCAACGCTAACCAGTCGATTCCCATCTGCCGGAAGCTTCGAGGTTCCCACGTCACCAACGCACGGCAATAACTGCAACTTCCCGACTCCGTTCTGCCGATCTCCAAGTAGGGTTTGAGATGCCGCGTCACATGGATCATCCACTCCACATCTCCTGTCGCTCCCTGCGAGCCTGACGCCGTATCCGCGGGGATCAATCGTGTGTTGCGGAAGGCCGGCAAGACAAATCCCGCTGCCGAGTCTGGCCTCCCCTTTTCCTCGCCCACTTCCAAATAACCAAAAGACTTTGCTGCAGCCGTCCAGTTAACCTTGGCCTGTTGCGTGCCTGTGCCAGGCGTCGTTCGATCAACCACGGCTGACAGGCGAATCACCACATCAGCACCCGTATAATCATACTCAGGCCTGATCTCCCCTGCAGCAGGGAAGGGAAACTCACCCATTGGCTTGATCGAATCCCAGCTTCCCCACACCCCTGCCTTATACATGTACCACGTCTCCGCAGAGTCCATAACATTGGTCGTGTTCAGATCAGGGACACCTTCAGGAGCCAATCCTGATTGAGTGACCATCTCCTCAAGCATCGCCTGGGTAAAGAGGTGTTTGATCTTCGCTGTCACGGGATGGAGTCCCACGCCATAGATTTCACAATTGTCATAGGTGTTGGGGTTGATATCCGGCAACGGCGGCCAGTCATGGAAGGAGGTGTACGACTCCAGAAGTCCACGCTGACTATTATAGAACCAGCACCATGAGCGTCCATTGACAGCCCCATAGAAATCTTTTGAAAGAAGAAGGTGCGCCCCTTGCGGGATGGAGAAGAATTGAGCATTGTCCGGCCCCACTGCAATGCCATCCGCGCAGATCGCCTCCAACATATCTGCATACTCACCCCAGGCGCCTGGCCACGGCTCCTTGTAATAGGTCTCACCATTCTCATCAAGGGTATGTGCATATTGCGTCCGGATCAAGGTCACGTGATCACGCAGAAACGCCGTCAGATCAGGATCAACATAGATGTGATTGTTCTTCGCGGCAACCTGGGAGGCATAGAGGCCTGCCAGAGGTCCCGAGAAACAGAGACGCGCCTGCATGTTGGTGATCGCCTCAATCGCGGCCCGATCCGGCTCGGGCACTCCTGCCAAGGCTAACACATGCATCAAATTCAGTTCGCCCACAAGGTTAAGTGTAGCGGCCTGCCAGCGTGTGGCCGCAAGCGCGGCGGCATCGCCTGCATTCTGCGCCTGCGTCTTGCGCTGAATGACACGATGGAGGTCAATATTAAAGAGGAGCAGGAAGACGAGGACAGTGAAGACCAGCAAGAGAAAAATGACAGCTTGTCCTGAGCGTGGACGCCTCAGAGATCCTATACGGCCCAAGAGAGTATGCTGCCTGCTTGTCATGATTGACTACCAGTTCATGTTTTCCATGTAGAGCGGATATTGACTCTCCATGGAGTAGGTCCCGCGCATCGTCAAGCTCTTCTCCTCACTCGACTCTGCGTCACTCGTGAAGGCCCCCTCCAGAAGTGCAGCAATCGAAATCAGCAAGGGCTGGCGCTGGCGGACGGTAACCTCTAAGACCCCTGGCGTTTCACCATCCAAGGACAAAGGTTCTTCCAGCGAGACAGACATGTCATCCCAGAGTTCATAATCAAGAATTTCGCGCGACGTGGGGTCATTTTCACTTCCCATGAACTCTGGTACACGAGCCATTTCATATTGTGCCTTGGCTGAACCCGGCGAAACTGCAAGCGCCGTAGCCCAGATGCCGCCAACATTCCTTCGTGGCAAAAGACCTGTCTGCGAGGCAGGAAGGTCAAAGGAGACTAAACATTTGCCCGAGACAGGAATGGAAGCCGCACGCGCAGCCTTTTCCATCATCCAGTAGTTCAACCCCACACTCCGAGCACGGGCTGCGCGGGTTGCCGCATGCGTCAGCGTCATCTTCGCGGCATAGAGGTTGGCATACTGGAAAAGCGCTAAAAAGCAGAGGCACGCCGCAATCACGACGAAGATCGATTCGATCATCGCCTGTCCTTGAGACGCGCCTCTCTTCCGCACAGCTATTTTCTTATAGGCCACTTCCATCAGCCTTCAGATTGCGTACGCTATCTGCGCTGATTTTATCAACCTCAGACTGCGCCTCGCTACCGACATCAGAATCCAAAGCCGACGTTGCGCCGGAGACCTTTGTTCCAACGGCCTTGCTGAACTTGCTAAAGAGCACAATCAATGTGATCGCAATCAGCACAACGATAATGATGTATTCGACCATGGTTTGGCCACTACGACGAGAACGATTTTTCATCTTTATCCCCCTTTTTTCAGCACCCAGCTGTTTTTAAAACTACGGATAGTCAGAACCAACCAGGTCTAACGTCCGGCTTGCTTGTTGTCTAACCGCATACAGGCTCAATGCAAAAACTGACACGATGGCCAACAACGCGATGAATACAACAAGGTACTCAATTGTAGCTTGTCCTGAACAGTTTTTGCTTCTGGGCCTGCCTTTCATGATTTAAGTATAAGCCTTGACGAATATGAATGCAACCCCTAACTTTTTGCCAAATCACAGAATTTTTACCTTTTCCAGTTGACGTCCCCCCCCCTTATCTTGTAAAGTGTGCGCGTTTTCCTGCGGTGTGTCTAAGGAGTAATCCCCGCTGCGGGTTCAATCAGGCCTCCTTCCCGGCGACCTGTTTCGCTTGACTTCGAGCGGACGAACCCGTATAGTACTCGCCGGAAAGTTTAAAGACAAAAAGAAAAAGTGCGGAACAAGGACCGCTAAGTCATATGAGCCAGATTGATAAAAAAGCTATTCGTGTGCAGTTCCAACGTCACGAGCGTGACACTGGGTCAAGCGAAGTACAGATCGCCTCGCTTACAAAAGAGGTTGAGCATCTGACCGAGCATCTGAAGATTAACAAGAAGGATCATAGCTCTCGTTATGGCTTGATCCGCAAGGTCAACACCCGTCGAAGCTTACTTGATTATCTCAAGCGCACGGATGAACCGACCTACCAGAAGGTTGTTAAGAACCTCGGACTCCGTCGTTAAGCACGGGGTTTCGAACATTCCGTGTGGCTTGCCTTAAAGCAAAGACTCACGGAATGACTTAACTGTTCTTCTTTTCTCGCGGACTCTCTCTACCTGTTTGGGTAGGCCATCTTTCCTGGCAAAATGCTTCACGGTCCTTCTTCCGCAGAAAGGCAAGATACATGAAAGACACGACATCAGTCTCCATCAACGTTGGTGGAGCTATTATGACCATTGAGACCGGACTCCTCGCACGCCAGGCAGCTGGCGCGACAGCAGTCCGCTTGGGTGACTCCATCGTTTTCTCCGCAGTCACCAACACCGACAAGCCGCGCGAAGGCATTGATTTCTTCCCGCTCCAAGTCGAGTACCGTGAAAAGTATTATGCAGCAGGTCGTTTCCCCGGAGGCTATTTCAAGCGTGAACAGCGCCCCTCGGAAAAAGAAATCCTCTGCGCGCGTATCACGGATCGTCCCATTCGCCCACTCTTCCCGAAGGGCTATTGCAATGACGTCCAGATCAACAACACCGTCTTTTCGGCGGATGGCATCAATGACACCGACACCCTCGCCGTGATTGCTTCGTCCGCTGCTTTGCACCTCTCCGAGGTCCCATTCATGGGCCCCATCGGTTGCGTGCGCGTCGGCCGTGTGAATGGTGAGCTGGTGATCAACCCGACCCATGAGCAGCGCAAAACGAGCGATCTGGACCTCATCTATGCAGGTACACGTGATCGCTTCCTCATGATGGAAGGTGGCGCAGCCGAAATCTCGGAAGAGGATTTTCTGGCAGCTATGAAGCGCGGTCATGAAGAGGTCGTTAAAATCATCGACGCCCAAATCGAACTCCGCAAAATGCTCGGCAAGCCTGACAAAGTCATCGTTGACGTTGATCCGGATGCTGACAAAATGGCATTCCTCTATGCGACGAGCGGTGATACCCTTCGCAAAGCCCTCTTGATCGCGGACAAAATGGAGCGCCAACGCGCCGTTTCAGCAATCAAAGACACGCTGAAGGCTAAGACAATGGAAAAGTGGCCAGAAGAGGTCACCGATGTTTCCTTTGTCCGTCTTTTCGATGAGATCGAAGTCGACCTCGTGCGCAAAAACATCCTCGAGGATGGCAAGCGTATTGATGGACGCGCCTCCGACGAGATCCGTAAGCTCTATGCACAGATCGGCGTACTGCCTCGCACACATGGCTCCGCGATCTTTGAACGCGGCGAGACCTCAGCCTTGGGCACAGTGACACTGGGAACAAATAAGGATTCGCAAGATCTCGACGCCATCACAGGCGGAGAGAAGAGCAAGGCCTTTATGTTGCATTATAACTTCCCTCCTTACTGCGTCGGCGAAGTCGGCAGGCTCGGCGGACTCGGACGTCGCGAAATCGGTCACGGCGCCCTCGCCGAACGGTCGCTCGCACAGATCGTCCCTGATAACTACCCCTATGCGATCCGTGTCGTCTCTGACGTCATGGGTTCCAACGGCTCCTCCTCCATGGCCTCCATTTGCGTGGGTGCTCTCGCCATGATGGATGCAGGCATTCCGATCAAGGCACCTGTCGCAGGCGTCTCGGTAGGTCTCTTCTGCAATGCGGATGAATCCAAGCGGATTCTCATCTCGGACATCTTGGGTTCGGAAGATCATTGTGGCGATATGGACTTCAAGGTCGCAGGTACCCGCAAGGGCATCACGGGCTTCCAAGTCGATCTCAAGATCCGCGGTCTTACCTGGGATCTAGTCGAGTCTGCTCTGACGCGCGCCAAAGAAGGCCGTCTGCACATCCTCGACTTCATGCAGAGCGTCATGCCGGAAACACGTCCGGAACTCTCCCAGTATGCGCCTCGCATCACAACCATGAACATCCCGGTCGACAAGATCGGCGCGCTCATCGGTCCTGGTGGCTCCAACATCCGCCGCATCTGCGAAGTCTCTGGCGCACAGATTGACATCAATGATGAGGGCATCGTGAGCATTTACGCCTCGAACGGTGACTCGCTGGCAATCGCCCAACGTGAGGTCGCTTCCATCTCCGCTGAAGCGGAAGAAGGCAAGATCTACGAAGGCACTGTCACGGGCATCAAGGAATTCGGCGCCTTTGTCGAAATTCTGCCAGGCATGGATGGTCTCTGCCACATCAGCGAACTCGCCGACCGTCGCATTGCTGTCGTCGATGACGTCTGCAAGGTGGGCGACAAGATGTGGGTCAAGTGCATCGCAGTCGATGATCGCGGCCGCATCAAGCTGAGCCGTCGTGAAGCGATGCGCGATCTCGACACGCAGAAGCAACAGGCATAAAACACACACGAATACACGCTGGGCATGCATGACATGCCCAGCGTTTTTTTTCTTGCTAGTCACCTGTAGCCTGTTATCCAGTTTAATTGGGTATGTTTATATACCCTTGCGAGCTAGAAAGCGAGAAAGCCTAAATGCGAATTATTGGCATAGATACATCTCTCCGCTCAACCGGCATCGGTATCATTGATGCCGTGGGTTCGCGCATGGTTCCCGTGTGGTATGGCACGATCAAAAATCCTGCCTCACGTCCGCTTTCCGCCTGCCTCCTCTTTTTGCAGGATGAACTGGCCAAGCTTATTGAAACCCATCACCCCGATGTCGCGGCAATCGAAGGCGTCTTCTTTGCGAAGAACGTCAAGACCATGATGATCTTGACTCATGCGCGTGGCGTGATGATCGCGCAGTGCGCACGTTCCTGTATCCCCGTCTATGAGTATGAACCCCGAAAGGTCAAGATGGCTACAGCTGGCTATGGCGCCGCGGACAAGGCGCAAATGCAAAAGATGGTGAAGACGCTTCTCTCGCTCTCGGAAGAACCGCAGAATGATGCCGCCGACGGCCTGGCCCTTGCAATCACACATCTCCACAACCAGACCCGCATCGCTGTCCAAGCGTGCGAGCCGATCTGAGAGGAACACAATGAAAGCATCCCATGCTATAGCGATATGTGCTCTGGTGTTAAGCGGCTACTGCAGCTTGCTCGCCTCGGAGACCCCCCGTTTCACAAAAGAGCAACTGAAGCTCCCGGGCAAAAAGGGCGCGTGTTTTACGCTTAAGCAAGCGGAGGGCAAACTCACCGAAGCCGGCACCCAGAACATGGACCGCGTCAAGGCGTTGAATGTCTCCTGGAACTACTCCTGGAATACGCACCATGTCTCTGAACAGCCCAAGGACATTGAGTTTCTGCCGATGCTTTGGACAGGCAAAAATCTTGCACAAGTTCAGGAGCGGCTCACAAAGGAGGTCCTCCCGAACGTCAAAGCCGGAAAGAGCAAGCGGCTGCTGGGGTTCAATGAGCCGGACCAAAAAGAGCAATCCAATATCCCCTACACCGTTGCGCTTGAGCTCTGGCCCGCGCTTGAGAAGTTGAACATTCCGTTGTGCAGTCCGGCCTGTGCCAATCCAGAGGGCATCAAGGACGAGAAGGTCACGGGCGTGCCAGGTAGCTGGATGCGCGACTTCATGACAGAGGCTGACAAGCGCGGCTACCGCGTTGATTACATCGGCGTCCACTCGTATGGCGGACCCAATGCCGCAGATTTCAAAGCCAAGATGAAACGGATCTACGAGAAGTATGGCAAGCGTCCGCTCCTGATCACCGAGTTCGCCGTCGCAGACTGGAAGACCGGCGGCGACATCAAGAAGAACCGGCACAACCCCGCCGCAATCTTAGCCTTCATGAAAGAGGTCCTCCCCTGGCTTGAGGAGCAAGACTGGATTCTAGGCTATGCCTGGTTCTCGTTTCAGCCCGACTCCGCGCCAGGAGCGCCCTCAGCGCTCTTTGATAACGATGGCAAACTCACCGCCTGCGGCAGATACTACAAAAGCGTGACGCCCCAGAATCCCAAAGGCGATCAGACCATCACGTCTGATCCAATACGCGAATCAAAATAGACCTAGGGGGTAGACAATACTTGCGCTAGATCCTAATCCTTTCTCCCGCAGAGGCGCGGAGGCGCAGAGGGGATGTTCTTCAACTAATTAAACGAATTAAGCTAATTGAAATTCGTTCAATTCGTTTAATTCGTTGATAAAAGTTACTCATCAGTTTGTTCCCGGAGCCTCGGGCGGCGCGATTGTTACCAAATTCACTTTCTCACCCTCTGCGCCTCCGCGCCTCTGCGGGAACAACCAACTCTAACCCCGTGCGATGGTGGGAACAGCCAAGGTTTCGTTTGATTTTGCTTGGCATACCCCGTGGGTCTTGCTATCGTTTCCAAATCACTTAAAATGCGGTGAATTACAAAGGAGTTTATATGAGTCGTATGGTCGTCTTGTTCAGTCTGGTACTCGCCTTTTTTGGTTCCTTCTTATCGCGGGCGGCAGAGACGCCTGTGCCTGGACAAAAAAGC
>CAIZQW010000093.1 GCA_903935195.1 uncultured bacterium
ATACTTTACGTCGGGTTCGCTGGTGACAAAGACCTTATCCGCATATCTATTCACAAGATAATATGAGAACCGTTGCATCAGCCAGTAGACGAGCCCGCGCAGACGCTGCCGGCCTGTATAGGGGGTCACCTTAGCCCACGGAGGTGGCGCAAAGAGATAATATCCAGCAATCCACGTGATCTTCGGATTACGCCGTTTCATCAGATACGCAGGATAAAAGTCGGGGTAGAAGTCTGATACCGAGTAGACCACATCAGTCTCTTTGAGTTCTGCCGCATACGTCTCCAACCCTCGGATCCCCGCGCGCAAACGGTGCCAGACATGAAATAACAATCCGACAATTCCAAAGTCTGGTTGTTGGTTCGGCTCAGCTGTCTTAAGGAACGGAACATCAACACCGCAGCGACGTGCAATATCAATCGATTCCTGACACCCCATCAGTTGAAGAGAAGAATACGTTGTCCATCTTTTGAGCAACTCAGTAAAGATGCGATCGCCTCCTGAAAGACCATAGCCAATATTGTTATTTGCTATAAAGCAGATTCTCATAAGCGCAAGCGAGCCAATCCGTTCTGTATTTTCAGAATCAACATCGGATTGGCTTCGAGAATAGCCCCTTTGAGGTGCTCGCGGACATAGTCAATATTTGACAAGGTCTTCCGCCACGCAGAATCCGGGGCGATTCCATTCCGTTCACAGAGCCGGATTCCTGCATTCTCCCATTTCCCCTTATGCACAGCATCTTCAAAGGGGAATTCCATGGTTTGAGTCCCGAGAATAGGCAGATTGAGATCATCACGGAAGGAGCCTAGGCGTTCAAATGCCCAGATACTGTCATATCCCTTGGCAAGGCGTTTCAGAAATTCCGTGTTCCATATTCCTGCTTGCGTGGCAATACAATAGGGTGTTTTCGGTTTGTAATAGCCGAGCTTTTCTTCAGCAGAAAAGAGCCCCGAATGCCTCGGATTCTGGATTAGGCGCAGGTTCCCAACGGCATATTTTTCAGCCAAATCAATAAAATGCTCCATCTTTGCGTTTTCCACGCGATCACAGAGGAGGTAATCATCACACAACAGAAGAACATACGGCGTCTTGACCTGTTCTAGAGCCAAGGCTAAACGATCCCCCCACCCGATACGCCCGCAGGGGATAACTTCTTCAAAGACAAAGTCTCCCTCACGTGCAGGACTCTCGGTGACAAGCTTCAGTCCATAAGGGCAATCAGGCCAGTATCTCTTAAAAAGCATTGAAAACGGCTTCCACAAATCAGCGTATTTGTCACACGATGTGACAATTATCGTCAGCCTCCCAACCTGGCATTCCGTCTTCATTTCATTTCTGGCTGTCATTTTTCGTTACTGTCTAAAAGTAGAGGACAAAAGAATGTAACACCTTAAAACTGAGTGATTAAGTTACCTCATCTCCGTTTGTTTGTCTATCAGAAAATAGAGGATTGGAAAACAGTCATCATTGCGTCATCATTGCGTTTCAAAAACCAATCCGCATATTACTGCGGAATGGTCTTGACTATTCCGCAGTGATATGAATAATAGTAACCCATGAAACAGTATCCTAGGTTCTATTCTGAACTACTGAACAGCCATTTGAAGGATCACCGTCAGATGGCTTTTATCTCGGGTCCCCGCCAAGTTGGAAAGACCTCGATCTGCTCAGAATTGGCAACAACCTATATCAACTGGGACAATCAAGATTCACGCCAGCTCATTCTCAAGGGACCTGCGGCCATTGCATCCTTTAGCGGACTGGATCAACTCACTGCTCAATCACCCATTATTGCCTTTGATGAGATCCACCGCTATGCAAAATGGAAAACCTTCTTAAAGGGCTTTTTCGATGTCCACGGAAAGCATGCAAAAATCATTGTCACGGGGTCATCGCGCCTGGATGTATTCAAGCGCGGCGGAGACAGCCTGATGGGGCGTTACTTCCTTTATCGGATGCATCCTTTGAGCGTTGCAGAACTGGCATCCCCCTCCCTCAAAGCAGACGTTATTTCTCGACCACACCCTATTGATGAAACTGAATGGAGTGCCTTATGGACGTATGGCGGTTTTCCGGAACCGTTTGCAAAACGAGATATGCGCTTTTGGCGTCGTTGGCAGACACTTCGCCAATCACAATTACTCCGCGAAGACGTGAGAGATCTGACACGGGTTCATGATCTTGACCAGCTGATTGCCTTAAACGACTTGCTCCAGACACGTTCCAGCGGACAAGTAATCTACGCATCATTGGCGACAGCTATACGCGTCAGTGAAAACACCGTTCGTGCTTGGGTCAGTATCTTAACGTCCCTTCACGTCGGGTTCCTTGTTAAGCCCTGGCATCGCTCCCTGACTGCCGCGATTCGAAAAGAACCGAAATGGTTTTTACGAGATTGGTCTGGCATTGACGATGTCGGACAACGTTCAGAAACGTTTGTCGCCTGCCACCTGCTCAAAGCTGTTGAGGGCTGGACAGATATGGGATTAGGCCAATTTGACCTCTACTACCTGCGTGATAAGCAAAAACGAGAAGTTGATTTTTTGGTCACGCGTAATCGAGAACCCTGGATGTTGGTTGAAGTTAAGGCATCAGACACCACATTATCTCCCTCATTGAAATACATGCAGGATGCGCTTAAAGCCAAATACGCCTTCCAAGTTGTTCTTGAGTTGCCGTATGTCAACAAAAGTTGCTTTGATATTCATACCCCAGTTGTTGTTCCTGCCCGCAC
>CAIZQW010000094.1 GCA_903935195.1 uncultured bacterium
GCTGTGACTGGAGTTCAGACGTGTGCTCTTCCGATCTCAACATGGGACTTGTTCCACCGGTGCCGGGCTTTCTGCAGGGATTACGCGAAGCCGCTGACCGGTGCGGGGCGCTGCTGATTTTCGACGAGGTCATCACCGGCTTCCGTATGGGGCCGGGCTCGTTTGGTATGATTGCCGGGGTAACGCCAGACCTGACCTGCCTGGGCAAGATTGTGGGGGGCGGATTACCCATCGGAGCTGTCGGCGGGCGCGAGGATGTGATGAGCAAGCTGGCGCCACTGGGACCGGTTTACCAGGCTGGAACCCTCAGCGGGAATCCGGTGGCTGTGGCTTCGGGGATCGCGACTCTGAATCTCCTCAGGAAGGAAAATCCCTACCCCGAGATGGAACGGCGCTGCCGCAAGCTGGCGGAGGGCGTGAATACTCTGGCCGGGAAGCTGGGGGTGGCGATGCACTGTGCCCGGATGGGGAGCCTGTTCACCCCGTATTTCTGCACGGGTTCTGTGAACAACCTCACTGATGCCAAGCGTTGCGACACGAAGGCGCACGCCGCGTTTTTTCACGCCATGCTCGATCGGGGCATCTACCTGCCTCCCTCGCAGTTTGAAGTTGGATTCGTTTCCGCCGCCCACTCTGATTCGGATATTGAAATCTTTCTTCGTGCCGCAGCGGACGCCCTCACGTCTGGGTGATGTCACTTCCGAATCCTCGCCTTAGGAGCCGAGCTCCAGGTATCGATCCAAGAACACCCATGTCACGACGGCTCGGCAGGGACGCCTCGCCCAATGCCACTAACTTTTCGCAGCCCGTTTTTTCTTATTATCAGCGTTATCTCGTTGATGGCGAAAGGCTTTTATTATTTCAGGGCCTGCATTGCCGAGCCATTCCTCAATTTTGCGGCCATTTTGAATGGCCAGCTGAATGATAGGTACTAATTCTTCTGGAACATAGAAGCATCTCCGGTGCCCTTTTTGGGAAACAGTTAAGATCCAAGCGGGATGTTTATCTCCGCGCTCGCACAAGGCGCAGTTCTTCCGGATGCATGGTTTGTAAACTTTAGCCAAAGATCCCTTGAGTGCCGGCCAAAGGTTCTTTGCTGGGTTCTCCATTCCTTTTCCTGCCAATAAACTCGAAATATGTTCTTTATTCATGGCAGTATGTATATCATACTACATACATACAAGTCAACTCAAAACAGGAAAATATTAGCCATGTCTAACAGACCAGACGCCACATGCCCCCCCTCCCTGGAAGCGCAACGGAAAAGGTCCGTTTTGCAATGCCTGCAGGTTTTTAAACGCCTGCTCCGCCAGACTCAACTGAAGCTGGCGCTTGAAAAAACAGAACTTTGCTTTTATGACAGACTTTTCACGCCCATGGTCACCCTGTGGTACATGATTTTCCAGCGCCTAACTCACGATCACACTCTTCAGGCAGCAGTTTCTGATCTTCATTCGGGAGGTGCGGACCAACTTTCAAGCAAGCAAGAAAAGCCGCTATCGAGGCGGATTAAATCACTGGCCACTACCGCTTTCAGCAATGCCCGCAAGCGGATTCCTCTGAACTTATTCTCGGACGTATTAGGCGCCCAAGCGCAGGATGTCTGGAGCGAAATCCAGGATGGGCGATGGCATGGACTACGGGTGTTGCTATTGGATGGCACTCAAATTTCCTTGCGCCCCTTTCCTGACATCATAAAGCATTTCGCCACCAGTTCTAATCAAAATGGGCAGATTTACTGGGTGTTAATGCGCGTGGTGGCCACCTTCTGCCTTCATACCGGAATGGTGGTGTCTTCTGCCGCTGGCTCAACCGTTGTTCCCGAACAGACTTTGGCCTGCCAACAAATCCTTAAAGGTATAGCCGGATGTCTTTATCTTGGTGATCGCAATTTCGGCGTTTTCCAGATGGCTCAATGCGTGCTGACAGCAACCGCCCATTGCCTTTTCCGCATGTCCGAACCCCGTGCCAAAAAAGTCGCCGGAAGTTCAGCCCGGCTTCACTGTCCTGGTGACTACCTTGTGTCTTGGAGTCCAAGCCGAGACGATCTCCAGCATGACGGCTGCTGGCAACACGCTCTAAATGGACGACTTATTGTTGCTCAATATGTCCGCCCGGGTTTCCGGCCCCAGTGGATCTATCTGTTTACCACCTTGCTTGACGCCTCCGTTTATCCGGCCCAAGAACTACTTGAGCTCTACGGCTCTCGCTGGCAAGTCGAACTGAACCTCCGTTATCTGAAAACTCAAATGGATCTCCATCAACTGGATTGCAAAACTAAAGATATGGCTGAAAAAGAATGGTTGTCCGGCTTGATGGCCTACAACCTCGTCCGCGTTGTGATGGCTACGGCCGCAATGGACAAAGGAATCCAGCCCTCTCACCTGTCCTTTAGTACTGCACGGTGTTTACTGGTGCGCTGGCTATTCAACTCCAGTTCATGGACCCATATTTACAGGTTCTGGAGAAAACTGTTGCAGGACGTTGCGTGCGCCAGACTCCCCTCCCGCAGAAATCCTCGACCACCAGAGCCAAGGGCTAAACGCCACAAGCGTGAAACGTTCCCACCACTAAGGGGTATCCGTTCAGTCGCACGCGAAAATATTAGAATTAATAATATGAAAAGTTAGTGGCATTGGACGCCTCGCCCTACCCGAAGACATCGATGATCTGTATAGATTTCCAGGTAGGGCGAAGCCTCCGGCTGAGCCGCGTTAATACCGGCTATTCCGGTGAAAACGTACTGTCGTCGGCCTCTTAGGCGAGGATTTGGGATAAATGTTAATTGGCGTGAACACGAATAAGTGACTGGATTCAACTTTGAGTATCGAACGAAAAGGGGATAGACACTGGATCCAAAAGGAGCCAGCCGCTTGTCCCGGCGTAGGCTTGGCGGAGTCGGGTCCCCTGTGAAGGATTGAAATAATTACACGGTTTCCCATTGACTGGGCGTGATTCCCGCCTGTGCAAGAATACGTTTCATCAACGACCAGTCGATATCATTGCCGTGAGCATTCGGAATACGAACGGTTAAATTTCCTTGGCGCATGAACATATGATTCCCTCCGGCATAGGGGCCGCTCCAGCCCAATGCCTTGAACCGTCGTAGAATCTCGCGGCGGCTAACCGGCTTAGGCATAAGCGACTTCCCGGTCGGCATGGTTCATGTCCAAGCCATCAATGATCGGAATATCCTCACCACAGCGTAATTTGACGATCAACCAACCCTCAATAGCCTCAAGCAGTTCGTCGCGGCATTCTTCCAGTGAAGTTCCCTCGCTCCACACCCCTTGAAACCCTGGAATGAAGCCATAAAACCGGCCACTTTCCATAATTTCAAAGTGAGCTCTACACATGACTTGATGGATGTAATTCGATAACATATATCACCTTGTGTTCAACATTATGACTTTCCATGCGAGATGTCGCAAGAATAATCCCTCGCCCGCAGGCTCCCCGCTGATGCGGGGAAGCCCGCATCTACAAGGTGGGAACGCGTTGTAGGCCAAGCTTTCCCGACTCGAAGAGGTCGGGAAGCTTGGGGATGTGGATGAGTCGGCCATCCCGGCCAGTAGCGGAATACCGGCGGAAACTGACGGCTCCTGGGAAGGCACATGGAGCTGGCCGTTTGCCCCGAAGCGCTGGAGCCGGCCGTCCCGGTCGGTACCGACCTCTTCGAGTCTGGAAAGCCCGCTCAAGGTGGAAACGCATTGTAGGCTGAGCTTCCACATTGTAGGACGAGCTTCCCGACCAACGGGAGGGAGCTTGTGGTGGACGCAAAAGACGCAGGCTCCCCGGCAAATAGCCGGGGAAGCCCGCCCTTCTAGGTGGAACCGCGGGTCAGGCGCATCCAAACCACCCCAAAGTCCAGAGTTTTGACAGAATTTTCGGAATGTTCAGAATGGTCGGATGGCGTTTCGGCATTGACTATCCAATAATTCTGTAAATTTTGTTCATTCTGTCAAATCGTTCCTCCTTCTCCTCCCCCCCCGGCCTCTCCCAATAACGACTAACCGATACCCAATAACCCTCTATTCACCCCTCCCCCTCCTTGAAAAAGTGCATGTAATATGACCTTTTGTCCATTGATGGAAATGGTGTGGATGTGAAATACTTACCGACATAAGGGTGTCCTGAAAGGACGGGGAAAGGAATAACATGAACTGGTTATTGAGTTGTTTTGTGGTGTTGTCTTGTGTGTTGGTCGGGCAGGCTGAGGTCGTACCCAAGCACAACGTTGTTTGGACCTCACCCAGCAAGGACTACAACGGGTCCATGCCGATCGGGAACGGGGAGCTTGCCGCGAACGTGTGGGTGGA
>CAIZQW010000095.1 GCA_903935195.1 uncultured bacterium
AGCATGTTAATTAAATGTGTAGTTCCTCATCCGTCAGCTGCCGGACACAGAGGTCACAGAGAACTATGTATCCCGAATGAAAAACAAATACCTTTTGTGCTACCCTGTTCCATAGATAATTGATACTTCAATTGGATTCCTCCGTGAACTCTGTGGGCTCTGTGAGAAAAAAATGGCTACCCTTTTCAAGAAAATGCTCTAGAAGATCAGCACGCTGACAACCAAGAGGAGGCAGAAGAGGAAGTGACATCCTGCTGAACGCTCCTCCAATGTCTCCACACGCTGACGTTTCAGTGCGTCCCGGGAAAGTCCGAGCGCCAGCGGGAAGGCAAGGAAAGGAGGCATAAACGCATATCCCGGCGGATAGAGAAACATCAGAACAAATAAGAGCGCGAAGGGCATCATGTTCAGCAGGACATAGAGCGCAAACGCGGCCTGTTCGCCGATCAGATGCGAGAAGGTCTTGATCTTCGCCACGCGGTCCGTCGCAATATCCCGCAGGTCATTGCCATGCAGGATGGCTGCGACCAGACAGCCGACAGGGAGAGAGAGCAACAGCGCTTTAACCGAGAACCCCTGGGTGAAGGCATAATAGGCGGCCAGGACTTGCAAGGGTCCGGTCAGCAGAAAGACACCGGGAACCCCCAATCCGGCATATTTGAAGAACCGTGTGGTATAACAGGCCGCCCCCAGGACTCCTGCTAAGGCAAAGAAGAGCAGCTTCCAGGTCGACAGGTAAACGATGAGCCCGGTCAACACAACGCCGATGAAAAGGAAGACATAACCCACGCGAAGCACAAGCGGCAGAGGAAAGGGACACGGAGGCTTGTCTTTGTCCACGCCTGAGACGCCGTCGCCGTAGGTGTTCAGCAAGTTGGTGGCGAGTTGGAGGGTCCAACCGCAGACCAGCATCAACACCAAGAGTAACCAAGAGAAGTGTCCATCCTGATGGGCTACTACAGCCCCTAAAGCAACAGGCATGGTCGTCGCAGTCAGAGACCAGATTCGCATTGTGATCAACCACGTTTTCATAAGTGGATACAGCATACACGAAATGCCGATTCTAGCGCAAGCGGAGAAGCGTTTTCGAGGAAAGGGGATTGTGTACACTCTCTGGGCCAGTCCCACTTCAACGTAACTGTAAAAAAGTATCTTAAAACCTCAATGTCCCGCCTGTAACTTCAACATTTTATCCCACGAAAAATGCTTTCCTCTGCGCCTCTGCGGGATAAAGAGTTACTCTTTAGTTTATTCCCGGTTCACTGGGCGGCGCGCTTATGTCCAAGCGCGCCCCCTTATCTAACTGTTTCGAACATTCCTTTTCCAGAATCGCAATTACTTCGGCGTCCAGTGTGAAAAATTTTGGAAGTTCCCAGATTTTTGGCTGGTACTTTTCTGACTCGGTTAGAGTTTTCTGGAAATCTTCAACTGTCATCTTCTGCCTTTTGGCTTCATCGAACACCTCACGCTTACCTCCCACAAGTACCACGCCACCAGTCGGATTCATGCAATCATCATAGAAGGCATGTTGAACCAGATTTCCGTCCTCATCCCAGACTTTTGAGTATTTTATATACTCTTCTTTGTTATTGTATATCGATGCCAACCTGCCATCGTCATAAAACATTAAGCTAAACCCTTCTTCAACATCGTTCGTATAGCTACGAAGTCCACCTAGCATTCCATTTTGATATCGCTCAATATAAAGCCCGTGCATTTTTCCGTCCCTATATTCTATTTCGGAAAGCGCGACTTTCCCAACCTCTTCGAATACACCCCTTGTACTGTCCTGGTCAACATCACTCCGTATAAAAAATTCTTTCTTTGTTCCATGACGTTTACCATTCTTAACAGAAAATTCCATTTTTAGAGCGCCCGTATGTTTCTGATATACCTGAATCAACCCAGAAATATGTCTCTCTCGAATCCTATCCCACGCATCGGAATCATACGAAAACGGGGGACCACCTGAAAACAACTTCTCAGATGTCCCCTTTGAATCCGTTACTATCCAAACGGTGTGAAACTGTTTAAGGAAAGGCCAATAATAAAGAAAAACTCCAAGATATACCAAGGCTAGCACCCCAGCTACAGTTACAGCAATTTTGATTAATCTTTTCATATTATCTCGGGAACGAACTAGGGGAAGTAGCCAAAAAAACAACAATTAAGCTCTTGCCGTATTTCGCTAGGACTTACCCAGTAGCCCACGTCCTTTGGCCGTCAAGCGATACTTCTGCAGGCGGCTGTTGGGTTTGTCGGGAAGGGTCCATTCAATCAACCCGCTATCCAGCATCTGGCGAATCCTAAGCTTTAGTTTGCCAGATATACTCTTATGCCCTAATGCGACAGCCAGCTCTGCCTTTGAGAGGTCTCTGGACCGTAGTGATGCCAAAGATTTTTGTAGGATTGACTCGGGCCCCGACTCGGGCCCCGACTCGGGCCCCGAAGGTCCTCTCGGAGTAAGAGTTGTTTGTTCAGCCAACGACCGCACCGAGCCGACATCCGCCGCTTTGACCGTACACCGCAACATGAAAGACTCGACCTGATACTCGGGATCGGGCAAACCGGACTCCTTTAATTCCTTGCACATCCGGTCAACACCTTCGCCGAATTCTTTGACGAATCCATAATCTTTCAGAAATGCTGCGATCTTTGGATTGCGAGAAAAATGAACCTTGCGCATCGTGTTCAGGCGTACAAGCCCTGGCAAGGTACCAGGGCTTTCAACCACCAGCCGGCCATCGAACATTTTGATCTGGATGTCGGTTCCCTTGATGCTGTAATCGCGATGGGCCACGGCGTTGACGATGATCTCCTGACGCACGAATTCGGGATACTCGCTGTCAGTGACGAAGAGTCCGCCCTTGCCCAGATAAGTATGCTCCTTAATCTGGGTCGAAACAAAGGCGATGGCTTTCCGAACCATTTCAAGGATCGTCCCTTCAAAAGAGACATCCTTGATCACATTCATCTGCGCGCCTGTCTTCTCGTCCGTGCCTTCATAGCGGATGAAACGCACCCGCGCCCTTGGAAAATAGTTTTGAGGCGCTTTTCCGAACAGCAGGACGGCTACCACGCTGACTTTCTCAAGTCCTTGGACCTCCATGAGAAATCCATTATTCTCGCGCAAATAGGTCAGTGGCGGTTTTGAATAGCCGATACGCTTCGTGTAGGCCTTCACCAGCTTGAGGTCCAGATCGTCGGTTGTAGCCCCGGCCACGGGCGTATCCTCATAGAACCTGTCGCCTTTGTCATACAGCAGCTGCATGCGTTCATCGAAGGTCAGCCTCTTGGACTTGTCACCCACGCGATAGAAGACCTCGTCTGCCTGGGTAGCATGCACGTTTTGGCTCTGCCGGACGTTCAATACGAGCACCCTGTTCGGGCTTCCCTTGCGGTCCTTGCATGAGACATATTCGAAGTCGACCTTTACCGTCGGCTTACAGAAATAAAAAGGAACTCGCAATAACTCGTTCACCTGCCTCTCATGGCCGTTAATCCCCTCGATCTCACCTGCGTCATTGATACCAACCGCGATCGTTCCCCCGTCAGCGTTGGCAAACGCAACCAATGGAACGGCCAAGGCCTTGGGCTCCATCATAATGCTTTTTCGCTCAAAGCATGGACCTTCCTTTTGCTCCTGTAGTTCTTTAAGATTCATGGGGTGATGTACCTGTATGATATGATCAACCGATTCAGGTCGAAAGCTTATCACCACAGGGTTATGCTGTAAAGAGAGAAACGCACGCTTACATGCAGAGTGCAGTGAAGGTGGTGGTATAGAGGTCCCCGCCGGCGACGCGCCAGGTATCGGGGACATTGAGAAGGGTCTTCATCTCGTTACGGATGCGCAGGGCATGGTCGCGCTTGCCCGCCAGTTCGAGGGCCATGATCTTGGCATAGTCGCGATAACAGTCCCGTTGTCCCTCTCGCGTGCTTGGGGAGTTGAGCTGTTCAGTCATCTGCATTGCGCAGCATTGGATGTCAGGAAAGGCTTGACCGGCGGTGATAAAGGAGATGGCGGTCAGGGCGGTCACGGTTTCCGAGGGAGCCGTGGCGGGTTTGTAGCTGACGTTGCCATCGGCCTGAGCGGTCATACGCATCAACCAGCGCAATCCCTTGCGCTGGGCGACACTTGTCGTGTCCACGCCTGAGGCCTCCGCACTCTTCAAGGCGCGGACCATCCACGAGGTAAGTGCCACATTTCCCTCGGGTGTCGACGCATAATCCCAGCTTCCATTAGCCAGCTGGGAGGCGGTGATCGCCTCGACGGAACGCTGGATGATGGGCTTGGCTTGGGATTGCACGGCAGGGCAGGTCGCGAGCGCA
>CAIZQW010000096.1 GCA_903935195.1 uncultured bacterium
ACCACGGGTTGCAATAGTTGGTATAAGTAATCCATTTTTTTCGTCTTCATCTAATGGAGTTTGACCATTGATATATTCTAAATCTAATCCCATAATATTTTAGGCATTTCGGTTTTTAGTCAGGCTCATAATCCGGCAGCTGCCGGATCGTTGGTTCAAATCCAGCTCCCGCTACCATTTTGAGGTGCCCACATTACCAACACTATAAGGTACTTGAACGGTAAGCCACTCCACTAATCCATTCTCCGAGGCCAGACGACAACGTCGTTCTTCCCGGACCGGATATGCTGAAAGGGCCCCGGCTTCACCTGGTTCGGGTCCATGGCGCGTCCGAAATAGTCGCTACTGATATCGAGGGGGGTTCCGTCCTGGTGCTCCATGTGCATCTCCGCCAGCGGGATCTTGCCGATGAACCGGGATGTGATGAAGGCTGCCTTGGCCTGCGCAACCTGTGCGCTGAGGGTGAGGCTCAGCGTCCACGTCCCCTCCTCTTTCTTGCAGAGGAAGTCGCTCTTGGTGGCATCCACAAGACTCTCCTTGCCCTCGCACGGGAAGGGCGCCGCATCATCCAGGTAGATGTTATGCGTGGCCGTGTAGCCGTCTCCGTCCGGACGCTTGGGCCCGCCGATGAAGATGTTGTTGTACCACTTCTTGAAACGCAGGGTCGTGCCGCCGCGCCCGGCCACTTCGGTGGTGTGCGGCTTGTAATAGGGGACAAAATTCCTCTCGCCGCTGACGGTCTGCTCGAGAGCCGACCTGACAAAGAGGTTATGCGCGTAGATGTTGCCATCCGACCAATCCCGTATTCCGGACGCGATCACGACATTATTATCAAAGAGGGTGGGACCGAAGGAGACTTCGGTGAAGAGTGCATAGTTCCGGTCGGCGATGAAATTGCCGGTCACCCGCGCATTCTGCGAGCCCCAATCGAGCCAGATGCCGATGCCTGACCCGTCAGGCCCGTAAAGCTTGTTGTTGCGGATGATCACATCGATCGGAAAGAGGATCTTGATATCCGCCTGGTTCGCCCCGCGCCACTCTTTACGATAGACCGTTTCCGTAATCTCATTGCCCTCCAGGATGCTCCCGACCGCGCCGTAGCAGCCATAGATGCCGCACTGCCCGCAGCGCGAGATCCGGTTGTTCCGGATGAGGTGGAACCCGAAGGTGCCGTAGGGCGGGATATTATCGCCGCCCTTTGCAAGGTCAAAGGAAAAGATCACCTCATCCGAGACGCCCATGGAGATGCCGTTGTTACGTGAATAGCTGATCCGGCAGTTCTGGACCGTCCAGCGATAACCGTACTTCATGCCGATCGCCCCTTCCTCCAGGCTGTAGATGTCACTCCACTGGCTGGCGGTGTGGCGCACATCAAAGCCGTCGAGGACAATGTATTTCAGGCCGCTTTTCTCCGGAAAGAAGGCCGTTGCCCGGGCATTCACCTCTGTCAGTCCGGCATTGGGGTCCGCCCCGGCAAAGTTCGCCCAGAGGATTGTCGTGCCTGCACCGTTTTCACAATACCAGCTCTGTTTTGTCTGCCCAACATCCTGGAGGCTGAACTTCTCAAAATAGGCCTCGTTGTTGAAATACAGATCCCCCAGATGGTACGGCAGGTATTTGTCCTCCGCTGGATTTCTCCCTTGCACGAGGACGGTCTTGATCGACTTACCTCCCAGCCAGGCGCCCGAGACATGGACGGTAAACGGGTTGAAGCCCTTGAAAAAAGAGTCCGGCAACTCCACCTTCCAGACCCCGCCCCCCTGCGCCACCCAGTTTGTCACAGGTTCCGAACCCCGGATCGAAACCTCCTCGCCCGGAGCGGCCTTGTAGGTGATAGGCGCCCCTTCCGTGCCGCCGCGCGGCGGTTTGATTGCTTCGCGATAAATGCCAGCCTTGACCAGGATGGTATCCCCCGGCTGTGCCTTGTCGGCGGCGGACTGGATCGTCTTCAACGGTTTGGCGGCGGAGCCATCGTTCGCATTGTCGCCAGCGACAGAAACATGATACTCGGCAGCAAAAGAAGTCGATACTGCCATCAGGATAAGAATCGGTATTAATGTTTTCATCTTCTACTCCATGACGATTACTGTTTGATTCATCTCTGGTGCGGTAGCAGGCCAGATAAGTTTTTCTCCTGCGGTAATGTAATACTCGAAATCATCCTGTGCTGCCGGAAGCTTCGCTTCGTACACGGATTGCGCAATGTGCGTGGCCACTATTGTCTGCCAGTCACCACGACCGAGCGGGCGGACGTGGACGATGACGGAACTTACCGGCTGCTTTGCAAGGGCGATGATTTTCAGTTTCAGCGATTCGCCCTTGTTCACCACACTGCGGACACACGGCACGATCATGCGCGGTGTTCCTTGGTAGTCCTTCGGGAACGGTTGGCCCGCCGCCTTGGCAACCGCCGGGCCCCACCCGGAATGGACCTCCATGTTCGCCACCATCCCGAATGCGCCGGGCGTGTTTGCCGTGGCCAGCAAACAGGTGTAGGCTTCCGCCCAGTGCTTGAACACATCGCCGGGTTGCTGCACGCCCATCGCGCACCGCGTCATCGCCAGCGCCCGATGGTATTTGAAGGTGTTCAGCCAGTAATCGAACCGGTCGAGATTGCCGGCCCCTTTCACTTGCGGGCGCAATTTCTCGAACCCATCCACAAACGCAAACTGCGGCGCGATCTTGTTCCACGGCGTTTTGTCGGGAGTAACATCTCCGGTCGGGCAGCCGTCCTGGACAGCTTTCGGCAGCTTGCCGGCACCGCCGTCAATCGCGGCGAAGATCGCGCCCGCTTCAGTCAGCCCGAAGTTGGCCAGCGCCCAGTCTGTGTAGAAATCGTCCACGGGCAACGAGCGCGGCTTGCCGGCGTCGGACTGCCAATCGTTGTATGCCGCGCCGCCGAGGTTCATCTTGTTGGTGAACCCGGCACCTTCAATGGCCACGCCGGAAATGCAGGGCAGCGACTTGCGCGCGACCAACTCGATGGTCAACGCGCCGTTGGTGACCGCGATGTCGTCGAAGGAGAAATCGAGCGCGGCGAACTTTCCGACCTTCGCAAAGATATCGAGGTTGGTCAGGACGGTGTTCCCCTGCACGCGCACATCGCAGATGCGCTCGCCGGCTGCATCGAAATGCGGTTCGCAGAACTTGAGCGTGACCTTGTACCTGCCGGCGGGAGCTTGCAGCCGAATCGTGCCGAGATCATACCGGCAGCTGCGATACAGCGGCGCGTCCGTCGTGCCGGCAATGGCGGCGTTCGAAAAGCTGCAGACCTTGCCCATGATTGCCCACGTGGCGCCTGTGCTCCATCTTTGGTCCCATGCGGCCTGCGCGAGAGCCGAGGCGTTCGGGCCAAGGTCTTCCGTGCGCCAGTGCAGCCCCATTAAACCAGTGCATCCGTAGTCGCGGGCGTCCACGGCATCGCGGCGCATCCGGCCGGCGTGCAGTTGAATGGTGGCCAGGCCGTAGTTCCAATCGCTTTCGAGCCACGGAATCGCCCACAGCTCACGCCCCGCAATACGCGCGAACGCTGGGTCCACTTCGCTGAGGCCGGTGTTCCGGCTGATCGCGCTCATGGGGATGTTCTTGGGCATGTCATTGTCGAACGCGGCACGGTCGTGTTGCGGGCCGAGCACCCAGCCGGCGGTGGCGATCCGGAATGGCGCGTTGACTTTTTTCGCCGCCTCAATCGCGAGCTGGATGTCGGCAACGGTATTGGAATACTCCGCCGGTTTATTCCCGCCCCAGGTCCAGCCTTCAGGAGTCCATATCCAGTAATAATCCAGGGGATGACTTGCCATTATCCGGCGGAACGTACCTTCATATACGGCACGAACGTCCTTTGTTCTTTCGGAAAGGACTTTCGGCATTATCAGCGGCGCTTCAGTGCCAAGACACGTTTTCACGCCAAGATGCCGGGCAAATGTGAACGCATCCTTGAACTGCGCGGCCATGCGGTTGAACACCTCGTTGCAGTCCTCGGGCGTGACCGGCAGCGGCGTGTGACCGCGCAACACATCCGGAGCCCATGCCTTGTCGTCGAACAATTGCGAGCCGCCAAAATGAAAGTCGCTGGTCTTGGTGGGAACGTATTTTTCTGCTGGCGGCGCATGGACAGTGTTGTAGTAGCGAGAGACATAACTGCGTTGCACATGCCCCATCGCGTCGAAATCGCCGGGCAAGCCGTGCCATACCGTCGGCTCGGCCATCGGATGGCCCTCCGGGTAGCAGTGAACACCGAGGAAGTTCATCCGCATCTTTGCGAGTTGCGTAAAGACCGCCTTGTAATCATCAGCGCTCCACGCATCCATGCCCTGCGGATGCCACCCCCACGTATTCACGCCGCGCAAGTTGAACAGCGGCTTGCCCGATTCCTCTTTCACCACCGGCAACTCCTTCAACCGCTCATCCGGCACGACATCGCCGTGGAGATAGAACCGCACGCCGAGCAACTCTGCATACCGGTATGCGCCATACAGGACACCGACATCACTTCCGCCTGATATCTCGACCGCTCCGCCGGCAGTTCTGATCCGGAACTGCTGGGCTTGAAGTGTCGGATCAATTTTTAGCAGGAAATCTGATCCGTCACGCTTCCCAGAAATGACAGGCAGTTTCCCTGTCCGCAGATAGATATATCGGCGCAGCTCCGCGGCGGCAAGCTTCACAAGCGATTGTTTGCTTTCCCCAAACTGGTCAGGCGTTCCCTCCGCAACACACACACACATTGCCTCATCATCGCGACCATCCTTGACCAGCAGCGGTTTCGCCTCCGTGCCGGGATTCCCATTGCCGGCCTGCGGCGAGCGGTTGTTGACGACAATGGTCCTGGCCAGCGCCGGCGTGCTGAGCCCATACAGCAACCCCAGGAACGCGCCCGTCAGGCACATTTTCAGTGAAAGCACATCTCTTCTATTTTTACTCATCCCATCCTCCTTTTGTTCTCTATTTTTCACGCCGATCCCCTCTTCCCCTCTTCAACAACCCAAACACGCGCCGGGCGACATCGGTGCGGTCGCGGCTTACGGCCTCGTACCTGCCCTTGTCTAAGGCGATGGCCGGGGCGATATACGAGGCAATGATCAACCCTTCCGGCCCGCCCATGTCCCGCTCCAACTCACGGTAGTAAGCCTCCATGCGCTGCTCCGAGGGCGCGAAGTCACAGGCCATGTAGACGATACCCTTATCCTTCAAGGCGTTCCGCATCGCAGCAGCCACCGAGATATTATCCAAATTGAGGTTATGAATGGCCCTCACGCCCTCGGTGTGAACATAGTTGCTGATGTTCTGTGTCGATTGCCCGCAGTAATGGATGCAACCGCCTCCAAACGCTTTAAGCACGCATTCATTATAGGGTTTTACGAACTCCTTGTACAGCTCACTGCTCATGATCACGGAGTCATCATCGGAGAGCCAGACACCGCCGTAGCCGTCCGGAACTTTGATGCTGAGCGGGTAGCAGCACCCCTGCAGGGGCTGGCCGGCGCGCTCCTTCTGGAAGCGTACCCACTGGATCAGGGCTTCCGTCACCTTTTCCATAAGCGTGTGGATGCGCGTGGGATCATCGTGCATCCAGAAGCAGAATTTGTCGTACCCGGCAATCTGGAAGGCTGTTGTCAGAGGTCCCTGGCAGTCGGTGATGCCCACCGGCAGATCCGCATGCGCTTTAAAATAATCCAGATAGTCGGTCACGCGCTTCATGGCCCCTGCTTCACCGGGCACGGGAAGCACAAGGTCGTCAATCTCCTCCAGAGCGGTCATCGTTGAAAGGTCGACGGCCGGATCAGCCTTGGGATTGCAGACGAGCTTGACGCCGAACGCGGAGGCCAGCACGCCCGTCCCGTACCAGGGGTGAAGAAAGGGAATATAGTCATCGTCTGGAAGCTGGTGAAAATGACGCTCGATCTTCTCGGTCTGATACTTGAAGGCTGAGGCCGGATTCGTGTAGTGATCGTCGGGGATCTCTTCCGGCAGATCGCCGAACGTCCAATAGTTACAGTCCACGATCACGACACCAGGCTCCGTATTCGTGAAGTCGAAGACGCGCTTCAGCCGAGCCTCCGCGCGTGCATTTCGTTCCAGCCATTTATCCTGTATGCGTTCCATACTCACTCTCCTCCCGCCCGAAGCGCCTCCTCCTTCGCGATGCGACACCACCTCGTCACATGCTCAGGCCGCTTACTGATGGTATGATTATCCTTCATGATGATTTCGACAACGCACCCCCGCGTGATCTCAAGCGCGCGGCGAAGCCCCGCCCGGAGTTGCTCCTCGTTGATCGCCTCGCACGCCAGCTCCACAGGATTCGGCTTCAGGGAAAGAATATACTTGTTCTCGAGACAGGCCGCCATTTTTCCAAGGTCAGCCCACGGCGAGCAGGAGACACGGCGCAGGTTGTGATGCCGCTTGACGGTCTGCCACCTCGCGTCAAGGGCTTCGCAGCAGCCATAGCAGTTGAGGCCAAAGCGCGCCAAGATAGGCTGCTCATACGGAAACACATACGCTGCATACATGTCAGGGGATACACAGACCGTCTCCTGACTCTCAGCAAACCCCCACAGATCACGGCAACGCACGTGCCCGTCGAAACCGCTGCCTGGCAATTCATCTGTATAGCCGAAGCCCCCCGAGCCCACATACGTGCCGTTGTTGTTGAGACTCAGCAGGCCTTCGCGTTCCAGCTCATCCAACTTCTGCAGATGAGCGTTTGAAACGAAGCTCAGAAGAGCCTTCAGTTCGTCCGGCTGAGCGGCAAAATCCATCAGGAGATTGGTCAGCCCGCGCAACATGACCGCTGGCAGTGTCAGGCCAAGTGACCACCACCAGGTGCCTTGAAGCTGGACATCCAGCGTCGTTCCGAAGGCTTCCCGTGCGAGGGCCAGACACCCCCTCGTCGTCTCCCAGTCAACCTGCACGCGCGGCGCGCGAAGCTTCGGAAAGTCCCGGTCATAGTCTTGAAGGGGACCCTCCCAGGACTGCGCCCCGTCAGCAAGCTCTGAATGATGAAAGACCGTCTTCAACCCCCAGTCGTCAGGCAGAACCGTGTAGGGCACAACAAAGGATGCTTCCACCGGCCTGTCATCCCCCATCTCCTCGCCCCAGAAAATCTCCTTCCGGAGATCCATCTCCCAGCGTCTGGCAAGCCTGCCCGTGCATTCCATCAGGTCATCCGTGATGATTTCATTCCAACCGTTCTCAGGGTCGCAGAAGACGAGCGGACGGTTTCCGGCAAGCGCATTGTGCCCCTTCCAGAGACGTCTCTTCTCCTCCATCTCCGCCGTGCCGGCCAAAGACGCCACCCGCTCCCCCAGCCGTTGAAGGACACTTTTGTCCGCGGCCGACAGGATGACATCCTGCGGGGTGAGCCCCGTGGCGATCCTGCCAAGCGCTGTCTGATCAAGGCCCGTGGAGACCCCGTTGCCGTACAAATCTATGTTGCTGTTACGCATAAAGAAACCTATTCGTTGTAGCGCTGTGCAGTTTGGCGATCAGAGGCTTGACGCTATGATAGCGAATATGCGACAATTCAAAAGTCAGGTTCAAACAGGATCCATGTAAGCGAAATCATGCTTGTTCATAGCTCTCTTGCCTTTCATGCATTCTAAATTAACAAAACGCGCCTTTTGGGGCTAGAGCCTATTTTGCGGAAGTGTATAGTATTTTTGCGTCATGCCTAACTTACCCAGAGTTGTCCTCCTGCTGGAAACCTCCATCGAATATGGACGTGCCATCTTACGCGGTGTGGCCCGCTATGAGCGCTTGCACGGCCCCTGGTCGGTCTATGTGGAGCCCGGCCATTTCCAGCATATCCTTCCCACGATAAACACCTCCGTGCCTGTCGGCATGATCGCACGCATGACATCGCCCACAGAGGTCCGTGTCCTGAAACGGGTCGGCTGTCCCGTGATCGTCCTGGAGCCCTCGTCTGATGTCCCGGCGCTCTCTGCAGCGCGACACGGCTTCCACAGCATTGTCACCGACTCCCCCGCGATCGCCCGGCTGGCGGCCCAGCACCTCCTGGGGCTGGGCCTCACGCGTTTCGGCTTCTGCGGCTATGCGGAGTGTCCCTGGTCTGAAACGCGACGGACAGCGTTCATCGCACATCTCAAAGCCCAAGGGTTTTCCTGTTCGGTCTTCACGGAACCTGTGGATGTCGGAGGGCAAGGCGTCCTTTCCCAAAAACGGTTGAAGGCCTGGCTGCTCTCGCTGCCCAAGCCTGCCGGCGTCATGGCTTGTAACGATGCCTGCGGACGCCAGGTCGTCGCAGCGTGTTCCGAGGCCGGAATCGCCGTGCCGGATCAGATTGCCGTGATCGGCGTTGACAATGATGAGCTCCTGTGCGAACTGGCGGATCCGCCGCTCTCCAGTGTCGTACTGGACTGTGAGCAGGCGGGATACGCTGCAGCCGAGTTGCTGGATGGGCTCATGAAGGGAAACATAGCGAACGCCCCACAGATGATCTCTGTTCGCGCCCTGACAGTCATGGAGCGGCGCTCGACACAGCCCATTCTGGTGCAGGATGCGCTTGTCGCCGCTGCTCTGCGTTTCATCCGGGACACGGTGACCCGCCTTATCAGCGTCCGGGACGTGACAGACCATGTCGGTGTTTCGAGGCGGACGCTGGAACGTCGCTTCGATCATGTTTTCGGTCACGGGATCTATGACGAAATCACCGACTGCCGCCTCGTCCGGGCCAAGCGTCTGTTGCTCGAAACAGACCTCCCCTCCTACCGCGTAGCCGAAGCCGCCGGCTTCAGCAACATTCAGCCCATGCTCCGCCTCTTTCACCGTCAGGAAGGGTGTTCTCCGCTGGCCTACCGGGCGAAGGCCAGGAAGTCAAAGCCTGACTTCGGCTAACGCTTCGCCCGAGCCTCATGTTTTATTGTTTGTGAGTGGGCCGTCATTGAGCGGGTTGACATTGTTGACGGTGTGTTGCGACCGTGTTGAATGTGCAAGAACCCCATCAATGCGGTCAACAGGGTCAATACGATCACAACCCATTCCCGCTCGACAGGCGAGACGCTTATCGCTACACTGTTGCTCATGAATTTTTCGTATATTGGTGAGATTGCGGCACTGGCAACCGCCTTTCTCTGGATGCTGAGCGCCTTATGTTGGACTGCCGCAGGCGAGAGGATCGGATCCCTTGCCGTGAACGTAATACGCCTCCTGGTGGCATTGCCCATGGCAATGGCGTATCTCTGGGTGACAGAGGGGGTCATCGCTCCATTCTCCGCATCGGCAAATACGTGGTTCTGCCTCTCAATCTCTGGGATGCTTGGCTTTTTCGTCTGTGATCTCTTGCTTTTCAGATCGTTTCTCTTGATCGGTCCGCGGCTCGGGATGCTGATCCTATCTCTGGCGCCACCGATGACGGCGTTGATCGGAAGGTTTTTTCTGGAGGAACATCTGACCCTACTCAACTGGCTGGGGATGTCGCTGACCATCGCCGGGGTTGCCTGGGTCGTGCTGGAGTCGTCTACGCAGGAAGGGGCTGGCCGCCGCTATGTGTTTACCCTGCGCGGCGGGCTTTTGGCACTCTTCGCCGCAGCTTCGCAGGCGTGTGCCATGGTGGTGGCGAAGATGGGGTTGAAAGAGAATATCTCTGCCATTGCCGCCACTGAAATACGGCTGATTGCGGGGCTCGGATGCTTTCTGCTCTTGCTACTCGTCCTGCGGCGTTATCCAATGCTGTTCAAGGCGGCGCAGGATCGTCGCGCAGTGAGCATCATTGTATTTGGCGCGCTTGTCGGCCCCGTGGTGGGCGTGGCGATGCTGATGGTGGCGATCAGCCATATTCAAACAGGGTTAGCCCAAACCTTCCTAGCCCTCTCGCCCGTACTAATCATCCCGTTCATGCGTCTGCTCTACAAGGAGCGCATCACGGTTCACGCAGTGGCTGGCGCCCTGCTAGCCTTTGCCGGCATCGCCCTGCTGTTTGTAAAGAAATAGGACTCTTGAAGGCTTGCAAAAAAACGAACGCAAAAACCTTATCCAATCGTATATTCGTCAACATGCTGAAAATCGGTCACAAAGATATATTTTGTCACCTGGATCTTGACCATTACACAGTTCGGTGTTGTGACAAACTCCTTTAACGACGGGTGCTTTTGGAGATAGAGCGTACGTGCTTCCTCCTTGAATTCTGGCGCGATCTCCGTGGCTGTTCCTAAAACAGTCAACGCTTGAGCCTCAACAAGATCATTAGCCTGATTGGTCTGGTTATTGACCAGAAGCGACACCCGAGGAGAGGCGCAGATATTCCTAAACTTCTGAGTCTCGCGAATGGTTGGAAAATAAATGCTTTTGGCATCCTCCGACACAACATAGCCAACCAATGAGCAATAGGGATACTCCTGCCCCTGTGTTGCCAGCACCCCAAAGAGCTGCGCCTGCAGGAGGGTTTTAATTTGAGCCAATAACGTTTTTTTTGATTCCATACCCTTTTTAGTATAAACGACCCTCCATCAGATTGTCCAACGGATTCCATCTAGCCCACCTGTGAAAAAGGAAAACAAAGCAAATTTGCCCTTTTACAACGCGTACACTTTTAGTATGATTACCGCCTTTTGATTGACAAAAGGCTTTTAAAGCTAGCAGATGACCCACGAGGAGGTACTACGCGTATGGATAAGAAAGGCACCTGGTTGACCTACAGACCCGACATCAAGATTTTAGACTGCACGATCCGCGATGGCGGATTGATGACGGATTGCCATTTTGACGATTCCTTTGTGAAAGGGGTTTATCAGGCGTGCGTGGACTCTGGCGTGGACTACATGGAAATCGGCTACAAGAGTTCGAAAAAGATCTTTGCGCGTCCTCAATATGGGGACTGGAAGTTCTGTGATGAAGAGATGATCCGGCGTATTGTCGGCGACAATCCCTCTTCGCTGAAAATAGCCGTGATGGCCGATGCTGACCGTTGTGACTACCACACCGACTTCAGTGCGAAAAAGGAGAGCGTCATTGACCTCGTCCGTGTCGCGACCTATATCCACCAAATCCCGCTGGCGCTGGACATGATTAAGGCTTTTAATGATATGGGATATGAGACCACCGTCAACCTCATGGCGGTATCCGTGGTCAATGATGGCGAGTTGAACGAGGCGCTTGAGATTCTTTGCAAGAGCGAAGTACAGACCATTTATTTGGTGGACAGCTACGGTTCGCTCTATGGAGAGGAAGTGCAGGCACTCACCCGTAAATATCGTGGCTTTGCAGAGGCGGGCGGCAAGCAAGTGGGTATCCACACCCACAACAACCAGCAACTCGCGTATGCCAATACCATTGAAGCATTAATTCTTGGCGCCAGTTTCTTGGACTGCACCATCGGTGGTTTGGGCCGCGGCGCGGGCAACTGCCCCACGGAGCTCCTGTTGGGCTTTCTCAAAAATCCGCGCTACCATGTGCGTCCCATTATAAAATGCTTACAGGAACAGATCGTGCCGCTTCGCCAGAAGGTGCAATGGGGCTATGATATTCCCTACATGTTAACGGGCCAGCTCAACCAACATCCGCGTACCGCCATGGAATTCCTCGACGGCGAAACCCCGACAGATTACCTCACATTCTACGATCAGATCATTGAATAGCGGGGGTAGAGGACCGAGATCAGAGGGCTGAGGTCGGAGGTCAGTCTTCACAGGCCACTGTAAAGGCGGCCTCCAACTTATCGAGCATGGCCTGCTCAGCATCGGAAATCTTTCCAAAGCCAAGAAATCCCCCTGCTGCTTCAGCAATACCACGGGCATCAGCCATCACATCCGCTTTAAGCGTTTGCCGCTCGTCTCGCGTCAGCTGTCCAGACAGCGCTTGAATATAAAGCTCCCAGGCTGTAAAGAGCTCAGGAGAGGGTTTGTTAATAATCCACGCCTGAAGGATCTCTGGATCCACCTGACACGTATGCATGCCTGGTTTATACACGGAATTTAAGAGGAGCGCTCGTTCGTTATCGTGGAGCTCGCCATCCGCCCATGCTATTTCGATCAAGGGAATCATCAGCAACGTTGTAAGGATGTCTGGTCGGATATCCAGATCAACGAGCTTCTGAAGGACGGCATCATCCGTGATACCTGATACTGCTGAGAGATTCTCCTTGGTTTCCTGCATCAGCTCAAGTTTTTTTCTAGCTTCAGCAAGCTTCTTCTCTCGTTCCAAGAAGAAGAGATCTTCCATATTCCTGGCCAATAGTGTTTGAAACATCGCTGTATTCCTCCTACATTATAATGTCGACTGAAGGGAGACTCCCCATCAGCGCGACCTAGTTGGATTTTTGTTCAAGAAAGCATCCGCAAGAATGGTCATGGTTTTTATCTAAATGTCTGACAGAGGTCTTGGGGCGTGACAGTCGCTTACCAACCTCCAAAACACCCCAAACCAAAAACCCTGTACTCAGCGCAATCAACAGATCTGGCAGTTTCAGCGGGATCACAGAGAAAAACGAAGCTACAGGCGGAATATAGAGCACAGCCAACTGGAGAATCGTGACCAGCGTGGTCATACCCAGCATCAGTGGATTGCTAAATAAGCCCAACGTCAGCAGTGATTCGCGGCTGGAACGGCTCGCGAGAGCCTGGCCGACTTGCGCAAAGGCGAGTGAACTAAAAATCATCGTCTGCCATTCCGGACGATCATTAAAGTAATACCACCCACCAATACCCAAACCTAAGCCGCCAATCAGGAGACCCACGCAAAGAGTCTGCACGCCTGCGCCCTTGCTGAAGACACCCTCATTGGGCGAGTAGGGAGGACGTTGCATGGTATCTTTCTCAGACTTTTCCACGCCTAGCCCCAACCCCAACAAACCATCCGTCAGCAGGTTGAGCCAGAGCAATTGCAAGGGCAGAAGCGGGATTGGTTTTCCGAGAAATGGGGCGATTAGCATGACCATGACTTTGCCAATATTCCCTGCGACACTGAAACGCACAAACTTTCGAATATTGTCATAAATCGTACGGCCTTCTTTTACGGCTGCCACAATAGTCGCAAAGTTATCATCCAGCAAGACCAAGTTGCTGGCCTCCTTAGAAACATCGGTCCCGGTGATGCCCATGGCCACACCGATATTGGCGCGCCGCAGGGCAGGCGCATCGTTGACGCCATCACCCGTCATGGAAACAATATGCCCCAGCTCCTGCAGAGCCTGGACAATCCTGATCTTATGCTCGGGAGAGACACGTGCAAAGACATTGACATTCTCGACCACGGCTTTAAGTTCGTCGGACGACATCCTCTCAAGTTCCGTCCCCGTCAGCACCAGTCCGTTTTCGGAGATACCCAACTGCCGGCCAATCTCGACGGCGGTCAGCGGATGGTCACCGGTGATCATCACCGTACGGATACCCGCACTTTTGGTGAGCGCCACAGCCTCTTTGACCTCTGCACGCGGCGGGTCGATCATGGCGAAGAGCCCGATAAAGGTCAGCCCTTGCTCGGTTTCACCAGATGCAGGAATCTGGTCATGGGTTCGAAATGCCATCCCCAGAACCCGCATACCCCTCGCGGCGAGCTTCTCTACTGAAGCGAGAATCTGGCTTCGCCAAGCTTCATCCAAGCTTTCAACTTTACCATTGACCCAGACATGAGACGAGACCTCCAGCAGACCATCCGCACTGCCCTTCGTAAATGCCAGATAAGGACTGCTAATTCCCCAGGCATCCAGTTTTCCGATGACCTTATGGACAGATGTCATGCGCTTCCGTTCACTGTCGAACGGAACCTCGGCCACACGCGGAAAATCAGCCTCCATGTCCTCTTTCCAAAAGCCACGGCGTGCGCCTGCCACTACCAACGCACCCTCCGTTGGATCGCCAAACGTACGGTACTGTCCTTCATTCTGCGCGATCAGCTTGGCGTCGTTACAGAGAACGCCACCCATGGACAAGAGATCCAGCGAGGATTCCGGGGTGCAGGCGGAAGCAAGTTTTACACGGCTAAACTTGATGCAACCTGAATTTGCCATCTCCTCTGTCAAATCGACTGAGTGCCCGACCACATCCAACACCACAACTGTCATTTTGTTCTCGGTCAGTGTACCCGTTTTATCTGAACAGATCACGGTGACCGAACCAAGGGTTTCGACTGCAGGTAATTTTCGGATCAACGCTTTACGCGCGAGCATGCGTTGCGCGCCGAGCGCCAGCGTGATGGTGACCACGGCAGGCAGCCCTTCAGGCACAATCGCAACCGCCACGCTGACGGCGGTCAACAGCATATGGCGCATATCATCGCCATTCCAGAGTCCAATAACAAGAATAGCGCCTGCTATCACCAAGCCAACCACCGCCATGTTTTTGCCGAGCCGGTCCAGGCGCTTTTGGAGTGGCGTGGCCTCTTGGGGCACTTGCTGGATCAAGTTGGCAATTTTCCCTAGTTCGGTCTGCATGCCCGTGGCAACGACCAACGCTTGCCCGCGTCCCTGGGAAACGATTGTACCCATAAAGCCCAAATTGCGGCGATCCCCCAAAGGGAGCTCTTCCATCGACAATGGGGCAATCTGCTTTTCGACTGCCTCGGATTCTCCTGTCAGAGCAGCCTCCTGAATCTGCAGGTTGACCGCCTCAAGCAGCCGCACATCCGCGGGAACAACATTGCCGGTTTCGAGCAGCAGAATATCCCCCGGAACCAGTTCGTGCGCGGAACATTCAACCAACTTCCCGTTGCGGAGTACCCGGACGTTCGGCACCGATAATTTTTTCAGTGCGGCGATAGCCTTCTCAGCACGGTATTCCTGGATAAAACCCAACAAGGCATAGAGCACCACAATCGAAAGAATCGCAACCAGGTTTTTAGTATCTCCCAGAAAGCCAGCGATCACGGCCGCAGCGATGAGGATAAGGACCATCGTGGCGGTGATCTGTTCCCAGAGGATTTGCCAGGGCGTACGCCCCTCTTTTTCAATGAGCTCGTTAGGTCCATATGTTACCAAACGCTCTGCTACTTGTGTATCTGAGAGTCCCGAGGCGGAGCCAACGTCAAACTTTTTCAGGACGGAATCCACGTCCAGAGTATGCCAGTTATTCATGCGTGTATTATCCCTATTCGTGATTGTAGAATCAAGGGGAAATGGAAGTGTCATGCCAAAACTTATTGATATAAAAGGCTCGTGGACGTGTAGAAAATTCGCAAGCCACGTTCAGAACGCATGCAGACGTTGCAGACTAGCCGGCAAGACAGCATCCAACAGTCCAAACAACCACAAGATTGTCACCAACACGATGAGTATAACAATCAGAATAAGCCTGTTCCTCGCCACATTATCGTCAGCAAACGGATCGTTCAACTGACGTTCAGCATGAGCAGGCAACATTGCCTCTGTCGTAAAGATTCGCCCCAGCTTGAGCGTCAGGCGCAAATTACGGTTCACCGCCCACCCGCATGCGTTCAAGATAGGAGCCACATTACGCGCACGGAGCTTAAACCAGGTTAAGATCATGGAGGGGCCGGAAATAATGAGCAACAGCACAACGAGTCCCACTGCCGTCTTCCATAAGGGCATACGGGAGAGGGCGCTGACAAACCCCGCCACAGCTGTACTGATCAAGCCTACCGCAATACCCATTGCCGCAGCGGTAGAGGCGATAGCAGCCCCCTCCGCTTTCTTCGGGGCTTCGACTGGTCCAAAGGTCGTCGTGGTCTCAATCTTCTTGGCGGCGTTCAATAACGTCGCATCCTGTTTGGCCGCCATCACCTTACGAACTTGGGCGCCAATCATTCCTGCCATCTTGTTCCAAGGATCCCAAAAGGCCTCTTTGAGGCTAATCGAATGATCAATCACCTTGATGATCGTCGCATCCCAGTCCTTACCATCGCGATCATAAAAGATACCATTGCGCCCGACCCATAATGTCTTTGCGAAACCCGCTGTGAAGGTGGCGCAGATGGTCCGCGTCTCCTTGGTTCCCTGACGTGTCAGCGTGCAATAGGCAAGGCAGCACTTACTCGTTGAAGCCTGCCCGGCATGAGCTGTTGCATCATCAACATGAAAGCAGAGTGACGTTGCACGTGCGTCCATATAAAGGGTCCCCACTTGAAAGATGGCCGTGGCTTTTGGATCATAGAGGTGGGCCATATTTACAAAGTTTCGCAGCAAGGTGTAGAGAAAAGCGTTCAACCTAAGCACCTTTTCAACTTCGGCGATCTGTGCATTCTCCGTCGCCAATGCCGCGTCCTTGGCAATCAGCGCGTCGACGGATGCCTTCGCATCGCTCACGAGCAATGCAGAAAGACGTTGCATTCCCAAGGACTCCACCTCGGCACCTGCCTTCGAGTCAAGCCAGGCCTCATAAGGGACAAAAACCTCTTTTATGCGCTGCCATTGCGCATCCGTGAGCTTTGTACAATCCGTTCCAAGCACGGGTACGACCACCTCCCATTCGAAAACACTCAATGCCTTAGCCCAATAGGGATTCACGTCGTCCGAGAGGGGTAACTCACGTGCAGGACCGATCGCGGAGAGAGGGAAAGATGCGATGGCGAGCAAGGACTCAGTAAGATCCTGATTTGCAAGGGCCGCAAAATTACCCTCCGCAGGATTCAATACCGCAGTAGCCCGTGCATCGAAGGCCGCGAGACGACACCGCGTAAAATAGTCATCTAACTTCGTGCGGAGCGCACTCAACGCAGCATAAGCGCTCGCTGTCTTGTCTCCCAACGGCAGGATCACGCCATCGGCACGTTGCGCCCACTCGAGATAAGCTTTCACTGCTGCGAAAAAAGCATCCGTCTTCGTTTGATCGACACCTGGTTTACCACTGCGGTCCAATTCTGAGCCGAAGGTTGCGATGATTTCGGTGATAACCTGTTGCGTTGAAGCATCATCGGTTGAGTCTGAGGGAACAATGCCATCGCCATTAAAACGGGTCTCGGCAAAAATCTTGGAGGTGTCTGTCACGTTCTCAAGTGATATTGTTTCCGAGGAAGACTTACCCAGATTCGAGAGGATGCGTTTGGCACTTGCCAAGAGAGCCGCGCCCTCGGGAGTCTGTTTATTGAACGCAGCAAGGCGTAATGTTTCTGAACCCTCCATAAGGGTGTCTAACGAGACAAGGCGAGCAGTGAGCCAGTGGATTGCAGCCAGTAATTCCGGAACGCGAATGCGTCCATCACCATCGGTGTCAAGTAGTTCAAGCGTTTTTTGGTCGAACCGTATCCCCTTGGTCGGACAACTTAAGACGGTCCAGAGCTTTTGATCCAATTCCTTCAACTGCGCAATATCCGCGCCGTTGCGAATAAGGACCTGATCTAACCCGCCTGTCCGATAGAATTTCCATGTGTGCATAAACCCCTCCTTCACGCATGCTCGTTAGAATGACCAGCCGATGCCCAAGGTGTAACGCAGATCCTTTTTCTCTCTGTCATCTGAAGGTTGTGAGTTAAAAGCCAATTGTGCTTTAGCCTCCATGAAGATTCGTTCGGTCAGCTCTGCATGGAGACCCACATCGGTGTTGAGGAGAAACGCCTGGCAATCTTCGATATTGGGAATAATTTCAAAGTTATGAAATCCTTTGACAAACGCGTTGAGTGCATAATCAAAATGGTATGCAGCACGGGCAGCCATATAGTCACGCGTATCATCGGGGTTCGTATAGGCCTCATGGACATAGGTCAAGCCTGCTTCAGTAAAGAAGTTAGCATCTGCTCGCTCAATCCATTGATAACCAAGACCTGCACCTGGAGTTAAACGCATGTCCAGATAGGCAATACGATCCTTCTCATACTTCATGTTGGCATAGCCGAAAAACTTTTTCGTGAAGAAGTAGTCGTATTTGCCCTTCAGGAACCAATTGTCCGCAATCGTACTGTTATCCCCTGTATTGTTATCACGCTGATTGGCAAAATAGTAACCAGCCCCTAGAGATACCCGTGAATCATCAGAACGCCGCGCTGCATCAGCGCTGACGCTGGCCGTGGAACTCTCAGTATTGCCACGAGCCAGCACTGCACCTGCGACGAGCTCACCCGTCCATTTAACTTTTTCTGGATTAATCGTCAAAATATCCGCCAACGGGAGTGTCTGCGCTTGTTGAGTCGCTACAGGCTGAACCGTCACGGCCCCCATTGAACCTTCTGAAACCTTTTGCACAACAACGACTCCATTGGTCTGGACGATCTCGATGGGCTTGTCGGTCGAAAAGGTTTTAATCGCATCCATTTTCAGGGTGAGCGGTCCAGCCACGGTAGAATCAAAGACCATTTTCCCGCCGGCTACCGATTTGATCGTCCCCGAGAGACGGTCCCCGGACTTAAATTCAACTTGATCTCCATATACAAAAAAAGCTGTCGCACAACCAATGACTATCCAACTATTTTTCATAGCGCATCTCCTTGATAAAAATCATAACCAACGTGTAGAAAGATTACACGCTCTCTCCAATACTTTCAAGAAGAATAACTTACTCGTCAACGGTGAGCGAGTCCCCCACATGGAGGGAGGAGAGCGGAAGGAGGCCTGCCTCGGATTCGACAACACGACGTGCCCTCCAACCACCAGAGACCCAAAATCTTCCAGGTTGAACCTGTGGTGCAATCGCAGTGATCGTATTCTTTGAGTCTAGAAAAATGACATCAATTGCGAATCGCATGCCAAGTGTATGAATGGAGCTACAGGGATCGATGATCATTGCTGTGTCCGGGCCTAATGACTTTCGTCCCAAGAGGCCTTTCATGCGTGCGAAAAGGTTTTTGGCCACGAGCACCTGCTTCGCATAGATCAGCTGGTTATTTAAAATCACAGGTGCTCCTATTCTTGCTTTCTTCCATTATTCCAACCTTCCACTATTCCTTTATTCCTCTAAAGAATAAGCATGCAGTCGCCATAACTAAAGAATCGGTACTGCTGTCTGATCGCCTCTTGATAAGCTTTAAAAATGAGCTCGCGTCCAGCTAGTGCACTCACCATCATGATGAGTGTGGATTGCGGGAGATGGAAATTCGTGAGCATGGCATCCACCACCTTAAAGGAGTAAGGCGGATAAATAAAGATCGAACTCGCGCCCTCAGTTGCGACAACACTTCCGTTATTCGCAGACGCCACGGTTTCCAAAGTCCGGACGGTCGTACTCCCAACTGCGACAACACGGCCCCCCTTTTCTTTGCAGTGCTGAACGGCCTCGGCAGTATCCTTTGACACTGAGTAGCGTTCAGGATCCATCTTATGGCTTTCAACTGTGTCGCACTTCACCGGCTTGAACGTCCCTGGTCCAACATGCAATGTCACGGTAGCACGTTTGATGCCCTTTGCCTCTAACGCTTCAAAGATCGCATCGTTAAAATGAAGTCCGGCAGTCGGGGCGGCAACAGCACCCACCTCTCGGGCATAGATGGTCTGATAGCGTTCACGATCTGCTCTCTCCTTCGCGGGATCCCCTTTACGCCGGATATAAGGTGGGACTGGGGTCTGTCCAAACTGATGGAGAAGCTCCATGAGGGGGCGCTGGACATGGAAAAGAACCGTGCAGACCCCCTCCCCTGTGCGTTCAAGGATCTCGGCTTTAATCTGCCCCTCTGCAAAGTGCGCTACAAGGCCAGCGCGTACCCCACGGCCTGAACCGCTGATACAGGACCAACAGGTGGTTTCGAGAGTAGCGTATTTTTCATCTGCTCCAACAGGCAAGGGCAAAGGGTCCGTCAAGAGCAACTCAACCGCGCCTCCTGTGTCAGCCCATACCCCTTGCAGGCGGGCTGGAAAAACCTTTGTGTCATTCAGGACGAGCAGGTCCTTGGCTGTCAAATACTCGGGTAAGTCGCGCACCAGTCGATGTTCAATAGCCCTCGTCTCCCGATGGAGCACCATCATGCGAGACATCCCCCTCATCGGCAGGGGTTCCTGGGCAATCAATTCCTGAGGGAGGTCATAATAAAAGTCGGAGGTTAGCATACAATCACTTTAGTTGAGGGGACGATTCGATCCAACCCCGCTGTCCGTTGGCATCAACACGCTTCCAGTGACCCGCGGTTTCCAGAGGAACAACCGTTGTGTCAGGCTGAAGCACAAAGAGGGTTTTTGCACTCGTCGAGGGTGCAAAGCGTACCATGGTTCGCTCATGGATTTCAAGCGTTTGATGGACAGAAGAGCGACGGGCATAGAAACCCAGCACCAGCCCAAGAACCGTCACAACGACGGCAAGGAGAATGCCGAAACGGGTATGCGGCCCCTTCAACTGAAAAAAGAGGAAACAGGCCAACAAGAAGCCCCCAGCAGGAATCAGCAACGGAAGATAGTCCTGCAACTCTTTATTCACCTGTTCCAGAAGAACCCCCTGCCCTGTCGCAGAAGGACTGCGCAAAACAAGCGAGCCTGTTTCAATCACGCGCACGGTCGACACAACAGACTGTGCCGATTTTTCAGTAAATCTGATTTTGAAGGGGCCTGCTTTCGTAACCTCAAAGGTCCGCGTTTCCGGGTTAAAGTAGGAGAAGCTAATCTCGCCGATCTCAACTGCGTTCGTCGCCTGCGGAATAAAGATCTGCTCCGTACGCAAGAGGGCCATCTCCCGCGTCAGCTCTTTGAGCGGATAAATCTTAAAACCTGCGGCTCTCCTAGGAACAGGGGCCATTGCGGGCCGCAAGTCCCCTTCCCCTTGGAGCGTGGTGGAGAGGGTCAATATGTCCCCGGGCTGTGCCGTTAAAGATGAGAGTTGAGCCGAGAGGGTAAATTTTCCGACTGCACCACTGAAATCACTCGGTTTACCTGCCTCCGGAACCGCTTGAATCTTAAGGATAAAGGGTTCGACTTCACACTGTACGCCTCGTGATGCGTAGGAAGAGAAGAAAGCGTTTCCTTTGCGTTCAAGAATCTGGCATTGCAGACGCGTCCTTACAAGATGGTCCCCGACCCCGGTCGCTTGTCCGACGGCCTTGAAGCGAATCACATCTACGATTGTCTTGCCATTATCCAGCTGGCGTTGAATCTTGGGAAGAGGTTCAAAACTGCCGAGGCGAAAGAGTTGCTCATTCGCCGTAAAGCTCGTAAACTGCAAATCTTGAGCCTCGCAACCTACTGAGAGCTCAAGCTCAAAACAGAGATCAAAGGATTGGTTGACAAAAATATGTCCGGGATTTGTGAAAAATCTGGCGGTGCGAATCTCCGCAGCCCGGGCCACCAGTGAAGAGCAAAAGCAGATCAGGAGGAGCAGATAACATGGAAGACGTAAACAAAGCTGACTCATAAGACCTCCTGTAATACTGTAACAATAACGGAGGCTGCAAAGATCACGGTTGTCACCCCGCCCACGAACATGCCTGTCTCAGAAAGGCTCGCCAAGGTATGAATATTATGATGGCGCATCAGCAGACGCAGGAAGAGTCCGCCCCAGAAGAGTGTCCACGCTACCAAGGCAATCCAGACACGCACCTGGCAGGGCAATGAGTAGTGCCAGAAGAGTGCTGTTCTCACCCACGGCAACTCCTTACGTTGTTGCCCGCTTTGCTTTGATAGCGCGGCCAAGAGCCCCTGCTTGATCTCGGGAGTACTTCCCACATATCGCTCAGCCCTCAAAAAAGTATTCATCGCCTTTGATGACTCTCCAGCCATGACATAGGAGGCGCCGAGATTCATCAGCAAAGGTGCGGTGACCACACCCTCTGCGACCAAGCGTTCGTAGGTTAAGGCCGCTTTCCCAAACTCTTCTGGCTTGCTCGCTGAACTCGCCTGGGCATTCGCCTGCTCCCAGAGGAACTGCCGTGTCGCATATTCGGCATGCAAAGGGGAGACGCTCGCGAAAATTATTCCAAGCAAGAGATGTGAGAGAACATTCTTCATCCGCATTTCTCCACCTCCTTGTCTATTTTTTTCAGTGTTTCTGCCAATACTTTCGCGCTTTGAGCAAGGGGCTCGGAGGCATCTGGACGATACAACGACTCCTCCAGTTGAATCAACAGCGTTTGGAGCTCTTGTGCAAGCCCTTCAGAAACCCCATGGGAAATCAAGGCCACAGCCGCATCACTGGGGGTCAAAGCCATCCCTGAAACTAATCCAAGCCGTTCTGCAAGATAACAGCGTACGGCCTGGATAAAGGCTGCTGGCGTCTTTGCCTTGTGACACGCCACACGTGAACGCCGCAGGGCTCCTGATGTCCGGTTATACGTGCGAAGATTAACAAGCAATCGCCGAAAAGGGTTACTCACCAGCACCAACAGGCATGCAAGAGGCCCCGTCACGAAGAGTAGCAACATTGTTTGTCCCGAGGGCCATAGCATATCATTCTTCTTGGCAAGCGGAACAACTGTCATGCCACAGGGCAAGATCTCCTGGGCCTCCTGAAGCCCCTTCTCGTCAGTCAGCGGACCGCTCGTCGTTGCAATCTGCGTGGTCGGCTTGGCTTGCAGCGGAAGGGGCTGTGTTGTCAGAATTTCGTATGCCCGACGTTCGGAGTTATAGTATCCGATCTTGATTGGGGGAAACTCCAGCGTGCCTTCACGCAGGGGACGGACCTGATAGGTAAAGCGTTTACCATTAGCCAGTGTCTCAGCTTTCACATTCTCATCATAGATTCTGAAATCTCTCGTCAGCGCAGATTGAAGCCCCAGAACCGGCGTTCGCATATTCGAAATACTGACCCTCCCTGTGACCTCGAGCGTCAATGTGAGCGGGTCACCTACCTTACATGTACTTGCATCCAGCGCGGCCCTCGCTTCCACATTCCGACCCACTGCGCCGATGAAGCACTCGGGGCGCCCCTCGTCCGGTGGGGGCGTCACACGCACTGTGACCGCAGGGCCGATCGTATAGATCTCTTGCGGAATCGCCTGATGCGCTTCATTCACCCCTGTAATGATCTTTCCCTTGAAGGTCAGGGGGCCAAAAGTAAACTCCCCCTCTTTGCTGGCGACATAGTTGAGTGTCAGCGTATACTCCCTATACGATTTGCCATTGATCTGTTTACGTGCCGCCGGCAGACGGAAGCGGATGGGACGTGGCTGAAACGGATCTCCACCTAAGAAAGCACCGAGGTTCATCGCATCTCGACTCATATAGTTATTCAGTGTAAAGCAGGGCTGGCGTCCAGTCTGGTCAATCAGCCCATTCAACAGCTGATTCAAGTCTGGCCCTTTCAATCCTGGCTCCTGCTGGCGGTTAAGCTCAAGGAAATCGACGCTCAGATTCGGAGGTAAATTACCAAAGAGCGGCTCATTCTCTTTTGCAAACGGTTCTGGCAGATCAGCCACTGCCACAGTGAGTGTCACGGTAAAAGGCTCTTCCACAAGAATAGCCGTGGAGGAGGCAGAAACTTTCGCAAGGACAGCATCTTGGCGCTCTATCCCTGTTACCTCAACGAAAACCCCTTCATTCTGATAGGTCTTCGCGCCAACCTTGACGCGGATAGGACCAGACAGGAATCGTCCCTTTTCCAACGGTTTAATCTGATAAGCGAAGATACGTCCTTGGTAGATCTCTCGCTTCACGCGCCCATTGATAACCGAAAAACTCGACCGGCTGTTACTATGGGAGCCGAGAAATTGTATCTCCGCCTTTGACAGGGAAGAAAGATCAGGGGCTGACACGCCTTGGTCAGCCCCATCCAAAATAATATTGATGTTGAAGCTCTCGCCCAGATAAATCGCCTGGCGGGAGACCTGAACATTGAGCGTCACCTCTGCAGCTAGTACGGAAGAGAATGAAAAGAAGAAAAGCAGAGAGGCAACAGCCAGTCTCTGCAAAAGCACACTGTACGTCGTACGTAGCACTTTCATCTTTTCACTTTCATTTTTCCTACACCTTTAAAAGTTTTTCAACTAATTAAACGAATTTGGCTAATTGGAATTCGTTCGATTCGTTTAATTCGTTGATAAAGAACTGGTTTGTTTCTTCCCGTTCTCCCACTGCCAACTGGTACTGCCAACTGCCACTTTTACCAATCCCTTTCCGAGGGTGACATCGGAAGGCGGTTCATCCGCTCCTTCTTCTCGTTTTCACGCTCTTTTTCGCGTTCAAGAGCTCGGCGCAACAATTCTTGGACATCCTTAGGAGCTTCATCTTTCTTCTTCTCTTGTTGTTCCTGTTGCTGTTCTTGCTGCTGTTGCTGCTCTTGTTTTTGCTGCTCTTGCTGTTGCTGCTGATCTTGTTGCTTATTCTGATCCTGTTGCTGTTGGTCTTGTTGCTGATCCTGCTGCTGTTGATTCTGGGAGCTGCTCGGATTCTTCGGAAGAAGGTCACGAATTTCGAGAAGATTCTTCAAAGCCTGCTGCTTCAACCCCAGACGATCAATTGCCTTAGTCTTTGGATCGAGTATCTCCTCTTGCAACTTTTCGGTATGCGTTGCAAGCTCTTGTATCTTAGCCTGATCTTCCGCCTTGAAGGGGGGCATATTCGTGTTGGACTTCGCCTGTTCGACGTATTGCTTGGCCCACTCAGGAAAACGCTGCGAAAAAAGCTTGGTCAACTGCAAGGTCTCAGGTTGCGTATCGCGTTCCTGCAGATAACGCGCCGCTAACTTTTTAATTGCATTGCTCTGACAGACAATATCCTCTTCCACCAGATTGGGTGGCGCTACGACAGCCTTCCACAACTGATAGACCGCAGGTTCAGATTGAGCGACCTCACCCACAGACTCCGGAAGCAGATCCGCCAATGCCTCCGAAGAGCCCTTCATCATGTCCCGTGTCAATTCAACCTGTTGAAGAACCTGAGCTTGCTGTTGCTGATTTGTCACAGCCTGTATGACCTGCTGCTTTAAGGGTATCCAGAGATCAGCCTGTTTCTCCTGGCGCACACTTAAGGCATCCGCCAAGCGAACCATCTCAGGGGCTTCGTTTGTAAAGAGGCTGTAGGACTCGTCCATCAGTTTTCGCTGCTCTTTCAACATCCTCCCGAGCAGTTGGTCCGATGTCGTCTTTTCATGTTCCTTTAAAACTTTTGCAATATGCGCAGACTCCCTGGCTTCGGGGAGAGGCCAGGCCGCGCGAGAGAAATTCTGATTGCAGCGTTCATCCTTCGGAGCTTCACGCAAGGCGAGCTGAAAGCCCATCGCTGCATCTTTTAAGGCGTCATATTTAGCAGCAGGGTCCTCAGCTCCTTTTCCCTTGGCCTGCTCCATCTGAAGTTTCGCCATCAACTCTCCCGCCCGGGCCACAAACTTCTTGGAAGCGAGCAGCGGACGCACTGTTTCCAAACATTTGTCTGTGTTCTTGGCTTGGTAATACGAGTAGGCGGCGTTATAGCGATACCGGTCGGCCTCATCTTTGTCCGCGCCACGGGCAGCTGAGAGGAAGCCTTCCGCTGCCTCGCGATATTTACCCTGCTTAAGCCATGCCTGAGCGACACGGGCGCCATCCCTTCCGGGCGCGACAACAATCGGAGGTGGCGCATTGGTACTCCCCTGTCCTGATGCCTGTGCAGCAAGATTGGAGGTCTGCGCCTGCGCAAAGCCACTCAACAAAACAAGCAATGCCGCGGAGGCCAGAGGTTGTGCCCGACGAATAGCCCCGGTCAGCCTTCCACGGCTGAACCACGCGGCAACAAGCAAGACCAACAAGGCAGGGAATAAGAACCATTGATAACGCTCTTGGATGCGATTGAGCATCGTCTCCTGCTGTTGCTTGGTGGCAACCTGCGCCAGATGATTACGATAGATCGAACCCAACGTGGTATGAGCAGTGCCTGCTGTGCGCAACGGGATATAGTAACCGTTTGAAGCCTTTGCAATAGCCGCCAGGGTTTCATCCATCAGTTTCGTCGTGACGGTTGATCCTCTAAATTGGATGGACCCTTTTTTTGTCTCATCAGGAATGGTCGCACCAGCAATGTCGCCGATCCCAACGGTAAAGATCGGTATATTACGCGTAGCTGCTTCACGGGCCGCATCCAAGGCGCCACCCTTCAAATCTTCGCCATCTGAGATAAGCAGAATCGCATTAAACTCATCCAAGGCAGGGTCTAGGGCTTCAAGACTCTTGCGAATGGCGTCTCCGAGGTCAGTCTCGCCACGTGGCGCAGACTCCGGACCTGTTCCATCCAGCGCTTGTCTCAAAAAGGAATAGTCCGTGGTGAGGGGACAGAGCAGGGATCCCTTGTTGCGGAAGGCGAGCAACGCGGCTCGGTCACCCTTCAATTCATCGATCAAATCCATCAGGTCAGCCTTGGCACGGCCAAGACGATTGGGGTGCACATCCTGCGCCAGCATGGAACGCGAGACATCCAAGGCGATCACCAGATTCCGACCGCGGGTAAACACTTTCTCATCCCTCAGTCCCCATTGGGGACGTGCTGCAGCAAAAATAAGAGCTGTCAAACCAAAGAGGACCAAAACAAACTGCACAGTGAAACGTCCCTGCGTATGGACAGGCATCAGCTTAGCTTGAAGCGCGGGTGATATCAGACGCGAGAGCCCGGCACGTGAGCGTCTGAAGAGCCAGACCCACAAGATTCCGATAACCGGAATTAATGAGAGGAGCAAGAGCAAATATGGATAAGCAAATCTCATAATTTTTTCAAACAAAGCACTTCATCAGAGTAAACGACGCGTCAGAGCCATGTGCAACGTGATTGCGAGAACAATCAGTGCGGCACCCCATAAAAGATAGTCCACGAAATGTTCGTTGTAACGTTCATAGACGTCTCGATTAACCTTGGTCGTCTCCAGTTTGGAAACCTCCTCAAGCGCACGCTTTAAACCTTCATTGTCGCGAACATTAAAATAGCGTCCTTGGGTCTTTTCAGCAATGGACTTGAGTTGGGGCTCATTAAAGGCGAGTTTCATGTACCCGACACTCTGACGCCCAAATATATCACGGGTGCGGAACGGCGTTTGACTGCTATTGCTCCCGACGCCGATCGTATAGACCCGTACCCCTAGCTTCCCGGCTGCCTCAGCTGCCTGGTCGGGCTGGATAATGCCCGTATTGGATTCACCATCGGAGAGGAGTATCACAATACGCGTTTTGGGTTCAGCATCCTGGAGGCGGGCAAGACCTGTCGAGAGGCCATCGCCTATCGCAGTCATCGTCTCCTCCTGATCCACAGGTCTTCCTTGATCGTCCAGTCGGTTCTTCGGAATCTCTACGCCCTTCAAGACATGTGACAGCGCACGATGGTCCGCGGTGAGTGGCGCACGCGTGGAAGCATAGCCGCCGAAGGTCACCAGTCCGATCAGGTCATCAGGGCGCTTACTGATAAAGGTGGCAAACATCTCCTTTACAACATCGAGACGGGGCTTATCCATTTCAGGAGAGAGGTCGAGCGCCTCCATTGAGCCTGAGACATCGACGATCATCTCGATTGCGATTGAATTGACTGAACGATGTTCACGCGTGAGTGTTGTGCGAGGACGTGCGACAGCGATAATGAGGAGCAGGGCCGCCAGCAGGAAGAGCGCGGGCAAGAGCCTCGCAATCGCCACACGCCAGCCCGCTGTGTTGGCTGGCAGGCGACTGGCAGGCGCGAACAAGACGCCTGACTTGTTTCCTGTACGATAGAGCCGCCAGGCGGCGATCGCCCACGGGATCAGGAGCACAAAGGCTAAAGGTGTGGCAAAATTAAACATAGCAATTAATTCTTGGCTGTTGCTGCAGGAGAAGCTGAGGAGGGTGTTGCCATCTGGCGGGAATCATCCTCGATGTAACGCTTCGCCTTTTGAGTCGCATCCTCGGCCATGGCAAGGGTCGCCTCTTGGCCTGCAAACTTGACCAGATCTGCAGACTCGAGGAAGGTTTGTAATTGAGCAAGGACCTCCCGCTTGAAAAGTGGATGTTTTGCAGCAGCTAGCAAAAATTCCTGCGTCGTCTGTTCCGGGGCATGAATGCCATGCGTACGTTCAATATAGCGACGGACCACCATGGTCAGCTCAACATAGAAATCCTTATAAAGTCCTTTGCCGGGGAGGTTGCGACTAAGAAGGCGCTGAAGTTCGGCCCACGCGCGTTCAATCGGAGACATCTTATACTCCTTGACCCGGCGGGAAATCTGGAGCAACCCATAGACAAGAGCGGCAAGGAGCAAAAGACCGAGGATCGCAACGAGTACCCAGATCGTCACGGTTTTTGCCGTAGGAGGAATCCACTCCGGTTTCAACGTCACCTCTGGATCTCCTGTCACAACAGGTCGAACCCCCTCTCCTGGAAAACGTACAGTCTTGGTCACAAAGGTTTGCCGGCGGGGCGGCGCGACACGTTGATCCAAGACCTCAACGGCGAAGGGGGCAAGCCGATACTTGGGCGCCACGGGTTCAGGAACAAGACGCCACTGATAACTCTGACGCGTCCGCTCATTGGCGGTCAGTGATTCCTGGGGGAAAAACTCCGCAAGGCTGAACCCCGAAAAACGTGACCGAAGGTCCGGCAGCACCACCTTCAGTGAGGCGGGAGCATCCACAACTAGCTTCAAGATGAGGTCCTCTGAGGGGGAGACCTTCTCAACGTCTGTTTCCAGCGTGATCTTAACTTCACCACTGAGCAACTCGTAAGTCGCGGCAGGGACAGAAGAACCGAGGAGTAACATCCCAACAAGAAAAATCACTTGCTTATAGCTGAATATGTTTTTTACGCACAAAGACACAAGGCCACAAAGAAATTCGATGTTGATTCTCTTCTTTGTGCCTTTGTGGCTTTGTGCGATACAGTTACTCATTCCACTATTCCTGCTCACTTCTTGGCCCTCCTTCTAAACAGGGCACGCACATCGTCAATATAAGGACGTCCGGTTGACAACGAAATCGTATCAATTCCCGTCCGTTTAAAGAACCTCATGAGTTTCTCGTGATCTTCGTTGGCACGACTAGCAAAGGCTTTACGCACAGAGGCAGATCCGGTATCCACCAGCAGCAACTCACCTGACTCCGGATCCTGCATCTCAATAAGACCAACATCCGGGAGTTCAAATTCGCAGGGGTCCGAAATCGGACAGGCGATGACATCATGACGCCGAGCCGTAACACGCAACTCCTTTTCATACCCTGTGTCCTGGAAGTCTGAAACAAGAAAGACGACGGCCTTCCGCTTCTGAACATTATTTAAGAAACGCAAAGCACCAGTAATGTCGGTTCCCTCCCGCGTTTCATCGGCTGCCAGCACTTCACGGACAAGTCGCATGACCGAGGTTCGGCCTTTACGAGGGGGAATCGACTTCACAATACGATCGGTAAAGAGCATCAGTCCGATCTTATCCTGATTCCGGATGGCAGTCAGCGCGAGCAGACAAGTGATCTCTGCGGCGAGTTCCGATTTTGAGCGCGTCTTGGAACCAAAGACCTGAGAGCCTGAAACATCAACCAAAAAGATGACGGTTAATTCGCGCTCCTCTGAAAAGCGTTTGACATGTGGCGCACCTGTACGCGCAGTCACATTCCAATCGATAGAGCGGATGTCATCCCCTGCCACATAGGGACGCACTTCATCAAACTCAACCCCCTGCCCTTTAAACATTGAGTGATAATCACCGGTCAACTGCTCGTCGATCAGGTGTGACGTGAGGATTTTAATCTTCCCCACTTGTTTCATCAACTCTGCGGTATTAATCATACTTAAAAGGTAGGAGTTAGGAGGGAGGAGGGAGGAGTTGAATTGCCATCCCTCTCTCCTCACGGAACTGGAATCGTGTTGAGGATGGTGGAAATCACGCTATCGGTTGTCAGTTCTTCTGCTTCAGCTTCGTAGGTGAGCATGATGCGATGACGAAGGACATCGTGTGCGATCTCCTTGACATCCTGGGGCGTCGCGTAGGCACGTCCATGAATCATGGCATTGGCCCGTGCCGCAAGGTTCAAGCAAAGCGTGGCGCGAGGCGAAGCGCCCATCTGGATCTGTCCTGCAAGAGAGTCCAACTTATGCGCCTTGGGGTCACGCGTTGCAAAGACGATGTCGAGAATATAATCGCCCACCTTCTCATCACAATAGACCTGTTCAAGTGTCTCTCGCAGATCTTTCACGTGATCCGCCGTGATGACAGGTTCAATGGTTGCCGTCTGCTTGTGTGTAAAACGAGTCATGATACGGCGTTCATCATCGCGGGAGGGATACGTAATCACGCATTTCAGCATGAAGCGGTCAACCTGAGCTTCCGGCAAAGGATAGGTCCCTTCCTGCTCAATCGGGTTTTGGGTCGCCATCACGAGGAAGGGCTCTGGCAATTTATATGTATTGTCCCCGAGTGTCACCTGATGTTCCTGCATGGCTTCGAGCAGGGCAGACTGAACCTTGGCTGGAGCGCGGTTGATTTCGTCCGCCAGGAGCAAGTTGGTGAAAACGGGGCCCTTCTTGGGAGCGAAGGTGGCATCCTTCGGATTATAGATCATGGTTCCAATCACATCCGCAGGGAGCAAATCCGGGGTAAAGGAGATTCGCTGAAAGAGGAGTCCGAGCGCATCAGCCAGACTCTTTACCGCGGTCGTCTTTGCCAAACCAGGGACACCTTCCAGCAAGATATGCCCCCCGGTAATCAGTCCGATAATCAGACGGTCTATGAGCTTCTCCTGTCCGACGATTACCTTGTTGACCTCTTGGCGAATCTTTGCAAGTGTTTCCGCCTGCGCCGCGATCTGATTCGTTGTCTTTTGCAAGTCCATACTCACCTTCCTTTTAATCATTAGAAAACAGTTTGAATTTTAGCACGTTCTATGCCATAAGCAAGCCTAGGAAGGGAGGGGAGGGAGAAAGTAGGCGTGAGGAGGGAGGAGTAGCAGTTAGCAGTAGCAGTTGGCAGTAATCGGTGATTAGTGATCAGTGATCAGAATATATTGGAAGGACGCGCTCCGTCGCGTCCGGACTTTATCTGCGTAAAGCTGTCATGGCATACTGGACAAAATGACGCACTTAGAGTGCCAATGCACGTCGCGTGACCGTAGTCAAGGGGAGGCCAGAGGGCTTTGCAAAGAGCAAGGTCGAGGTTACCTGTATCTTGCCCGTTGGAACTGGACGCTTCAGACGGTACAGTGTTGTGACCTGCTTGAAGTGGGAAAAGATGTGTTCGATCTGTCCAATATGCGTTGGCTTCGCCTTGGACAACCCTAGCGTCTGTAGGAGGGTTTTAAGGGCTTGCGCCTCTTCGTCGGGTGTTGCAAGGGGTTCGGCTGGAAGCTCCCAGAGTCCATTCAGCAGCTTCTCCTTGACCCGCTGGGCCAGAAGGATACGGCCTGCCGTGTCCCGGATATCGAGCGCAACTGCGAGACGAACAGGAAGAGCCTTTTTTTTGAGTTTGAATGGGAGTTCGTCCTGAAGCCCCTTTGCCGAAGCGAGACAGCTCTTACGGAGGGGGCAGATCGCACAACTGGGATTCCGGGGTGTGCAAACAGTTGCCCCAAGATCCATCATCGCCTGATTAAAATCCCCTGGACGCTTTGACTTTTCGATAAACGGTTGGAGCCAAGCCGCGAGCTTCTCGCGTGCTGGTAGCTTTTGGAAGTCATCTCGCCATTCAAGAATACGTGCAAAGACGCGCGCGACGTTTCCATCCACCACAGGCGCGTACTCGCCAAAACTGATACTGGAAATCGCGGCGGCGGTATAGGGACCGATACCCGGCAACTTCGCCCATTCAGAAGAGGATGAGGGAAGTGCGCCCCCCTGCTCCATCACCTGTTGAGCGGCTTTTTGGAGATTCCGCGCCCGTGTATAATAGCCAAGCCCCTCCCACGCCTTGAGCACGTCCTGCTGAGGGGCTTTTGCTAAAGCCTGGACCGTTGGAAAAGCCTTCATGAAGCGAAGAAAGTAGCCTTTGACAGTCTCAACCTGAGTCTGCTGCAACATGATTTCACTGACCCAGACCGCATAGGGATCCGGATGGTCACGCCACGGCATCTCGCGTGTCCGTGAGCCATACCAGATCAGTAATTTTTTATGCAGCAGGCTCATCGTTAAGCGCGCAGATCGAGCGCCATAGCGATTTCAGGGCAGGTGAAAGGGTTCGCATGCTTGGTACAGTTAATGCACCCCATGTAGAGTTTATGCATGACCTGTGTCTTCTCAATGCGCCGAAAGCCAAGGGAGCCAAAAAAGTCAGGTGCAAAGGTCAGGACAATGGCCTGAGCAGGTTGAAAAACTTTGATGCGCTCTAAAATATGTTGAACAATCTTCGTGCCAACATGATGCCGGCGATAGTCCGCATGAACGGCCACAGATTGAATTTCAACAGAGGCACGTTCAGGCACGCCAATTTCAGGGAGAATCTGGTAGGCAGCACAGGCGACCGCAATCCCCCCCACATCCGCTACAAAAAAACGATCGATGTTTTGAATAATATCCCCCATGGGACGCGAGATCAAATCCTCTTTATGCTCACGAATCAGTTCAAAGATCTGTTCCGCATCTTTTAGAACGGCCGAGCGAATGGTGGGAGTACTCATAGTCTCTTTCCTTTACTGAATATGGCTGACCAGTTGACTGGCAATTCCGATGTAGCGCGCAGGTGTGAGGTCAAGCAACCGCTTCTTGTCCTCGGACGGGATATCAAGTCCATTAATAAATTGACGCATGGATTCAGCGGTAATCTTCTTGCCACGGGTCAGCTCCTTGAGCTGTTCATACGGATTGGGCTTGCCGAGCTTGCGCATCACGGTCTGAACAGGCTCAGCCAGCACTTCCCACGCCTCATTGAGATCTTCCTCAAGGCGAAGAGGGTTCAATTTGATTTTACCTAAACCTTTGAGGGTTGCCTGATAGGCCGCAAGCGAGTAACCAAAGCCAACGCCCATGTTGCGAAGCACTGTGGAGTCTGTCAGGTCGCGTTGCAAGCGGGAGATGGGCAGTTTGCGCGCCATGTGCTCCAGCAGGGCATTTGCCAAACCGAGATTACCTTCGCTATTTTCGAAGTCAATCGGGTTGACCTTGTGCGGCATCGTGGAGGACCCGATCTCGCCTTTGACCGTTTTTTGTCCAAGATACCCTAATGAGATATAGGCCCAAATGTCGCGATCAAGATCAAGCAAAATGGTGTTCCACCGCGACAGTGCATCAAACAACTCTGCAATGCCATCATGCGCTTCAATTTGCGTGGTCAGTACGTTCTGCTTCAACCCGAACGCCCCTTCAATCACCCTCCGTGAAAGTGCTTCCCAGTCCACGGCCGGATAGGCCGAAAGATGCGCATTAAAACACCCCACAGCCCCATTCATCTTGGCCGGCATCACAATGGCATCAAGCTGGGCTGACTGGCGATTCAAGCGATGCACAAAGACGGCAAGCTCCTTGCCCACTGTCGTCGGAGAAGCAGGCTGTCCGTGTGTACGGGCCAGCATGGCTGCATCCTTCGTTTCCACCGCAAAAGAGGCCAGTGTCTCCGTCAGCTTCTTCTGTGCGGCACGAAGCACGGCAAGCCCATCACGCAACATGAGCGCATGCGCCATATTGTTGATATCTTCAGAGGTACAGGCGAAATGGACGAACTCGCTCCGCGACTCCAGAGAGGTTCCAGCGAGCCGTTCCTTGATGAAATACTCGACGGCTTTGACATCATGATTAGTCGTCGCCTCAATCGTCTTCACACGACGCGCATCATCCAAAGAGAAATCCTTAGCAATGGCCCATAACGTCAGCCGCTCCTCGTTAGTTAACGCGTGGGCTTCTGGGATCTGCTCGGCATCGCAAAGAGCCTCCAACCACGCCATCTCCACGGCCACACGGCGCTGGATCAAGCCAAACTCTGAAAAGATCGGCGCGAGCTCCGTCAACTTCGAGGCGTAACGTCCATCAAGGGGTGATAGTGCTGTCAGTGTATCCATAGTTGCTCCTTAAAAAACCGTGTTTCGTGTTACGCCAAAAAGGCTTTAATGCCCGTAAAGATCATCTGGCTCGCCAGCGCGGCAAGGATGATTCCGGTGATTTTACTGAAAACCGCAAGATTCGTCTTGCCCATCCATTGTTCAACCTGGGTGGCCATTAACAGAAGGCATCCTTGAACCAGTACCGCCGCCAAGACAGCCAGCGCGCCAGCCACTTTCATCGTCGGGGTATCCACATCAGCACCCATCACGAACAAGACGCCGATCACTGCCGGACCGACGACAATCGGAAACGAGAAGGGGACCACCACCTTCTCCGTGTCAGACTCATTCTGGGCCTTTCTGGGTTCTTCTGCCCTACCACGAACAAGATCAACCGCCGTCAGAAAGAGGAGCGCCCCTGCCCCAATACGGAAGGCATCCAGCGTCAGACCAAAGATAGCAAAGATAATCGACCCAAAAAAGTAAAATGATAGACAGAGCGCTGCAATCGCAAAGGTCGCCTTCATCGCAAAGGCTTGCCGACGGGCATGTTTAAAATCGCGTGTAATGCCTAAAAATAAGGAGACCGTCAAGAAAGGACAAAAGATGAAAAAGAGCTTAAAGCCCGAGTTCATCGCAAACTGAAGGGGCTCTGTCATTGAACGTGCACCTCTACGCTTTCTTCAGGTCCAGCCGAAAGAAGACCCCATAACGTCTTTTGACGTCTCTCCTTGAGGGGGGTGGGAGACTCGAACCAACCGATGATGAACACGAATAAATTTCCCATGTTTTCCTTTTAGACCCAACAGCCCCCCCACTAGAAAGATTCTTGAGCCGTACGCGCAATGATCTCTTCCTGCAACTCTTTGCTGAGATCACAGAAGTAGTCACTATAACCGGCCACACGGACGATCAGATCACGATGCTGTTCCGGATTGCGTTGCGCCTCACGAAGGGTCTCTGCATCCACCACGTTGAACTGCATGTGATGGCCGTCCAGCCGGAAATAGGATCTGATAAGCTGGGCAAGCTTATCAATGCCCTCTTGTCCGCGCAAGGTGCCAGGCAGGAACTTCATGTTCAACAACGTGCCACCTGTCCGGAGCTGATCCATCTTCGCGGCAGAGGCAATCACTGCGGTTGGGCCGTGACGGTCCGCGCCCTGCACAGGCGAGATACCCTCCGAGACAGGCTGCTTAGCTTTGCGTCCGTCAGGTGTCGCGCACAGCACAAGCCCGAAGTAGATATGGCAGGTGGTGGGGAGCATATCCACATGATATTCCCCTCCACGCAGGTTCGGGCGTCCGTCAATCGCGGCATAGAGCGAGTTGAAGACGCGCTTCATCAGATCATCCGCGGCATCGTCATCATTGCCATAGCGCGGCGTCTTATTCCAGAGCTTTAAGCGCAACGCCTCTTGACCGGCAAAATCAGCCTTCAACGCATCCATGAGCTGAGGCAGCGAGATTGTATCCTGTTCGAAGACATGTGTCTTTATGGCCGAAAGGCTGTCCGTAATGGTTCCGATGCCCACGCACTGGATGTAACTGGTGTTATAGCGCGCGCCACCGGCATTGTAATCCTTGCCCTTCTTGATACAATCGTCAATCAGAACAGAGAGGAAGACCGCGGGCATCTCGGTCGCATACATCTTTTCGATGAAGAGGTTGCCCGCCATTTTGATGTCCACGACAACCTTCAACTGCTTCTCAAAGGCAGTATAGACATCTTCAAACGACTGGAAGGACTTGGGATCACCTGTCTGCGGCCCGACCTGCTTACCCGTCCGAGCATCCACGCCATTATTCAACGCCAACTCAAAAATTTTGGGTGTGTTGAGATACCCGGTCAAAACGTAAGCCTCCTTGCCAAAGGCGCCAGTCTCGACACAGCCGCTGTTGCCGCCTTCGCGCGCGTCTTGAATGTTCTTGCCGACACGGACCATCTGTTCGACTACGCCGTCTGCATTGAAGACAGAGGGATAGCCATACCCCTGACGAATCACTTCGCAGGCGGCTTTTAAAAACTTGTCGGGGTTCTTGCGGCTGAGCTGGATATTCGACTGCGGCTGGAGCAGATGAATAGAGTCCACCACCTCCAACATCAGATAGGAGAGCTCATTGACGCCATCCGTGCCATCCGGCATAATACCGCCGATATTGATGTTGGTAAAATCGTTATAGGTGCCGCTCTCCTGCGCGGTCACGCCAACCTTCGGCGGAGCTGGCTGATTATTGAATTTGATCCAGAAGCACTCCAGCAATTCACGTGCGAGTTCGCGCGTCAAGATGCCGTCATCGCAATCCTTTTTAAAGAAGGGATAGAGATAGCGGTCAAGATGTCCGGGATTCATTGCATCCCAGCCATTCAGCTCGGTAATGGTTCCCAGGTGCATGAACCAATACATCTGCAGCGCTTCCCGGAAGGTGCGCGGGGCATTCTCTGGAACCCAGCGACAGGTCGCAGCGATCTGGTCGAGCTCAGCCTTACGTTGCGGATTCTTCTCGGCGAGGGCCATCTGTTCCGCCAGTTCAGCATGCCGTCTTGCAAAGGTCAATACCGCATCGCAGGCGATCGACATCGCCTTCAGCTCTTCACGCTTCGGCACTGCCTCTGGGTCGGTGATGAAATCCAAGGCTGCGATGGTCTCCGCAATATCCTGCTTAAAGCCATCTCATCTGTTTCAGCTGCTCCAATATCAGATACTGCTGTATTATCAGTTTCGTATTTATAGGTTATTCCTAAAGTCCTTCCAATTTCTCCAAATAATTCAGATTCTCTAAAAGGTTTACGAATAAAGCCTTGTAATCCAAATAATTTAGCTTTCTTTTAATGTATCAATGGTTTGCTTTATGCTATAAAGTTTTTGTGCAACACTTGCCTGATCGTTCGACCATTTATTATAGGTCCTTACTGTTTCTGCAATTTCTGCAAGATAGCGAACGCGTTGTGGTGGAATGATGAATATTTTTTCGGTAATTTCATCTA
>CAIZQW010000097.1 GCA_903935195.1 uncultured bacterium
AGGTGCGCTGTCAGGCTGGAATAGTTGGTCCTTTCATGAGGAAAACATCTCGGGGAAGGATGTGTTGGCCGAGGTGGAAGCGGTACTGGCCTCCCAAAAACGGTTGCGGCCTGCCGTCATGGAGATAGATGCGGGTTTTTTTAAGAGCGACGCACAACCGATAGTCCCCAATGAGAAGTTTTCAGAGGGGCTAGCTTTCTACGCACGGCGTATCGCGGCCGCCGGCGCACGTCCTGGAGTACTCCTGAATTTTCGCGGCTCTCAGGGTTTTGACGGAGTTGCTGATAAGATCACCTCCATGGTGCAGTGCGGTTTCACGGATATCAAAATCAATAAAACGGGGCTCACCCTCCCCATGGAGGCGTTTCCACTCAAGACCTCGTTCGAGACCATGCGCGAAGGGTTTGCCGCGTTGCGCAAGGCAGCGGGGCCAGACACGTATCTGATGTACAATGTCAGCCGGGCGGAACGTGCAAGCGTTGGCCTGATGGATGCGAACAGGACAGCCGCATGCGCATCGCGTACCTCAGTCAGGGATGCCATGCCCTTCGCGCTGCGCTCCTATCACCTCAATGGCCGCTGGTTTGCGATTGATGCCGATTCATATTATATGGGTACGGACATCGCGAATGTCAGCGCGATCGCGGGCGGCTGGCCGCTCGTGCGTACCTGGATGAGCATGGTGGGGCTCTCCTGCGGCGCGGCCATGACTGCCGACCCGTGGCACTGGGAGAGCTTCCGGCCTTATTGGCGCAATGTCGAGGTGATGACACCGCCCGCCCGCGAGCGGACGGAGGTCGTCGACCTTTGTACGGATCGGGAGTGGCCTCGCCTGGTGGGGCATGTCAAGCGGGAGTGGGGTGACATGCATGTCGCTCTGCTGTGGAATCCCAGTACCTCCGAACGGACCGTCACGCTGGATTTCGCAAAGGTCGGCATGCATCCGAAACACCGTTATGCAGTCTGGTCCTTCTGGGATAGCCGCTATTTGGGTGTGGTTCAAGGGTCGTGGACGACGCCGGCACTCGGGCCTTCGGCCTCGCAGCACCTCCGATTCACGGATCTCGACCAATCGCCTGAGAAGCCGCTGCTGATCGGTTCGAGCCTGCACATTTATTGCGGCGCCGCGGAGGTCAAGCGTGTGCTTCAGCGGCGCGATGCGATGGAGATCGAACTGGCCGACGCCGGCGCACGCGATGGCGATCTGTTTATCTATAGCCGCCGGCAGCCCGTCTGGCAAGCGGAGGAGGGGTGCTCGGTGGCGGAGATCGCCAGTGCGGGTGAAAACGTCTGGCGGATCAGTCTCGTCGGACGGAAGAGTGGTGTGCCTCAGCGGGTGGCGCTAGGCATCCTGCTGCCTGTCTCGCACCAGATCTGGTTCTGGGTGTTAATCGCCACAGTTGTGATGAGCCTCCTCTTCGCCGCATGGCGGTATGTGATCGGGCTGCGGCTCGTCCAGGAACGTCTCGTGGAACAGGAACGCAGCCGGATTGCGCGCGACATCCATGATGGTCTGGGCGTCAGCCTGACGCAGATCGCCATGCAATGCGAACTCATGGAAGGTGAAGAGGACCTCTCCTCCCCTGTGCGTGCGCACGTGACCGAGATATCCCGCAGTACGCATGCCTTGACGCGTACGACGGACGAGATTGTCTGGGCGGTGACACCCGCGAATGACACGGCTGAGAAATTCGTGACTTTTGTCGGGCACTTTGTCGAGAGCCTCCTACAGACCTCTGGTTTGTCGTGCCGGCTGGAGTTGCCCGATGAGGTGTTGAAGCTGCCGATGTCAGCGACGGTCCGCTATCACCTCTTCCTCGTATTGAAGGAGGCCCTGAATAATGCGATCCGTCATGCAGGAGCCCGTACGGTGAGTTTCAGTATAGCTTTTGCGGGCAGGGAATTGACCATCAGCGTGCGGGACGATGGGTGCGGATTCGATCCGGACAATCTTTCCAAACCGCTTGAGGAGCGAGTCTTTGGCGGCAACGGCCTCTCCAACATGCGAAAACGGATGGCGGAGATCGGCGGGACATTGGAAATCAAAAGTGCACCCGGTTGTGGCACAACCTTAACATTGCGCGTGACGATATGAGGCACAAATGAACCAGGATAACACCCTATCAAAAAATGAGATCACCGTGGCCATCGTCGAGGATGATGGCCAGCTTCGGCGGCAGTTTGCGGCGATTGTCAATCAGCTTCCGGAGTGCCGTTGCGTCGGCGAGTATGCCAATGGCGAAAATGCCGTAGAGGGTTTGATGCTAAGGCCCGCATGCGTGGTACTGATGGACATCAATCTGCCCGGGATGAACGGTGTGGAGTGCGTTCGGCAGGTCTACGCCCGTTTGCCAGACACGTATGTCATCATGCTGACCGTGCATCAGGACACGGATACTATTTTCGAGGCACTCTCTGTCGGCGCCTCCGGCTATCTGCTGAAGCCGGTGCGGAAAGACGACCTGATCGGTGCGATCCGCGATGTGGTCTCGGGCAGTTCGCCGATGTCCGGCACCATCGCCCGCAAAGTCGTCCAATCCTTCCAGCGCCTGCCCCCGGTGGCCGGCGTCGAGGCGCTTACGGAACGCGAGCGTGCCGTGTTGGAGCTGCTCGCGAAAGGGTATGTCTACAAGGAGATCGGCACACACCTCGGGATCAGCCATTTTACAGTTTCCTCCTTTGTCCAGCGCATCTACCAGAAACTGCATGTCAACACGCGCGCCGACGCTTTGGCTAAATATCGCGCGCTCGGCAGCTGAGGCAGGGGGTTGATTTTAGATTTTAGATTTGTGATTTTAGATTTGCGGCAAGACCGATTGACTGGCTTCGTTCAGACGTTCAGACGACTGACAGTGCGGCAACAGACGTGCCGAGACTACCGGACTGTTTCTGGACCCAGGACACCAGACTCAGGACCTATCTCATTTTCCACTTTTCACTTTCCACTTTTCACTTTTCACTTCTCTCCCCCCCCTCCATCTTGTAGCTAAAGTAGCTACAGACAAATTTTTGAAAACATGATAATTTTAAAAAATAAAAATTTTAAAGGAAAGTACAGGTGAGGGAATGAAGCATAAAGAAGTAGGGGGATTGTATTGTCTGCGGAGCGTGATGGCGGCCTGCGTGGCCGGGGCGCTCGGCGCACAGGTGGCAACAGGGGAGGCGAGCGGTGCCGGCGGGAAGCCCGGCAGTTCGTTTTATACGGATGCGCCGCTCTTTTCGACACGGCCGGATGAGGCCAAGTCGGAATTCACG
>CAIZQW010000098.1 GCA_903935195.1 uncultured bacterium
GACCGTGATGAACCACTCTCGCGGCGCGGCGACAAAATCGAGCCGGGCACCCTTTTCAGCACCGGTGAATTCCTTTACCGCTACGCAGGCGCGCGGTATTTGCAGCCGGATGCGGATGGTACCGAATTCATGCCAAAAAAAATAATCCATGTACCTGATGACCTGAACATGGTCAAGTCACCATTTTTCAAGGAGCACCTGGTCCATGCGAGTGTTCCCAGCAACATTTACTTCTACAAACTCCAGCATGCCGATTCCTGGCGCAGAATAGGGGGATCTTCACACCGCATCGCCAATGTCATCACGCTGGAAAAATATGGCAAGAGCCACCCGGAATATTTTGCACTGAATAATGGGTTGCGCCTGCCGCAGCAGGGAAACGCTCGGAATGTGCAAATCTGTTATTCCAACCCGGATGTGCGCGAGCTGGCATACAAGGATATGCTGGACCAGTTCGACCAAGGCTATGATATCGTTACCGACGGCCAGCCTGACGGGTATTCGCCCTGCCAGTGCAAGGCCTGCGAGGAGCTTTACGGCATCAAGCCCACCACGGGCATCAATTCCCGGAATGATCCTGCCTGGGGGGAAAAGCTGTGGATCATGCATTGCGACTTTGCCGAGCGTCTCCTCAAGGACCGGCCCGGCAAGCAGCTCATGGTCATCGCCTACGGACCGACCGCGCTTCCTCCAAAAACCTTCAGTGAGTTCCCCCCCAACACCATCATTCAGATGGCCTACAGCGACGAGGCAAATTTCGAGCGCTGGAGCAAAATCAAGGTTCCGGGCGGCTTCGGGGTCTATTATTATCCTTTCAATGGTTCGGGCTTTATGCCGAACAATACCGTCAATTCGTTTGCCGAAGACATGGCCCGCTTCGTTAAAAACAATGTACGCATCATCAATATTGACATGCCGCCGTCCTCCAGCGGCACGATGTATATTGACGGGCCCTCCATCTATACCTACTACCGGCTCGGCATTGATCCGGAATACAAGACGCCGCACGATCTCTTCGAGGAATACGTTGATGCCGCCTTCCTCGAAGCGGCGGACCCCATGCGTAAGTTTTTTGCGAATGTGCAAATGCGTTTGAATGCCCGCCGCCAGTTTGCCACTTACATGAAGACGGCTCCTGTCGGCTGCGATTTCATGCTCATCGTGGGGGCGTTCTGGCCGGTGGATTACATTGTTTCACTCGAAGAATCGCTTTCAAAAGCCGAAAATGCCGCAGTGACCCCGCGTGTCAAGCGCAGAATCATTCCTGTGCGTAACAGTTTCGATTACCTCAAGCATACGTCTTTTGTCATCCATGAATATCGGGGCTACCTCAAAGACAGGGACAAGGCATCGTTTGACAGGCTGATCGCCGCACTCGAAGCGCGCAACACGCAGATCGCGCAAATGGCCGGCACAAATGAGCAAAAAAAGAAACGACTGCAGATCTCCGACCGCCTCCTGGACTGCTCGCCTTTCAACTGGGACGTTGAAAAAGTCAAGAAGGAAGGGGTGCCTGAGGAAAAGGACAAGGAACTATACGTTGCCCGCGCGCCTGAAAAGCCCACCATGGATTCGAAATGCTGGGACAGCATAGCGCCGACCCCTTTCGTGGAATCGAAGAAATGGGGGAAGGGCAAAATACACGCGCAGACCACCTTCAAGCTGCTTTACGACGATGAGGCGCTTTACGTGCGCGTCAGCGGCGAACAGCCGAAGGACC
>CAIZQW010000099.1 GCA_903935195.1 uncultured bacterium
CGCAGGCTTAAGCCCAGTCACGGTCACAGCAGTCGAATCAACAGTTAAGAGCGATTGTCCAGAAGGTGGCGCGCCGCGTCCCAGCAGGGCCAGCAGGGGTTGCGCATGGCGTGTTGCTGCTTTTGTCGCATCCGCATTGCTTTTCTTTCCTTGATACGGACGAATCACGTAACGAAACAAGGTTGGCTGATCCTGGTAGGCGCGATAGTTGGTGCCCCAGTGATTGTTCATGGCCCAGGAGAAAAGTTTCTGCGAGGGCTCAATCTTTTTACGCCAGACATCCGGATTGGTTTGCGAGTTCAATAAATTCGCGGATAAATGCCCGACTTGCACCAGGGGTGCATCAAGAGTTATCCAGGTGACACCAAACGTCTTGTTTGCGATCTCTGCCCAGGTTCCCAAGGTCAGCCAGTTTTTACACGCACTGGGAATCTGGTCGGTTTCCGGCCTGAAGACGCCGAAGGGAATATCCATCTTGATTTCACCGTCCGGCACATTGAAGGCAAAGGCGAAGTTGAGGCTCTCCTTGCCTTCCGGTGCCTTGTAGTTTTTTGCGATGAGACGCTGCTTGTCAACGAGGTTCAAGATTTCGACACAGTCGCTTCCGTAGGTTAGGCGGATCTCCCGTGAGAGCGCATGGCAACCGGGAGCATCGGAACTGACAAGGAGTGAAGCGACGAGAGGTCCGTTCTCTTGGATGGTAATTTTGGCAGGACCACTGCGCTGGGCTTTGGAAGCATCTGCGCCGTTGAAATAGAGGTAGTCATTGAGCGCAGTGCCACTGGCGGTATCCGCGAAATTCTGCTCGAAGCCCTTAACCTTTAACTCGGCAATTCCTCCTGTTGTCGGATCGAGGCGGATAAAGAGGCGGTCATTTTCGAGCGTGTTGGATGTCACGCGAAGTTCGTTGGAGGCGAGTGTAGCCGGCTTTGATGCGGCACTGTAGCGTCTTCCAGAGAAGGGGGCTAGCGTCTCCACCCAGACGGCGAGGTCGCCATTCTTGAGCCGTTGTAGGGGAGCTGCTTTTCCCTTCGCATCCGTGAGTGCGGATATATTAGGGGATACCTCATGGGGGACAATGGTCACCTCGCTCCTTGTGAAAGCAGTGGTGTTGTACACGTCAACAGGTTCGGAGGCTTGAACGGACTTGATGTCGGACGTGACCTGTACCGCATCCAAAAGCAGAAGGCGTGATTGCACGTTGGCGGCAGTCGCATACGATTGCTTGATCGTCCATTGGTCTGTGGTGAAGGGAATAGTCGGTTTCGTGATGGAGCAGTGGGCCCCCCAGGTGTGTTCGGAATAGAGCAGGACCTGATTCCAGGCCTCTTCAAACCTTTTTACGGGATAATGCTGACGCGCGGTCATGGCCCACAACGCCTGCGCTTGGGTGAGGCGCTCCGAACTGGCGCGGTTCAGCGCGGTTTCTGCGGCAGAGGAACCAGCGCCATCTTCCCAGTAGGGGGACCACTCGCCTTTGACGCAAGGTAATTTGTCGCCATACCGCTTTTCAAAGGCGGAAAAGGCTTCGTGCGTTGAGGCAATGACGAAACGAGGAGAGGCGTATGTTTTATTCCAATCACGGACGAAATCGCAAATGGAGGCATCAGGGATCCCATTATCCCCCAGGCCTGCCCAACGCAGGTAGGCGATGTCATAAGGATAGCCCGCTTTCTTAAGCTTTTCACATAATTCCATCGTGTGCTGCTCGTCGAGTTTACGCCATTCATGGGAGGTCGCGTAGCCCATGAAGGGAATCCAGACAAGCACCTTGGATTCGCCGTCAGGGCCGATCCACCAGAAGGGCTTATTCTCCCACTGAACCAGAATGTCTCCAATACGGTCAAAGAAATTGGGGGCAACGGAAAAGTAGCGAATACCTGCTTGGTTCATAGCAGGAACGGTTCCCCACGTGTAGCCAGGCACATCGCTGATCATTGCCGAATCAATCGGCACATCGGTATTCTCCGCAAGTTGCGTGGAATACCGGAAAAGCCGGATCAACTCTTCAGGCCGCGACAAACCTGTCAGGTTGTTCAGGTACATGCCATTGATCGAGATCTGTCCTCGTTTCACCGCCTTGAAAAACTCGTCTTGGGTCTTTTGGGGCAGGCGTTGCAACAAGAGGTCTGCGGCCCAGGCGACCTCTACGTTCCAAACAAAACGTGCACCTTCGGGATAATCAGCGGTGCGCTTTGCCTCTGCGATGCCTTGGAGCAGATTGTTGACCTGCTTTTCGTAAATATCATTCTGGATTGTCGTATACCCAATATCCGTATGCGAATGGGGAAGGAGGTAAACGGTGCGCATGGGCACTGTTGAAGCTTCCGGGGAGGATTTCAAAATTGGTCGCCAGGAAGTGTCTGCTGCACGGGTTGTTGCCGGCAGGAGTGCCAGACAAAGGGTCGCTACACGGAGGATGGCTTTTTTCATTAGATGGTTCTCTCAACTTTCGGGTTAACCTCAAATACGGCTTGTGACAAGGCTTCGACATTTGCGGGTGGGACATTGGGTAAGAGTGCCTCGTGGCTCGGGCTGACGATCAGACGGGGGCCGAGGATACGCATGACGCGCCGGACCTCGGCTTTAACTTGTTCAGGTGTCCCATTCGTCATCAGCTCCTGTGTGTCAATGCCACCCATGAAGGCGATTTTTCCTTTAAAGTCGCGTGCCAGCGTTTCGGCGTCCATGTTGGTAGCCAACGCCTGTAGCGGATGGAGGCAGTCAACACCCGCGGCAATAAGTCGGGGAATAACGGCATGGATAGCGCCACACGAGTGGAGGATGACCTGATGACCATGGCGATGACCCTGCTCCGTAAAGCGTTTCAACCAGGGCATGAGGAACTGGTCAAACTGGTCCGGACCGCAGATGAGGCTGGTCTGTGTTCCGAAATCATTACCAAAAAAGAAACCATCCACCTGTTCTCCTGCGAGCGTAAAAAACCGTTCATTGGCTTCGTAATAAAAGGAGCAAACTCGGTCTGTAACAGCCTCAACAACCTCGGGATGGGTGTACATCTTGATCAGGTACTCCTCTATTCCCAGCAGATCACAGATGTTGTGAAAAAAGCAGGTCCAAAAGCCGCTCATGCGATAGACATCACCCGTCTTGCGAAGGTCAGCCATGCAGGAGTCAAAGTTCAGATAATCCGGGTTCGGCCAGGGGAATGCCTCAACGTCAGCGACCGTCTCACAGGTGGCAAGCGGGGGGTGTGCATGCTTCGTCCGGTCCAGGCCCGAATCAAAGAGCTTGCGGCCTGAGGGATCCTGGTAACCATCTGGATAGGATTGCGGTCTGATCCAGACGATATCGTCTCTAATCGTGGTACGAAACTCTTGCTCGGTGTGTGTGCCGAAATACTGATGCAGTATCGGCCACGTCTCTGCATGGGGTTTACCCGTCCAAAACCCACACCGTTCAACCGGTTCACCTGCAATCAAACGCTTGATCAATTCACGTCTCATTTAGCTCCTTTAAATAACATGATCCCTGCAGTATAAGCTAGCGTGATTAAGAGGACGCTGATACCGCCAACGGCCCCGTATTGGGTGGTCATAAACCCCATAACTAAGAAGGCGGAAAAGACGCTGAGTAAGGTTATCTTACTGTTTTTCATCGTATTGTTTATCCGATCAGTGCTGCCCCGATCATCTGAGCTGATTCGCCAAGTTCGGCTGGAGCCACACGAACATTTTTACCGATACTAGATTTCAACGCGGGTACGAACCAATCCCAGGCCTTGGCAATATTGCCTCCCAAGACAATCGTGTCGACGTCACATGCAGTAAGCCAGGGTGTTAGGCATTCGGCCATCTGACGACCCCAATTCTGGAAAACAACAAGCGCTCGCGGATCCCCTGCACGCGCTAAGTCATCTAACTCCTTGACGCCGCTGATGGCTTCACCAGTGGCATCCTTCCAAGCCTTTAAGAGGCCGCGTGAAGAGAATGTCTTATCAGCTATGTCGCCGTTGTAGGGCACATGCCAGAGCATGCCATCTCTGGGAACGGTAGAGCCATGGGTTATTGGCTTCCCATCGGCCAAAAAGGTCGAGCCAAAGCCAGTTCCGATGGCCAGCGCCAAGGTCCGCTTGGAACCGCGTGCTCCACCCATGCGATATTCGCCAATCGCAAAACATGCGGCATCATTCATGAAATGCATCGTTCCCTGGAAGCCAAGTCGGCGAGTCAGTTCCGCTTTGATGTTTACACCAAAGAGTTTCTCGTATTTCGTCAGTTCCGGCGGAATGAGGCAAATGCCCTGTTCGTAATCAAAAGGCCCCGGGAAGGCAAAGCCGATGGTAGCTGTTGCAGTCAGGAAATCACCCGCATTACGTTTAATAACCTCTGTGAATTCGGCAAGGATAGCGTCGCTTTCGCCATGGGTATGAATTTCCACACGCAGGACCCGGTCATGAAGGAGGTCACAGGTGTCGTAATTAAACAAAGCACATGCGATGTGTGAACCTCCAACATCTATCCCTAACCGATATAAGCTGCTATTCATTTTTAAAGTATAGCTGATATTCCAGTTGACGAAAATATCATAAATAGAATATGATTATATCAATTTTAGAAGTCAAATATGAAATCAAAACCAGTCGTTGTTTTGCTCATGGATCGTTACTTTGCGGCGATCCACAAGTCTATCTCAAATTACGCTGTGCAAGCAGGATGGATGCTGGACGCGACCATGGCGGTTGCCTCTGAGCGGTATGACATGCCCCAAGCGGATGCGATTATTGCAGTCTATACGATTACGAATAGCACGCGCGATTGGCTGCGAAAGCATGAACATATTCCGACGGTTCATGTTTGGATGTCAGAAGCAGATACTCAGCAAGGGTGGTCTGGAACGGCGGAAGATGGACTGCTCTGCGGACAACAGGTTGCCGAGTATTTCTTGCAACGGGGATTCCTTAATTACGCCTTTTATCAACGGTTAAAAGGGCAACGATCTGATTTACGTTGGTTCGGCTTTAAAAAGACACTTGAAAAGAGAGGCATCAGCGCCATACGGTTCGCACCGGGTAGGAAAATTATCGATTCGACGACATGGCTATCGAAGAAACTGAGTAAGCTGCCTAAACCGCTTGCGCTCTTTGTACAAGACGATTTGCGTGGTGCGGAATCGGTATATGCCTGCAATGCCGAGGGGCTGAATATCCCGGATGATGTTTCAATTATTGGCGTGGGTAATGACGAGTTGATGACACATAGTTGTGGTACGCCACTCTCCTCAGTTGATGTGCAGATGACGAAACTTGCGATCGTCGCTTGCGAGATGTTACAGAGGCGGATTTCTCATAAGGTATGGAAACAAGAGGTGATACGTATTCCGCCGTCAGGCGTGATTCCGCGATACAGTTCGGATTCACGGTCTGTTGATTCAGTTTTTGTCGCACGAATGATTCAGCACATCCGGACAAATCTTCATAAGCAACTGGAAGCGAACGATGTCGCAAAAGCGCTTCGGTGTTCACGCCGCTGGTTGGATTATGAATGCATGCGAACCCTCAAGCATACTTGCTCAGGGGAGATTATTGTCCAACGTATTTTACGCGCAAAGCAATTGTTGGCGGATACGGATTTTCCTGTTGCTAGCATTGCTGCTCAAGTTGGCCTTCAGCAGATGCCGCGCTTTTATCGAAATTTTAAGGTACTGGTACGACAGACACCTGCAGAGTATCGAAGGCAGGTAGGGGAAAAATAAAAAGCCATTCCCTTGCGGGGAATGGCTTTTGTGTGAACTCACTCGGTGGGGCTGTGAAATTAGGTGCAGAGCTTATAAAGAACGCCTGCCACAACCGCAGAACCAATCACGCCAGAGACGTTAGGTCCCATGGCGTGCATGAGCAAGTAGTTATGCGGATCAGACTCTAGACCGACTTTGTTCGAGACGCGTGCTGCCATGGGCACAGCAGAGACGCCGGCTGACCCAATCAGCGGATTAATCGGGTCTTTGGAGAATTTGTTCATGATGCGGCCCATGATACAACCGCCTGCAGTCCCAAAGCCAAAGGCAATCAAGCCCAGAATAAGAATGCCGAGCGTTTCCATATTCAAAAATTTCTCGCAGGCGAGCTTGGAGCCGACTGAGAGTCCGAGCATGATTGTCACAATGTTGATCAACGGATTGGCCATGGTGTCGGCAATACGCGAGACAGCGGGTCCGACTTCACGGGCCAGATTCCCGAGCATCAAGGCGCCAATCAAAGGAACGGCACTGGGAAGGAGTAAGGCGCAGAGCAACAGCACGATCAACGGGAAGCAGACCTTCTCCATCTTTGAGACGTGACGAAGTTGCTTCATGACGATCTTGCGTTCAGCCTCAGGCACCAGCAGGCGCATGATCGGGGGTTGGATGATCGGGACAAGCGCCATGTATGAATAGGCGGCCACGGCAATGGCACCTAGGAGTTGTGGCGACAACTTGGTTGTCAACCAAATGGCGGTGGGGCCATCCGCTCCACCAATGATGCCGATCGAGGCGGCGTCCTTGATATCAAAGTTAATAACACCGCCCGTGACCTTGGTGAGGACGAGCGCTCCGATCAGCGCGATAAAGATACCTAATTGGGCCGCAGCTCCAAGCATCGCGGTACGGGGATTTGCAATCAGCGGACCAAAGTCGGTCATCGCGCCCACACCAAAGAAGATCATGATCGGGAAGAGTCCGGTGGAGACACCAAAATTAAAGAAGTAGTAGAGAAAACCTCCGGGTTCGACGACATGACTGATCGGATCCATGATCGCTGGCATCGTCACGCCTGCCATCGGAAGGTTGGCGAGGAGTCCACCAAAGCCGATCGGCAACAGCAACAGGGGTTCAAAGTCTTTGACTACCGCGAGGTAGATGAGTCCGAGACAGATTAAGACCATGAGCAACTGGCCGACACCGTAGGGGAGGTTGCCCACAACTTTGACGTCATGGCCTTCGACCTTCTTCCCATTCTCATCAATATAACCTTTGGCCATATAATCAGGGGCATCTTTTCTGAAGAAGCCAGCGATGCCTGTTTCCGCGGGAAGACCTTTGACTTTTCGTAAGGTCTGCTTCCAGAGCGGTTCCGCCTGCGCTGGCGCGGTCGTGACAACTGCGGGAACTCCCGGCAGGGCGGGGGTTACGGTCGCTGGCGCGGCACTGCCAGTTGTGTCAGCAAGTGGCGCTGTTTGTGCCGGCAGAAGGACGTTCACAGAGAGGAGTGTCAGGAGCGTTAAAAGTAAATGTTTCATAATCGGTATTATCTTTCTTCATCGTGAAAAAAAAGGGGGACTTGGGTTAGCTAATCATCACGAGGATATCCCCAGTATTCACCTTGTCAGCTTGGTTGACGTTGATTGTATGCACTGTGCCAGCGTGAGGAGCTTTGACGGGTGTCTCCATCTTCATCACGTCCATGACAAGGAGTTCGTCCCCTTCCATGACCACAGAACCCACGACACAACTGATACGAAGGACAGTGCCAGGGACATAAGCTTTGACCTCCTCTACCTTCGCTGATGTAGTAGCGGGTGCTGCATGGGTCGAGGGGTGGGAGAGTCCAGTTGCGACGCGGATGGCGTATTCTTTGCCGTTGACAATCGCCTTGTCGCCTTTCAATTCAACGCCGTAAGCGGTTCCGTTCACTGTGACGGTATAACCAGCCTTCTCGGTGCTGGCGACGGGGGTGTTCGTTTTTACAGGTTCATGCTTACGTACACCGTTAACCTTTGCATCACCCTTCAGGTAGAGCAACCCCTTGTCTTCGCAGGAGGCAATAATAAAGACGTTTTCATCCGTGACAGGAAGGTCGTTGTCTTTGAGGATAGTCTCGTAGGCAGCGATTGACTTCTTCGGTTCACGGTCATTAATGGCGAGTACATTTTCGGTTGTGGGCTGTAATTTGAGCTGTTCCGAGGATATCTTGACGATATCTGCATCGGGCGCGACAGGTGTTTTTCCAAAGTAACCCAACACCATCTTGCCATAACCGGGTGCGATTTTCGTCCAAGGCCCGAAGAGCACATTATTGAAAGCCTGTTGGAAATAGAACTGGGAAACGGGCGTGACGGAGGTTCCATAACCACCTTTCTTGACCACTTCCGCCATCGCGTGAATCATCTCGCCATAACGCGGCATGAGGTTGTTGTCACGAAGCATCTGCGTATTAGCGGTGAGTGCTCCGCCAGGCATCGGGGACCAGGGGATCATCGGCTCGACAGCGAGGGCCTCGGTTGGAATCACATAATCTTTCATGCATTCACGGAAGATCTGCTCCGCTTCGCGGACTTTGTCAATATCAATGCAAAGATCATAGTCCGTACCTCTCAAGGCATGCCACATCACGATCAGGTCGGGCTGGCAGGTGCCGCCGGATACAGGAGAGAGGGAGAGGTCAATGGTGTCTGCGCCTGCATCTAAGGCTGCTTTGTAGGCCATGACGCAGCACCCAGCAGTTTCATGGCTATGGAAGGTGATGGCGGTTTCTGCGGGAAGCATCTTGCGCGCACGCTTGATGGTTTCATAGACCATGGCGGGTGTGGAGGTTCCCGAGGCATCCTTGAAACAGACCGAGTCATAAGGAATGCCGGCATCCAGAATATCACGCAAGGATTTTTCATAGAAGTCCGCGTCATGCGCGCCTGCGCACTCGGGGGGAAGGGACATCATGGTCACGCAGACCTGATGCTTCAAGCCAGCTTCGACAATGCACTTGCCGGAAAAAATGAGGTTGTTCACGTCATTGAGGGCATCAAAGTTACGAATGGTCGTCATGCCGTACTTCTTAAAGAGCTTAGCATGGAGCTTGATCACATCGCTGGAGGCTGAATCGAGCGCGACAACATTCACGCCGCGTGCAAGCGTCTGAAGATTGGCTTCGGGTCCGCAAACGTCACGGAAACGCTGCATCATCTTGTACGGGTCGCTATTGAGATAAAAAACAGGGGACTGGAACATCGCGCCACCGCCAGCCTCAAAATATTGGATACCGGCATTACGTGCGGCTTGGACTGCAGGAAAGAAATCTTCGGGTAACACACGCGTACCGTAAACGGATTGAAAACCGTCACGAAAGGCGGTACACATAAAGTTAACTTGTTTTTTCGACATGAGAGGCTCCGTATCTTTTAGTTAGGGGATTTGGGTGTATAGTGGGGGTATAGTTTAATGAGAGGGGTTTGAATTAACGCGATTGAGCGATGGCACCTGCGATTGCCACAGCAACAGCGGTATGATCCTTGGCTTGTTGCTGTGCGGCGTGGCGATGTTTTTTCTTCGGCTCGTCATCGGGAAGAATATAGTTAAATTTACTGACAAGCTTGGTGGCTTGGTTCATCACAATCACAAGGAGCCAGAGGAAAAGATAGACGATAGTCATGCCGGAAACGAGAAGGGCGAAGCCCTGAAGAATGATGTCCATATTGCAACTCCTGTCAGCGATTTAAAGGGGAAAAGAATATGGCGAGTGATTATAGACATTTTCGGCCTATCTTGTATAGCCAAAAATTAAAATTTTAAAAGAAATATCAAAAAACAAAATCCAGTCTCGATATTCAGAGGTATTTTGTGTTAATTTTACGCTTCTTTTTATGTTTAAAGATTTACAAAATAGAGTTGAATATGGCTTTTTAATCATGGTCGCAGGTCTGGTTAATATCGTGCCTTATCGGGTCTTGCTTACTTTGGCTTGGCTGGTGGCGGCGTTTCTCTTTTATGTCATCCGTATGAGACGCACAAAGGTGGCGCGCCGAATACGGTCTGTTTTTGGCGAAGAGCTTCCCGAGCGAGAGGTTCGGAGGATTGCGTGGATCTCGTTGCGTAATTTCGCGTTTAACGTGGTTGAAATGATGCGGGCCTCCCGGATTACGAAGAAATGGGTCAACGCGCATGTTCTCGGGTTTGAGGAGCAGATTCCACGGGCAAAAGAGTTAGTGGCGAAGCATGGTGGACTCATCTTTGCCGTGCCTCACATGGGAAACTGGGATATGGCGGGGTGGGCCTGCAGCTATAATGGCGTCAACATCTTTAGCATCGCTGCGCGCCAACGTAATCCCTATATCAATGCGTGGATCATACGCCAGCGGGAAAAAGGCATTAAGATGTTGGAGCGCGGAGGAAGCGTCCTGAAGCAGGTGATTAAGAATCTAAAGAGCGGACAGGTCTTTGCGATCCTGCCGGATGTTCGTATGAGGAGGGAGGATCTTGAAGTTCCCTTCTTGGGAGGTGTTGCCAATCTCGGACGTGGCATGGCGGCCTTTGCCATTTCTGCCAATGTTCCGATCGTCCCCGCGGTCTTTATGCGAAAAGGGTGGACAAAACATGAGTTTGTCCATTTTGAACCCCTTTATCCAGATCCCACATCGGAGAAAGATGCGGACATTCTTCGTTTGACTGAGGCGGTCATCAAGACGATTGATGCAGCCATCCGTCGTAATCCTGAGCAATGGTTCTGGTACAATGGCCGTTGGATTTTAGATCCAGTTAGAAAAATCAAAAAAGGAGAATAAAATCATGATTCGAGTCAATGAAAATTACGCGAAACTGCAGGCGTCCTATCTCTTTTCAGAGATTTCCAAACGCGTGAAGACCTATCAAGGCGAGCATCCAGACAAAAAGGTGATCCGCTTGGGCATTGGTGATGTGACAGAACCACTGCCTCCGGCCTGTATTGAGGCCATGCATAAGGCTGTTGATGAAATGGCCTCGCGCTCAACTTTTCGTGGGTATGGACCTGAGCAGGGGTACGATTTCCTCCGCGAAGCGATCGCGGCCAATGATTTTGCCGCCCGCGGAGCAAACGTCGCTGCAGATGAAATCTTTGTGAGCGATGGTGCCAAGTGCGATACAGCCAACATCCAGGAGCTCTTTGCTGATAAATTGACCATTGCCATTCCAGACCCTGTCTATCCCGTTTATGTGGATACCAATGTCATGGCTGGTCGTACAGGAAAGAGTTCAAAGGGACGTTACAAAGGGTTTGTCTACCTCGATTGCACGCAGGAGAATGGCTTTGTTCCTGACTTGCCCACGCAGCCCGTGGACCTCATTTACCTCTGTTTCCCGAATAATCCGACGGGTGCGACTGCCACACGAGCACAGCTCAAGGCCTGGGTGGACTACGCCAAGGCGAACAAGGCGCTGATTCTCTTTGATGCCGCTTACGAAGCCTTTATCCGCAATCCTGAACTGCCCCACAGCATCTATGAAATTGAAGGCGCACGCGATGTGGCCATCGAGTTTCGGAGTTTTTCAAAGACAGCGGGCTTCACGGGCACGCGTTGCGCCTTCACGGTTGTCCCTAAGTCAGTCGTGGGCTATACGAAGAAGGGCGAGCCTGTCCCGCTGCATGCCATGTGGAATCGTCGTCACACCACCAAGTTTAATGGCGTATCCTACCCGATCCAGCGGGCGACCGAGGCAGTCTATTCACCAGCAGGCAAGGAGCAGACCAAGGCGCTGATTGATTTCTATCTGCAGAATGCGGCGATCATCCGTTCGACCTTGATCGAACTTGGTTACACGGTGACGGGTGGCGATAACAGCCCCTATATCTGGGTCAATGTCCAGAAGGACTCTTGGAAGTTCTTTGACATGCTCCTCAAGCGCGCTCAGATCGTGACCACCCCCGGCGCCGGCTTTGGCCGTTGCGGTCAGGGTTATATCCGCATCAGCGCCTTCAACAGCCGCGAGAATGTGGAAGAGGCGATGAAGCGTCTGCGCAAGGTGTTGAAATAGCTACTTCGGGTTCTTCACGGTTAGTCGAAAACAATGCCTTCGTGTTTTAGCGCAAAAACCGCTAAAAGAGCGCAAATGTCACGCCCGCCTCACCCGTGAATACACGGACGGCGGAGC
>CAIZQW010000100.1 GCA_903935195.1 uncultured bacterium
CATTTATCATAACAACCAAGAGGAATTGTTTTTACTCCGTGGGCTCTGTGAGCTCTGTGAGAAAAAACCAACATCACTTGGTGATCTCATACGGCACAGCCGGGAAGGTGCCTAGCGAAATCTTGAACTTATTCACTGCCGGCTTGGCCTTATCGCTGTTCAACGCCGGCTCGCCCATAGCCTTGACAATCAGGTTGCCCTTCAAGCCGGGTTTCGCTTTTTCAGTATCAACCTGTAGCACCAGTTCCATCCCCTTCGTCTCTTTGATGCTGACTCCCTCGGGTGGATCCAGCAGTTCAAAGGCGATCTCCTTGACCTTATTCCCCACAGGCAATTGAAGTTTTAACCGAACTGTGCCCCCTAGCACAAGTCGGAGCGGCACAGGGGAGACAACAGACATTCCTTCATGTACACGGAAACGTCCCTGGACTGTGACCATACTTTCCTGCGCTAGCACCAGATGGCGATAGGCAAAGGCCTGCATCATGTCATCAGCGGGCAAGGCTTGACGGACAACCGATTTGCCCTGGATCACCGCACGCCCCTCCAGCGAAATCGGAACCGGATCTTGCGCGCCCTCCAGCGGCGGGGTCAATGTGAATGTGATCTGATCCTGGTTTGCAGGGATCACAGCGCCAGTTACTGTATATCCCTTTGGCGCATCCTTCAGAAAAAGTGCAATCTCGTTGGTGAAGCCGTCCTTCCGGAGTGCAAATGCCGTGAGCGGCACACTCGAGCCGTTTCGGACATTGATGCTGGACGGCGTCACGCGCAGTTCAAAATCAGGCCGGGGTGCGCTCAGCCTCAGACGATACGCGTAGGACGGACCCCCTCCGCGCTGGGTGTCCCCCAGATAAACCGTGTACCAGCCATCGGCCAGCAGCGTGGTTGAAATATACGAATCCGCATGATGCGTATTCAAGCCGGACCCCTTGTCCTCCCGGTCATCATTCGAGGCGACCTGTTTTCCGGAGGGGTCGATGAGGCGCAACACGGAATCCACAGGCGAGTCGAGCCGACGCGCAAAAACCTCGAGGACAACCTGTTGCCCCTCCTTTCCCTCAAAACGGAGGGCATCCCAGTCGCCCGGCTGATCAATGTGTCCGTTAACAATCACTGGAAGAACTACAGTCGGAGCATTCGATTTCGTGCCATTGGGTTCGACCTCGAACCGTTCTGGCAACGTATCCAGCAATACTGGCACTGGATTGGAATACTTGTTCACCTTGAAGGGATAGATACCGGGCTGCTGTTTTCTGAAATCCAATTCAGCCCTTGTAAAGGGCAAATTCCAACCAGTCAGACTTACGGTCGGCTGGGTACCGATCTGTCCGCCGGACGGGAAGATGGTGGTGATGAAAGGCACTTCGCCAACCGTCATGCGATAGACAAAATCTTCTCGGCCACGAAAGAGCGAGTCATGGATTTTGAGCGAGTAATTACCAGTTTCGGGGATCGTGAAGAAAATCACAGGGTCAGGACGGAAGGTGTAGTCGTCGGCAAAGGCCACCTCATTGTTCTTCGAATCATACAGGCCCACCGTGGCCTGTATCCAGCCTGGTACGGCATCTGCCAGATAGGGGATCAACGACCGCGCGCTGACGGTGACCACCAATCGCTGACCTGCCGTTGCTTTGAAGCGGTAGGTATCCACGCCTCCCGGCGGCAACTGTCCGTTCAGCGTGACAGGCAGTGTCACGTTTATTGGCGCAGGGGTCGCATCGATCTTGGCAGCCATGCTCAGTTTTTTATTGGGCACATTCTTCCAGTCCGCCTTGCTCATTTCTGGGAGGATTCCGACAATGAAAGTTCGCGGATTGGAGAGTCCTGCTTTCGAGTGCAACCGTATTTCACGTGGACCCGGCGCCACATCTTTCGCCACAACGACTTTCAGTGTGACAAATTCACCCAGCGACGGATTGGCAAGACGACGACCAAAGGCGGTCAAGCGCTCCTTGATCTTCTCAGCCATCTCCCGGTCTTCCATGTTCAGCATCTCGCCCTGCTTGCGCTTCTCCTGCAATTTACTCAGCTGCTCCTTGAGTTCCTGCTGCTCTTTGGGCGTCACCTGCTTCTCCTGCTTCGCAATCGTTGCTGTCACGCCTGAACCGGAGACCACCACGCCTGAAGCCTCGGCGAGGTTAGCACCACCGATCACCACCTCAAAGGTTGTGCCCTGCTGTCCGCCAGCAGGAAAGACATAACCGATGTGCGCTTCGCGTTGCTGCTGTGCGTCGACGTGCAACAGCGGCAGAAACAAACCCAGGATGACTGCTGAATATCTCATGGTTACATGATCTCCTTCAAAAGGTTAAACGGGACCAACGGCAGATCACGGGGCTCCGCATTGGCGGGTTGCAGACGCTTCACCTGTTCGTCAATACCCATGAGCGCATACATGCTGTTAATCACTTCAGCCGGACTCACCGGCCGGTTCTTTACCCGTTCGCCATGGGCATCCGTCTCGCCGACCACCTGACCGCCCTTGAATCCACCACCCGCGAGAAGCGTGCTGAAGGCCGCGCCCCAATGTCCGCGACCGCCGTTCCAGGGCGCTGAAAAATCAACCTTCGGCGTGCGTCCAAACTCGCTACCACACCAGATGATCGTGCTGGAAAGCAGACCGCGATCCGAGAGATCCTTGATCAACGTCGCCAACCCTTTATCGAGCTCCGGCAACTTGCGGCGCAGGGTTGTGAAATTGTCCTTGTGCGTGTCCCAGCCGTTGTAATTGATCGTCACATACGGGACACCCTTCTCCACCAGACGACGGGCCATCAGGCAGGACTGTCCGAATTTAGTGCGGCCATACTGCTCGCGTAACTCCTCCTTTTCTGTGGAGAGATCAAAAACCTTCGCTCCCTCGCCGAGAATCATGTCGTATGCCTGTACTTCAGCGCGTGTCAACGCCTTGAGCGTAGCATCCTCCGGCAACTTTTTCGGCAAGGTGTTCAGCTTGTTGAGCAAGGCGCGCCTCTCTTGCTGTTGCTCATCTGTGATACCCTGCGCTGCAACGCCCTCGACCAAAAACTTGGGTTGTGACGGATCACCGCCTGTCCCGAATGGTTTGTAATTCGCCCCGAGGAATCCAGCCTCGTCAAAACGTCCCAGAGGTTCGGTCAGCACGACATACGGCGGGATCTGCCCCTTATATCCGGCATCCGCGCCACGGAACTTTGAGACCACCGCGCCCACCCCTGGATAGATCACACGCTCGCCAGCCTTGCGTCCGGTCTGGACCATATATGTCCCGGTCTCATGGGCGTTACTGCCATGCGTCATGCCACGGATAATGGCATACTTGTCCGCCTGCTTCGCCAGAAGCGGCAAGAGCTCGCAGATCCGGATCCCGGAGACATTCGTGTTAACAGCCTTGAATGGTCCTGCATACTCATTTCCCGCCTCAGGCTTCGGATCAAAGGTATCCAGGTGCGAAGCACCGCCCCAGAGCCAGATCTGGATGACAGACTTCGCCTTATCCCCTTTAACAGCCAGCGGTGCTGCACCCCACGCCAATGTATCAGCCAGACAGAGTCCCGCTGTGCCGAACATCGCGCGTCTCATCGCCTCACGTCTTGTCATATAAGGTTTCATGGTCATATTAAAATCCTCGTAATACAAAGTTTTGTATTTTTCCGCAAAAACCGCTAATGTTTCGCAAATGTCACGCCCGCCTCGCCCGTGGATACACGGACGGCGGAGCGGACATTTGCGAAGGTTTAATCAAAGCCAAATTCGGTTTCGTTATCGTCGCGCACATGACAATTGCAACCTCTGTATTCAACTCCGCTAGGCTATCCATTCCGCCGTCCGTGTATCCACGGGTGAGGCGGATGTGATAGCCTAGCAATCTCTTTGCGGTTTTTGCGGTAAAGTATTCGCTTCCTAATGACGGCATTGAAATTCTGCGGTGTTGATCAATGCCCAGACAATATCCTTTGCCACACGTCGCTTTTCCATCACGTCCTGCTGATACTCGGAAAGAACCGTTGCTTCCTCAACAGTAGGATAGCGTGAAAGAATTGTCAGATAGAGCGCATCAACCTTCTCACGCGACGACTTCTTATGTTCTAGGAACAACGCGATCAGCTTGTCACCCTTTTCCAACTTGTGTTGGATGTGGCTCGAGTTCAGCAGATACAATCGCTGCGAGGCGTTCGGCTCATTATTGCGTTCCCGTTCTAGTCCTGTATCGCGCGCGGAACGTCCGTAGAGGCCTAGGAAGGGACTGCTGATGCTGCCGTCGGCCAGAGTAATCGTGCGCTGGTTTTCAGGAATGTAGGAGAAGGGTTCAGGAATGGAACTCGTATACTTCTCTGTCGCGCCTGTGATCTGGTTCAAGGCATCGATCAGCACCTCCGCCTCCAGCCGGCGCACCGGATAGAAGGCAAAGTTCCGCTCCGCTTCCGGTTTATTCGATTTGGGGATGCAGGAGCGCTGATAGGTCTTCGACTTCAGGATCATGGCAAAAATCCGCTTAATGTCGTAACGTCCGGCCATCAACTCGCTCTCCAGGTACGCCAGCAATTCAGGATTGACCGGCGGATTATCCGGGCGGATGTCATCGGGTTCATCAATGATGCCATGTCCCATAAACCACGACCAGGCACGATTCGCGATACACCGGCTAAACCACGGATTATTGGGGCTCACCAGCCAAGTTGCAAAGACTTCGCGCGGATCCTGGTCCGGCGCGAACTCGATGGCCTTGCCATCCGGGAAGGTTGCAGACATCTGGGCATTACTTGACGAGGGATCAAAGAAGATGATCTCCTCTTTCCACTCGGCGGTGAACTTGTAACCGACTTGCGAGAAGAACGCCGCCATTCCCTCTTGCTTGGCTTCAGGCCAACGTTCAATCCGCGTGCCCATGAAGGTCAGCGCTACGGTCTGCGCCAATGCTTTGGGGGTCTTGTTCTGAACCGCACGATAGAAATTGACCTGCGGCACGCGGAAGTTACTGCCATTGGAAATGAGCAGCTCGCGTGCGAAGCGATCATAGGGCATGTTTGATTTAATACTGGTCCGTATCCAGCGGTGGTACGCCTGTACCGCATTGGGCCAGAGATTGATCGGAAATTCAGATTTAACCCGTAGCAGGTCACACCACTTCATGGCCCAATAATCTGCGAATTCATTCCGCGTCAAGAGCTGGTCAATCAATAGCTCACGCTTGGTCGCACGCTTGTCCGCCAGAAAATCCCGGACCTCCTGAGCCGTCGGCAGGGTTCCGATCACATCCAAATAGACCCTACGGACAAAAACCTCATCCGAACAGATATCCGAAGGCTGAATACCCAACTCTTGCAACTTCTTGAGGACAGACGCATCGATCTTGTACTGCGGCGCCATAACTAAAGGCACGCCTGACGCAACACCCACAAACAGGGCGATTGCAACAGCAAGGTGCAGACTCCCCAGACAAAACAACTTCAAGGATGGTGATTTTACAGGCATCATTACTACATAAACGTAGACCCCCTGCCCTTTATTGTGAAGAATTTCGAATAAGACGAGCAAGGAACTTGGCGATATAACCTGGGAACTCGGACACTCCTGTCCGCCAGAGCAAGTTGTTAGCCCTGGGACATGGGGAAGTGTAGTAGTGGTTGATGAGAAGGTTTGGGTTAGATAATGATCGTGAAGAGAAGATAGGTTGGCGGACAGGAGTGTCCGCGTTCCCAGGATGAAGTTACCGGCAAGTCA
>CAIZQW010000101.1 GCA_903935195.1 uncultured bacterium
ATGGCGGCAGGAGTATTTCATCAAGACGCCAGAGGATTACACGATCATGGCGCGGGCGCTCGAAGGGATTCAGATCCACACCGACAACGCGGCCTTTGAAGCGTCTGAACAAAAGGTCGGTGAGGGCGGTATCACGGTCGGACAGATGATTGGCATCGGCACCGGACGCACGCCGCTGATGGTGTTGCAAGTCGACTGGGTGGGCCTTGAGCAATGGTCTTTGGATATTGCCATGGAAGTGCCGGAGATGATGGCGCTGCTGGAACAGATGAATGCGCTCAAACTGGAGGAGGTCCGCGCCGCAGCAGCAAGCAAGGCCGAGCACATTAAACTGTGGGAAAACCTCTCCCTTGTCACCATGGGACCGCACCTCTATCGGCAACACCTCGTGCCCCTCTATCGCGAGATCATTCAGATTCTCTCTGCGCATGGCAAGCGGTTGCAGGTGCATTACGACGGACAGATCAGGGGTGTGGCAGAGGATATCGCCAGCCTCGGGTTTGACGGCATCGACTCGCTGACCGAAGCACCGGAGGGTGACATGACCGTTGAAGAGGCACGGGCTCGCTGGCCGGATAAGTTCTTGTGGGTGAATCCAAATCTGGGACTCTATAACAACCTGGCTAAACTGCCTGAAAATATCAGGAGACTTCAGACCGCGGCGGGCAAGACCCGCTCCTGCCTGATGATCAGCGAGGATATTCCGCCAGACTGGGAACAGACGGTTCCGCTGGTCCTGAAGACGTTGGCTGAGATGAAATGATGAATAACGGAGCAACATTTGTTGGCTTTGGCCTGGGTGCCATTCAGAGCGGACTCTTTCTCTACGAAGGGGCGCGCTCGGGCAACTTTAAACGTCTGGTGGTCGCGGAGGTGATGCCCGACGTGGTGCAGGCGGTCCGGGCCAACAATGGCTTTGCGCTGAATGTGGCCACAGCCGGGGGCATCGAGCACCACAACGTCACGGATGTCGAGATTTACAACCCGCTGGATCCCGTGGACCGCCCGCACCTCGTCGCCGCCCTGGCGGAGGCGCAGGAGATGGCGACCGCGCTGCCGAGCGTTGATTTCTTTGACCGGGGCGAAGCCTCGGTCGCCGCGCTGGTGGCGGAGGCCGTGACGCGCAAGCTGGCCGACGACACACTGCCGTCCGCCGTGCTCTATACCGCAGAGAACAACAACCATGCCGCGGAGATTCTTGACGCGCTCCTGCGCGTGAAGGTCGGTGCCGACTACTCCGGCCGGTTCCAGGTCCTGAACACTGTGGTGGGTAAGATGAGCGGCGTGGTGGTGGATGCGGAGCAGATCCAACAGGACGGTCTGGCACGCATGACGCCCGGCGCTGAGCGCGCCTTCCTAGTCGAGGCCTTCAACCGCATCCTGATCACGAAGATCACCCTTCCCGGCTTTGTTCGCGGGCTCCGCACCTTTGTGGAAAAGGCTGATCTCCTGTCCTTCGAGGAGGCGAAGCTGTACGGACACAACGCTGTGCATGCGCTCCTGGGATATCTGGCGAATGAACAAGGCTTGCGCTTTATGTCAGAGGCGGCGCACGATTCGGAGCTCATCGCCTTCTGCCGCGACGCGTTTCTTGAAGAATCGGGCCGGCCATTGATCCGCAAATATGCCGGCGTGGATGAGCTCTTCACTGAAAAAGGATTTCAAGCGTATGTTGATGATCTGCTGGCGCGGATGCTGAATCCTTACCTGCGCGACCAGGTGGCGCGGATCATCCGCGATCCGCGCCGGAAGCTGAGCTGGAACGACCGCCTGATCGGAACGATGCGCCTGGCGCTCTCCCAAGGGGTGGAGCCGGTCCGTTTCGCAACCGGGACGAAGGCCGCGCTCCGCTTGCTCGAAAAGGAAACGAACGCACCTGTCGATCCAGCGAAACTCTGGCCCGAGGCCGACGCAGCCGAACGTCAGCGCGTGCTGGCCCTGTGCGGATTGTCTGATGTTTTATCTTTAAACCACTAACCAAGTAAACCAACCAAAGGAGTCATGATGAATAACACGAATTATTGGGCGCATGTGGATCTGAAAAAGATCCCCAACATCGTTGTCACGCCCCCGGGACCGCAATCCAAGCAGTGGCATGATCGCTGCACGAAGTATTTCAAAGGCCTGAGCAGCCAGGTGAAACTCTTCCCCGTGACCTTCGAGTCCGGCCACGGCTGCGTCCTGAAGGATGTCGACGGCAATGAGTATATCGATTTCTCGTCCGGGATCTATGTGACGACACTGGGACACTGCCATCCGAAAGTGACGGAAGCGGTTCAGAAGGCAGCAGCCCAGATGATGAACATCCACGACTTCACCACGCCCATCAAGACCAAGCTAGTCGAAAAACTGGCGCAGATCCTGCCGGGCGACCTGACAGGTTTTCAGTTTTATGATTCAGGAACGACTGCTGTCGAAGCGGGACAGCGTGTAATGCGCGCGGCCACCAAGCAGCACGAGATGATCTCCTGCTTCAACGATTATCACGGCAAGACCTACGGCGGCGTCTCGCTCGGACATATTCGCTCCAAAGTGTATGGCCCGGCGCGTATGCCCGGTGCCCACATGGTACCGCGCCCGGATGTTTATCGTCCGATGTGGACCAAGCCCGACGGGACGATTGACACGGACAAGTATATCGAATTTTACGAAGAGTATCTGGACAAGGGCACCTGCGGTCAGGTCGCTGGCTTTGTCCTCGAACCCATCCAAGGCTGGGGCGGGTCAGTGATGCCGCCAGATGACTTCTTCCCGAAACTGCGCAAGCTCTGCGACAAGCACAAGATCCTGCTGATGATTGATGAAGTGTTGACCAGCATGTCACGTACCGGCAAGTGGCTCTGTATGGAGCATTGGGGCGTGGTGCCGGACATCGTCACCTTGGGCAAGGGCTTCGGCAACGGCTTCCCTGTGACCTGCGTGGCGGTGCGCGAACCGCACAAGGAGTCCTTCGAGGCGATCTCCGCGTCGTCGAGTTACGGCGGCAACCCCATGGCCTGCGCGGCTGCGCTGGCCTGTATCGAGGCGATCGAGGAGGAGCAGTTGAACGAGCGCTCTGCTCACTTGGGCGAGATCGCGCTGAAACGCATGCTGCGCATGAAAGCCGAACACAAGATCGTTGGAGACGTGCGCGCCAAGGGCTGTCTGATGGGCATTGAACTGGTCAAGGATAAAGCGACCAAAGAGCCGCTGGACCTTGCTGGAAAGATGGTCTACCAGAAAGCCTTTGCCAAGGGGCTGGCCTGGATTCCCGCCGGCCATATCCTGCGCATGAGCCCGCCGGTCGTGATGGAGGACGAGGTCCTGATGAAGGGGCTGGATATGATCGACGAAGCGATTGGCGAGACCGAGAAGGAGCTGGGGTACTAGGAGAAGTGGAATGATGGAATACTGGAATAGTGGAAACTTGAAACTTGTCGGAGAGAAATTCGGGCCTATTCGCCCCGTAAGGTATTCAACCCCATCATTCCATGATTCCAATATTCCAATATTCCACTGAAGCTGACAAGGAGCAAAAATGAAGACGATACGTTTTGGAATCATCGGCTGCGGGTTGATGGGGCGCGAGTTCGGCAGTGCCGTTGCGCGCTGGTGCCATCTCACCCAGATGGATGTGCGGCCGGAAATCGTCGCGGTGTGCGACATGAATCCCGCGCTGACACGTTGGTTCGCTGAACACTTCACTTCGGTAAAACAAGTGACAGCGGAGTACCAGGCTCTGTTGGCCAACCCTGAGGTTGAGGCGGTCTATATTGCGGTGCCTCACCATCTGCACGCGGAGTTATACTGCGCGGCGATCAAGGCGGGCAAGCATCTGATGGGGGAAAAACCCTTCGGGATCGACCTGGCTGCGAATCTTCAGATTATGGACTGTATCGGACAACATCCCGAGGTGTTTGTGCGGTGCAGTTCCGAGTCGCCCTTCTTTCCCGCCATGCAGCAGATCGGCGACATGATCGAGCAGGGGGCCTTTGGCCGCCTGATCGAAGTCAACAGCGGCTTCCTGCACTCCAGCGACATGGATGTGAATAAGCCCATCAACTGGAAACGGCTGCTGAAGTTCAACGGCGAATATGGGTGCATGGGCGATCTGGGCATGCACGCCTGCCACATGCCCTTCCGGTCTGGCTGGTTTCCGAAGACCGTGCGCGCCGTGCTCTCCAACCTTGTGCCCGAACGTCCCGACGGTAAGGGTGGCATGGCCCCCTGCGAGACGTGGGATAACGCGACGATGTTGTGTACCGCGTCGGACGCCGACGGCAGCGAGTTCCCGCTGACAATCAAGACCCAGCGCATCGCCCCGGGCCAAACGAATACCTGGTATCTCGAAATTCTGGGCATGAAAGGGTCGGCCCGCTGGAGCAGCAAGCAGATCAACACGCTGGAAATCATGAAGTACGCGGGCGGACAGCAAGCCTGGCAGGTGATTGATATGGGACACGAGATGGCCTTCACCTCGTTGACCGGCCACATTTTCGAGGCTGGTTTTTCAGACTCGATCTTGCAGATGTGGGCCGCGTTCCTGCACGAACTGGTTCACAAGAAGCCGCTCAAGCGTTTTGCCGGCTGTGTCACGCCGGAGGAAGCTGCGGTCAGCCACTTGCTCTTCACAGCCGCGTTGCGCAGTCAGGAAAATCAGTCGACCGAGGTCGTTCAGTTTTTGGAGGATTATGCTTAAAGCCGGAACAGCCAAGCGTGATATCTCTCCGACGGGTTCAATGTTCCTGTGGGGATACCCCCATGTGCCTCGGATGTCGACGGGCATTCATGATCCGTTGTTTGCAACGGCACTGTACCTCGATGACGGACAGCGCTGCACGCTCGCCGTTGCCGTGGATGTGCTCTACGTCGATAGCACGCTGGTGGACGAATGCCGTCGCCGCATCCAGGCGCGTGTCGCCGTGCCGCCTGAACACGTCATGATCTCAGTCACCCATACGCATTCAGGGCCGGTCACCTGTTCGGTTTTGGCGATGTCCGGCGATCCCGTGGTTCCCGAGCCTGACCCCTCTTATCGGGAGCAGTTGATTCAGGGCATTGTCGAAGCCGCCTGCCAGGCCGTCGAAACCTGCGTGCCAGCGGAGGTGGCGATCACCTCGGCGCAGGTCGATGGCGTGGGCTGCAACCGCCTCTCGCCCGAGGCCGCCCGCGATCCGGAGGTCGGGATTGTGGCGGTGCGGCGGGCAGGGGATAAATCCCTGTTGGCCATACAACTCTTCTATGCCATGCACCCCACGGTGCTGCACGAGGACTCGACGTTGGTCTCGTCCGACTTCCCCGCCTATACGCGTCAAGCCATCCAGCAAGCCTTCCCGGGCGTGGAGGTGGTTTATCACAACGGACCCTGCGGCAATCTGAGTCCGCGTTATCATGTCAAGGCGCAGACCTTTGCCGAGGCCGAACGCCTCGGTGGCCGGCTCGGCAACGCTGTGGTGGAGGCGCTCCATGCGTTGCAGGACGAGCAGTTTGCCGCTGTTGCTTCGGTGGGAGCCACGCGCGCGTTTGTGTCGCTGCCCGTGCGACGTTTTTCATCGGTTGCCGCAGCAGAAGTTGAATTGGATGCGGCGCGTGAAACATACCAGCGACTGAAACGCGAAGGCGCGGGACATGGCGCGGTGCGTACCGCCGAGTGCGTGGTGTTTGGCGCCGAGGAAGTGGTTACGCTGGCAAAAGCGCAAGCGGATGGACGA
>CAIZQW010000102.1 GCA_903935195.1 uncultured bacterium
CGATGGAACCTTTACGCTGTTTTACACGGGATTCCAACGACCCGCCGCAGGCGAACCATCCAAAGGTTGGAATCAATACCGGAATGTCGGCCTATTGAAGGTCCGGCTGACCGTGAACAAGGAATAGAGACTGAAGGAAGACGAAGCGACCTTCCATTACAGCCGATGGTGGTGCAGTTGCCATGCGGGCGTGGTCATCTACCTCTTGGACTTTTCAGCGGAGAAATTCTGATATGTCAAAAATGCTTTCTCTTGTGGCGGCCGTGAGTGTGAGCGCGGGTTTTCTGGTTGGCATCGGTCATGCCGAGCAAGTCGCGCACGCGAATCGCCTTTACACCTTCGACACCGTGGACAACGGCGGGACCACCACCCCGACCACGCCCGTTCAATTCGACGCAGCCCTCACCGGGCAGACCCTGGTCCAAGGCGCAGAGGGCAAGGCCCTGCAATTCAATGCGGGGAACAGGGGGGTGCTGCTCGGCGACCTCGGCCTCAAGGCGCCGGCCACGATTTCCCTCTGGCTGAAGCGCACCTCTGCGCCGGCGGATATGCGGGTGTTCTGCCAGCTTGAAGGTTCCGGTACCCAGGCCGGCGCGTTGCGGTTGAGAGGCCTCGTGCTGGAGATCTGGGACGGCCGGCAGTGGCTACCCCTGGCCAACATCAGCGACAAGGGGGTCTGGCAGCATCTGGCACTGGTCTTCAGTGAGGACTGCAACCTCGCCTGCTATCTGAACGGAAGGCAGACACGCGTGGTCACGTGCCGCGCGGACTTTGACGGGGTGCCGACGGGTCTGGGGGCGCCGTACCTGGGGACGTATGGCGAGCCCTTCCAGGGGGCCATGGATGAGTTCCAGATCCAGAGCCGTGCCCTGGGCGCAGACGCTGTCAAGGCGCTGGTTCCGCAACCGCTGCTGGCCGCCGCGAAGGCCGCCGAGAGCGAACAGGGGAACTGGCAAAGCGTAGCCGTCGCGGTGAAAAAGGCACCCATCCGTACCGGTTGGAACACGCGGGTGCATCAGCAGTTCATCCACCCGCCGGTCTTCTCCTACGAGCCGGTGGAGGGGGCCGACAAATACGCCTTCGCCATCGGCTGGGAGCGTGGCAGTGCGACGCTGGAGTCGGCCACGCCCGAGGTGGATCTGGCCAAGGTCTGGGAGAAGCTGCCGCGCACAGGCCAATTCGTCGTCACCGCCCGGGCAATCGACGCCGAGGGCAAGGTGTTGACGGAGAGCCAGTCGCCCGCCCGTCGGAAGCCCGATTTCAAGGGTCCGTACCGTCCGGCAACGAGCGGCTACAGCGAAGCCGGCAAGAAGACAGCGGAATGGCTCATCCGCGAAAACTTGGACGAGAACAGAGACGATGCCGCGGGCATCCAGAACATCAGGAAGTTTCCGACCCTCTATTACGCCTCCTTCATCCGACTGCTGACCGCAGCGATCCGGGAGCAGCCGAACGGCGCAGGGAACAAGGCGGCTCTGGAACGGGCCACACGCTACGGGCAGGCTCTGCTCGACAACCGCACGCCCGCCGCCTGGGCCTACGCCCAAGTCCCCCTGACCCACCGGGCCCGGGGAAATACCGCGCAATTCACTGATGATTTCAAAGTATTGCAGGTCTCCCGCATCGCCATGGCTGGACTGGCATTGCTCGATCTCCATGCGGCGACCCACGACAAGAAATGGCTCGATGCCACGGTCGATATTGCCAAGGCGCTCAAGCAGAACCAACTTCCCGAGGGACGCTGGCCCTGGCGGGTCAATCCCGAGACCGGCGTGAGTGTGGATGACTACACGTCAGACCAGGCCCAGGCGGTTTTGCTCCTGGATGACCTGATCGCCAAACATGGAAGGAACGAGTTTCTCGAAGCCCGCGACAAGGCGGTGGCTTGGATGCTGGAGAACCCCTGCAAGACCTTGCGCTGGGAGGGGCAGTGGGACGATGCCATCGTGGTGCCGCCCTACGCCAACCTCGAGTGGTACGACACAGGGCTCTTCGCCGAATACCTGCTGCGCCATGCCACTGCAGAGAACGGCTATGCGTTGATCGCCCTGCAGCTGGCCTCATACATCGAGGATCAGTTCGTGGAGTGGGAGCCAACCGGCGACGTCATCACGCCGGGGGTGCGCGAACAGTACGCCTGCTACGCGGTCATCGACTGGCATTGCGCCCACTACATCCGCCTGTGCATGGCGTTTCATGCCGCGACAAAGGATGAGCTGTGGCTGAAGAAGGCGCGGGCCATGGCCGACACAATGACCGCAGTGCAGCATTCCAAGGGTTGTTTTCCCACCTGGATGAGCCATACACCGGTGCCGGGAAATCCGACGGCCCTGAACAACATCAATTACAGAATGGTCTTCTCGAACTGTAGTTCCTACGTCGGCGAGATGTTGTTGCGTCTCGGGGCGTACACGCAGAGCGGAACGCTGAGGAAGGACAACTAGCATGCGAAGGGAAACAAAGATGATGAGACTGAAAAACCGATTTGTTGCGGTTGAACTACGCGGATTCGGTCGACGGGGTGCACTGGTCGGCCGCGAAGCAACTGGATGTGGACTGCACGAAGCTCTGGGTTAAAGATATCCGGACACCCTTGGGATTGGTGGAAGAGGCCGATGGGACGTTCACACTGTTCTACACGGGACCCCGACGCCCCGCCGCAGGCGAATCATCCAAAGGTTGGAAATACCATAATGTCGGCCTATTGAAGGTCCGTCTGACCGTGAACAAGGAATAGAGACTGAAGGAAGACGAAGCGACCTTCCACTACAGCC
>CAIZQW010000103.1 GCA_903935195.1 uncultured bacterium
AACAGTCCGTACATCAGGCCCTTGAGTGTCTGGGTGGAAGAACAGAAGGTGCCGGCGTTGGAATAGCGGAATAATGGAATGATGGAATAGTGGAATAATGGAAGAGATGCGTGTGAGACGGTTCTGACGAGCATGTTGCACTGGGAGAACAGGCATCTTGCCTGTTCGTGGAATGCACAGGCAGGATGCCTGTGCTCCCAGTATGGGCTCCCGAAGTCTCGTCGCTATAACCCATCATTCCAAGATTCTATTATTCCAGTGAAGTTTTTAAGGAGATCAAATGAAAAGAACACACATGTTGAAGGTATTGTGCAGCGCAGCCCTTTGCGGCGTTGCTGGTCACGCATTTGCCGCTGAGGGGCTCACGGGGAAGTTTGAGGATCCTTACTACAAGGATTTTCCGCTCTTCCACAGTTATCCCAGCGCGGCGGATGCGCGGTACCTGATTGACCATATCGGTCCGATCGGCATTGGCATTGAATTGCGCCAGCCTGCCTTCACCATGCATCTCATGACCATTGAAAAAGGCTCTCCTGCGGAAGCCACAGGTAAACTGAAGCCAGGCCAGATCATTGAGAGTATCAACGGGAAAGTCCTCAAGGAGATTGATCCGCGCGTGATCCTCGGCAACCTGATTACTGAAGCGGAGGCCACTGACGGGGTGATCAAGTTGCTGGTCAAGGCGGATGCCAAGGCAACGGCTGAAGAGGTCATTGTGAAGATCCCTGTGCTGGGACCTTACAGTGACACGTGGCCGATGAACTGCCCGAAGTCCGACAAGATCGTGCGTACTTTTGCTGATTTTCTGGCGAAGAATCCCAGGGGCTGGGGATCTGCGCGCTTTCTTCTTTCCACAGGCGAAGAGAAAGACCTCGATGTCGTTCGTGGCTGGTTCAGCGGAAAACTTTCTGGAAGTAAAACCGGGGCTTCTCCCTGGGACATCGGTTATAACGGCCCAGAAGTGTGCGAGTATTACCTGCGCACAGGCGACGCTTCGGTGCTGCCGGCGATTAAGAGCATGATGGAGCGGCTGAAGGAGACGATCTACAATGGCTCCTGGATGGGCCGTGGCGGCTGCAATTATGATTACATGGCAGGTGGCCACATGAATGCGGCAGGTGTGCACTGCCTCACCTTCTTGTTGCTCGCGAAGGAGTGCGGCGTGGAGGTTGACGAGCATACTCTGCAATCTTGTCTCTATCACTTCTACCGTTATGCCGGACACTGGAACGTCTCTTATGGTGACGGACTGCCGGAAGGCGGTGGTGTGGACAACGGCAAGAATGGCGGACTTGCCTTTGCTATGGCTGCAGCAGCGACGCTCATGCCGGACGGCGAGAAGTCGGTCTATGCCAAGGCTCGTGACATCAGCGCGAACAAGAGTTTCTACACGACATCCTGGCTCTTCCATGGGCATACGGGCGGTGGCATTGGCGAGCTGTGGCGCGGTTCGGCGGCTGGCCTGTTGGCGGAGAAGCGTCCCGAGATGTATCGTTCGTTCATGAAGGAGCGTCGTTGGATGTATGAACTGGCGCGTCGTTACGATGGCGCCTTTGGCTGGGCGAGCGGCTGGAATGTCAACTACGGCACAACCGGGCACGGTGGCGGCACAGCCTGGGGCAACTTCATTCCGTTGGTCTATACGGTTCCGCGCAAGCAACTGCGTATTTATGGTGCGCCTCCGACAAAATATTCCAAGACCTACAAGATTCCCGAGCATCCCTGGGGTACAGCCGCGGACGAGGTCTTCTTGTCACTGCAGGCAGGTGAACACAAGCCAGGCATGAAGCTTGATTTATCAAAGGAGACGCTTCCGACGCATGCCTCGTGGCCCACGATGCGTCGACTCGGAGATCCGAAGGCGAGTGATGCTGAGTTGCTCATGACTGCGTATCATCCGGATAGTACCAGCCAAGGGAGTGCGGCGGGTAGTATCAGCGGACAAAAGCGGAACCATCTTTTTGTTGAACTTCTGAAATCGAAAGATCCGCGAGCACGGCTGGCGGGCATTAAGGCTGTGAGCGGTGAACAGAAAGGGGTGCCTGCGACTGGCGTCAACCTGACGGATGAGATCATCACGTTGCTCGGGGGCATGATCAGTGATCCGCAAGAGTCCTGGTGGGTTGTGATGGCGGCGATGGACATGATCAGCCACGCTCCGGCTGAGAAGATCGCGCCTTACTATGGCAGTCTTGAAAAATGGCTCAAGCATGAAGATTGGTGGTTGCGTCAAGCCGCATTGAAGGCCGTAACACCCCTTGCTACGGATAAAGCGTTCTATCAAAAGATTATGCCAGTCGTTGGCGAGATGGTCGCAAGCAATACGCGCGCCGTCGCGTTGGGTCCGCTCGGCGGTGTTGTGGCGCGGGTACAGGAGGCAGGCCTTGAGGTTCAGGCCGTTGCGATTGATCAGTTGGCGACCGCCTATACTAAGTATCCCAGCACCTTCAAAGCGCCTGGCGGACAGGACATGTCGAACTGCGCAGACTATATGCTCAAGGGAATTGCCAGGAAGCTCTCCGATATTCCAGGGGGGTTTGATAAGCTCTATGAGATCAGCAGAAAGCGTTTCCCGAACGAGGTCCTCCCGCACAAGGAGCTCTATATGGCTGCAGACGCCAGCAAGTTTGGACCCAAGGTCAAAGAGGCCTTGAAGCCGATTGTGATTAATTATCTCGTTCCTCAGTATGTCGCAGCCAATAGTCTGTTAAAGTCAGAGGCGACAAGCGAGCCGGTGAAGGGTAAGGCCAGCGAACCCAAGATGGAAGGCTTGGTCGATCTCTATGACCGCGTGGGGATGACCCAGTATGACTGGCGCACGTACGGTCCTGATCTGACAGAGATACCCTGGCTCTATCACAGTTATGATCCGGTCGAGGAGAAGATCTGGGAGCCGGGATGGCGCTATCGCAAGGTCAGTGCGCCCAAGGGCATGGAGAATTGGACTGCGCCGGACTTTGATGCCAAGACAGCAGGCTGGCAGACGGGGGCCGCGCCCTTTGGTCAGTTTGGTGGCAAGTTGCCCAAGGAGCCGATGTCCACCTGTAAGCAGCCCTACTGCAGATGCAGCGAACCGCTGAAGACCTTCTGGGACAAAGAGGTCCTCCTGCTCCAAGCTAAGGTTAAATTTCCTGCCTTCAAACAGGGGCATCGTTATAGACTGGTGATCGGTGGCATGTCGCATGTGAACGCAGGGGACGGTGTGGAAATCTATCTGAATGGCAAGCAGGTCTATCAGCGCAGTGAGGGTGTGGGCAAGCGCGCAGGGGACAGGCCGATCTGCCTTGATCTTGACAGAACGCTGTGGCCGATCTTCCAGAAAGAGGTCGTGATCGCAGCGAAAGGGTTCCTCCCGATTCCAGGTGGAAAGCGTTCGCCTGGCGTGAAGAAGCAACATCTCTCGATATTCCTTCAGGAGATGGAGGTTCCGCCAATCACGGACGAGATGATCAATAAGGGCAAGGCCTTCCAGCCCATGCTCTCCAGTGCGTGGCAAACGAGCCAGAATAATGATGATAAGTACCTTTTTGATGGTGCGTTTGTTTCCAACACGGCGGTGCTGGGCGATTGGATTCAGGTTGCCCAGGTTGCAAATGTGGACGCATTTAAGCCTGAGGCGGAAGCCGCTGCTGATAAGAACCCTGCCCTTCAAAAGTTAACGGTGAAGCCAGAGGGTAAGACGGACCAGGAAAGCCTGGTCTGGTCCGGCGATACGCTGATGGATCTGCAGAAGCTGCAAGCGTTGAAGATGACGATCGAGAAGGTTGGTAATCAGGACTATCTCTTCATCGAGAGCGGCGGGTTCGACAAAAAAAACTCAACGGACTGGAAAAGTTTGTATACGGTGATGAAGCGGAAGTGAACCGCCACTGCTTGCCTATGGCGGCTAAAACGATAATCTCCAGGTTAATACTTGAAGCCAGATGCGTGTTGTACTGAGGCCTAAATCATGGTATATTCTGGCCACGCTTGGAGAATCGAAGGTGTCTTCGATAAGCGAGGAAAGCGGGAAGAAGCCGCTGGCAAACTGAAATAGGCAATATTTATGGAAGAACCGGTTTTTGTTTTTAAGAAGAGCAGATCTCTTGTTGCTTTCTTGGCAAGTGTGATGGTCGTGGCGAGTGGCTTTGCCGGACCGCGTATTGTCGAGGATATAGATTGTGGCTGGCGTTTTGCACTCGGAGATCAACCGGCTTGGTTTTCTCCCGCGGTCGATGATTCGAGCTGGCGACTCTTGAATGTGCCGCATGACTGGAGCATCGAAGGGGACTACAGTAGGACCAATTCAACGACCGAATTGTGCGGTTACCTGCCGTCGGGCGTTGCTTGGTATCGCCGCGAGTTTCAGGTGACGAATGATTGGAAGGGAAAGGCCGTCGCTGTTGAGTTCGAAGGCATCTACATGAACAGCGAGGTCTGGCTGAATGGCCTTCGAGTCGGTACCCGCTCGTATGGATACATCAGCTTTACCTGCGATCTCACCTCGCGTCTCCAGCCCGGACGCAATGTCATCGCTGTCCGAGTCGATAACTCCCGCGAACCCAGCGCACGCTGGTATCATGGGTGCGGCATCTATGGCCATGTGCGGCTCATGGTCACAGATCAGGTCCATATTCCCCCTTCAGGTGTTTTTGTCCAGACCCCCTCCGTCAACACGAACGCGGCAGTGGTCCGCGCGGATGTAGAGGTCAAAAACAGACTGAAGGTCGCCACGGAGGTCACCGTGGAAATGGAAGTGCTTGGACCTGACCGTCAAGCCTGTGCGCAGGGATTAGTCACCACGAATGTACCCCCCGGGGAAACAATCACGGTGACACAGGAGTGCGCTCTAAAACATCCCCGTTTATGGTCCGTGGAGACTCCCACTCTCTACACGCTCAAGACGCGCGTGTTGCGTGCCGGGGCAGTGGTGGATGAGGTTGAGACGCCCTTTGGTATCCGCACGCTCCGCTTTGATGCGAATACTGGCTTCTACCTGAATGACAAGTCTGTGAAGCTCAAGGGCGTCTGTGAACATCTCGGGGGAAGTCCCGTAGGTGCAGCCATGCCTGAGGCGCTCATGGAGCGTCGCTTGAAGCAACTCAAGGCCATGGGCTGCAATGCGATTCGTGTCTCGCACAATCCGCAGCTCCCGGATTTCTATGATCTGTGCGATCGCATGGGCTTTCTGGTCATGGACGAAATTTTTGACGGCTGGCATGAGAAGGCGGATCATGACTATGGCGGACGCTTCTTCGCCGCGGAGTGGAAGCGCGATGTGACGGACTGGGTCCGCCGCGACCGGAACCATCCCTGTGTGATCTTCTGGAGTATCGGTAACGAAACAGGACTCACGGATGAATACAAGATCAGCGAATTGATTCATACGCTGGATACAACCCGTCCGACAACCGGAGGCGCTGTGATTCACGGGGTGGATGTCGCAGGCTTTAACGGTGGCATCGTGGAGAAGGACTCGGTCCTGCTGGATTTTCATCGCGACCATCCTAAAACGCCCATCGTGATGACAGAGGAGCCGCACAGTTTCCAGACCCGTGGATTTTATCGTACGGTGCGCTCCGTGTATAAAGACATGGATAAGCTCCCGAACTATGCCGAACCAGAGATTTTCTCCGGCGGTCGCACATCCTATCGTTCCTCGTATGACAACTGCGGACGTCGCCTCGTGGCGCGTAACTGTTGGAAGCGTACGCTTGCGCGTCCCTGGGTCATGGGCGAATTCCGTTGGACAGGTTTTGATTATCAGGGCGAGGCGGGATGGTCTGGCTTCAAACCACTGGCCCGTGCCTTTAACTTTGGCGTCATTGACCTCGCTGGCTTTCCGAAAGACCACTACTATTTTTATCAGAGTGTTTGGACCGACGAGCCCATGGTGCATCTGTTGCCCCATTGGACCCATCCCGGACTGGAGGGCAAAGAGATCCCTGTCGTGGCTTATGCCAATGCCGAGGAAATCGAACTCTTTCAGGATGGCAAATCTCTGGGACGCAAACCGCGCTCCGATCTTTTTGAGTGCGTCTGGAAGGTACCGTACAAAGCAGGCGCATTGAAGGCGATTGCGTATCGTGGCGGAAAGGCTGTCGCAGCAACGGAGCAACTTACTGCGGGACGGCCAGACCAGTTGAAGCTGACGACGGACAACTCAAAACTCAAGCCTTCGCGTAAAGATCTGGCCTTGGTCTCTGTAGCCGTGACGGACCGCTTTGGCACCGTTGTTCCGAGCGCAGATAGTCAGATTAGCTTTGCCTTGCTAGGTCCTGCCCGTTATTTGGGTGGCGAGAATGGCGACCCAGTGGATAGTACCCCTCAGCGTGAGCCGTGGCGCAAGGCCTTCCACGGTCTGGCCCGAACCTTCTACGCAGGGCTTGACGAACAGGAAGGGCCAGTCGAAGTTGTGGCCTTTGGCATTCTCTCTGATACGTACATCAAGGATTTTTCAACAGTGACGATCGCCTTCGAACGCGTATCATTAAGGGGTCCGCTCTCGAAAGGGGCTTTTGAAATTCATTACACAGTGGACGGGAGTGAACCTTCCTATGCCTCGCCTCGTTACACCGCCCCCTTCCTGGCGGATCGTAAGACGACGGTTCGCGCCGCACTCTTCCAGGCAGGTAAGTTGCTGACCACGTCAGTCGCCTCTTTGTCTGAGGCGGGCGATGCCCTCCCAGTTACTGCTCCTGTTTCAAAAGCAGGCGATCAAGGTGCAGCAGAAGATCCTTCCCACGAAAAGAAAAAATAAGAGCGGAGAAAATAGCATGCATGCCACGATGAAGAAACAATTGAGAATCGCCTCATGTTTGGTTTGTATCGCCTCTGTTCTATTACCGGCCTTTGGGTTTGCCGCAGCAGAGAGTCAGAAGCATCCCAAGGCGGGTGCTGACCAGTCCACGCCTGCGAAATCCCAATATTTCTCGTGGATCAATAACACCAATGAAGGGCCGACCGAGGAGCAGACGCTTGCCAATCTCGCCTTCTTTAAGTGGCTTCATGACGAGTATGGCATGACGCTGGATATCTATGCCTTTGATGCCGGCTTTGTGGATGGCAAGAATTTCAGCGCCATCATGAAACAATCCGACCGCTTTAAGAAACAATTTCCAAATGGGTTGTCCCGTGTCGTGAAAGAGGCGGCCAGTATGGGTACGCGCCTCGGGCATTGGGGAGGCCCGGATGGCTTTGGCAATACCCCCGAAGAGGAACAGGCCCGCATTGATATGATGGCCGGACTCTGCCGGGACTATAACTGGGCGCTCTATAAATTTGACCAGGTCTGCGGAAATCTGCGTCCTGAAAAAGAGGGAGCCTTCATTCGCATGATGGAGGCATCACGCGTTCATAGTCCAGACCTGATCGCGCTCAACCATCGCCTGCCGCTGGGTCCCGAAGGACTCGCCCTCATGACGACCCAGCTCTGGGATGGGCAGGAAACATATGTGGATGTCCATATCTCGAATAATGTCACCGCGCCCCATAATCGCGCGGGAGCCATCAGCCGAGGCAATACAGAAGGGTTCAGCCGCCTCTATGAGGACCATGGCGTCTGCATCTCATCCTGTGTGGATTATTTTGATGACGACATGATCCTGCAAGCCTTTGGACGTAACCTCATCTTGGCTCCTGAGGTCTATGGAAATCCTTGGCTGTTGCGCGATGACGAGTATCCAAAATTCGCCCGCATCTTCAATGTGGCGCGCCGGTATCGCGATATCCTCATCAACGCGACTGCGCTACCTGTAGCGACCTTTGGTACGAATGCCGTCGCACGGGGAGATTCAACAACCCGCCTGTTGACGCTGCGTAACCTGACATGGGAACCCGTGACCTATACGCTGCCCGTCGGGGAGATGGGGCTTGAAGCTGAAAAGCCAGTGTCTGTCCGTCAGTTGCATCCCACGGA
>CAIZQW010000104.1 GCA_903935195.1 uncultured bacterium
GGAGATCGTGATTGCCGAGAAGGCCGACTGGACAGAAGACCATGGCACCTTCTTCTTAGAGAACATTTACGAAGGCCGCCATTTGACAGGCGTCGTAACCGGAAGCATCAAGAAGCTGATCATCCTCGAGTCCCTGCCGAAGCCGATCAACTTCACAGGTGGCATGGATCCGCTAAGCTATGTCGGCACCTTCACGCTTCCGCGTGTCCTCGGGACCGTTCCTGTGGAACCAGACGGGTCGGCGTATTTTGAGGCTCCTGCCCTGCGCGCACTCTTCTTTGTGGCGCTGGATGACCAAGGGCGCTCGGTGAAGCGGATGCAAAGCTTTACACAGCTCATGCCCGGGGAGCAGCAGGGCTGCACAGGGTGCCATGAAGTAAGGACGCAAGCACCCCGCCCGTATAAGTCAAAGAGTATGGCCCTTCAGAGGAAGCCCTCCACCCTTGATGAAAAAGACCGGGTGTTTGATGTTCCTGATTTTCCAAAGCATGTCCAGCCCATCCTGGATCGCCACTGCGTCCGATGCCATAACCCAACAGATCGCAAAGGCGGTGTCGACCTCTGCGGCGACCACGGACCGATGTTCTCCATCAGCTATCACGCCCTTGTCGTTCACCGGCAGATCGCAGATGGACGCAACTACGCAAAGAGCAACTATGCCCCCTACCAATTAGGCAGCGGCGGAAGTCCGCTCATGAAGAAGGTGGAGGGTTCTCACCACGAGGTCAAACTCTCCCCTCAGGAACAGGCCACGATCGCGTTGTGGCTCGATGCAAGCGCGCCCTATCCAGGCACCTATGCGGCGCTCGGCTGTGGCTCCATCGGTGGCTATATCAGGAACGAGCAGGTCTTAAACAACGACCGAGACTGGCCCACTACGAAACAAGGCACGGAAGTTTTTGAGCGTCGTTGCGCTTCCTGTCATCACAACAAGAAAAAGCCTCTCCCGCGTTACTTGAGCGACGAAAATAAGCTCTCGTTCTGGGAACCCAAGATGGATGACCCCAGACTCAAGACTAGCCGGCATGCACTCTTCAATCTGTCGCGACCAAAAGAATCCTATTTCCTCAAGGCCCCTCTAGCCAAGGAGGCTGGAGGCCACGGCCGCTGCATGACCACCAACGGGGTGCCTGTCTTCGCCTCTGCACAGGATCCGGACTATTGCACACTGCTCGCCATGATCGAGGCGGGCAAGAAGAGGCTTGATGAGGTGAAGCGCTTTGACATGCTGGGGTTCCGTCCGCGCATGGAATACCTGAGCGAGATGAAACGCTACGGACTCCTGCCTGAGCCATTTGATGTTGAAAAAGATCCTGTCGACCCCTACGCACTCGATCGCCTCTATTGGGACTCCTTTATCTATCGCCCGGGGCGGCATAGTAGCAGTTGGCAGTAGCAATTGGCAGCCGGCTTCGCTAAGGCTTCGCCGTGCCAGGGTTAACACCTCGGGAATAAGCGCGCGCAGAGGACAAGTGTATACACGATGTCCGAACGCTCGCTTAAGGCTTGCTTGCA
>CAIZQW010000105.1 GCA_903935195.1 uncultured bacterium
AGGTCTGCGCGCAGCGACTCGAGCATACCCGTGTATTCGGCAAGCGCCTGCTGTCCTTCAGGCGTCAGTTTTGAAAGTTCTATCTTGGGTGCTGCAATGGCCACAAATGCCATCAGCACGGTCGCGACCCAGACACCTGCACAACGTGTTAACTGCTTTTTGTTCATTGGTTTTCTCGTTTGCCTATAACTTCATTGTTTGCCCATGAAACACACGAAAAGTTACTCCGTAAGGTTGTTCCCGAGGCACTGCCGACTGCCCACTGCTACTGCCAACTGCCAGCTGCCAACTGCCAGCTGCCAACTGCCAACTGCTACTTCTTGCCCATCTGCTTCGCCTCTTCGAGCGACCTGAGCTTCGGTGGATTTTTATCCTCTTCTATCGCCTTGACCATGTTGTTCCACTGCTTTGAGAGTTTCTTGTTCTGGTCAACACCTTTGAACCGGGGATCTATTTTGATCTTCTCCAGCATGGGTTTGGCGTTTCCACCATACTTTGCAAGCGCGTCCATGACCATGCGCATCTTGAAGGACCCTTTACCGCTTTCGTCATCGAGCACATCCAGCGCGTATTGCATGCCCTCTCTGACATTCAAATTGGCGAGGATGGCGACACCTGAACCGATCGAGCCGCCCGGACTGTGATATGAGTGATAGGTGGAGTCATTGTTCTCAACGACGTGCATAACCTTGTCCGCCACAATGCTGAAATCCTCTACCGGCATCCCTTCGAGCATGCGCATGCCGTCCGCCCGCGCATGTTGGCGCTTATGATCGGCCAGCTTGAGCGCGGCTTTGTAGAAGAGCGTCTTGTCCGTCACAACCCCAGCCTTGAAAGGTTCCTCGCAGAGCCCATTCAGGCTCCTGCCCACGGACTGATCCACATCCCTGAAGGTGTCGCCGGGCTCCTCATCAACAATCAGTGCGAGCATGTCGTTGTAGTAGGGATAGGCAGGCACGCCCATTGAAGCCAGCGAACCAGCCGCAGCTGCGCGAACCTCAGCATCCTCCTTCTTGTTACGCAGGATGCCGCCGATGCAGGACATCTGTGCGAGTGCCTGGTTTGTTGGACATTTATAGCCAAAATATTCGATGGCACTCATCTTCTCACGCTTTGTGCCCCCAGTCATGAGTTTCGTCAGCCTAGGGATAACGTCCACTCCTTTCTCACGCAGCGACCATACCGCAGCGCGGGTCACTTGCGGGAATGGGCTCCCGAATAACGTAATCAACTCATCCGCACTCTTTTTCTTATAATCTGTTTTGCTCCGCTCCACAACCTCCGTGGCTGCTTTGCCTTTGACCCACAGCGTCTCGTCAGCACCTCTGCCCGTAATGAGCAGAGCCTTGCGGGGCAGACAGTAGGTCAGCAGTGCAACGCCAGCCTGATTCCCCTCTTTCGCATTGTCGCCGAAACGGGAGAAGCCTCCTGTCCACGAACGATACATCGTCTGCAACCAACGCGATTGCTGGAAGAACTGCTGGGTCACCTCCGGACCCGAAAGATTGGCACCAAGGGGCGTCCAGAGCGGATTAAAGAAGGTACTCGCATGTCCATTCTCCAGGCCGTCGTACGTGGTCGCGGCCATCTGGGAGAAAAACCGCACACCCTCTGCGTTACCCTTGAGGGCCATGCAGAGCGCAGCTGAACCGCTGGTGCCGTTGTTATTATAAGTCCCGCTGTTAGGTCCATGGACGCCATACGGGAAGCCACCCCGTCCAACATACGTGGCATAGTAAGCATAGGTCGTCGCAACCCCTTTCGCGAGTACGGGATCATCAATGCCGCACTTCTGGGCCAGCAGCATGCCCATGAGATTGCTGATGCTCGGCTGGTTCATCTGGGCATATCCTGGAAGACGTCCGTTGCGCTTGGGCGAAGCCATGCGATGGCCGTACAAGCCACCGGAGTCCTGTCCACGCGCAAGTCCCAATGCGTAGATCTTGATCGCAGGCAGAACCGAGGCATCCTTGGTGAGCAAATAATACTCACACAACGTGATCAGGTTGTATCCCCAATACCAGCCGACATACCCCATGTCGCCTTCACCTTTTAACAGTAGCTCGATCTTCTCGGCATCAGGCTTGATCCAGTCAGCCCCTTGGATGGCCTTGGTCACTGCGGCAATGTATTTGGGTTCACCCGTGGCCATCAGGCCCAGCAGTTCGGTATGGGTAACGGTTGCATCCAGTTTGCCGACCTTCAGCAGGGCCTCAGCAGCCCGCGTGATGATCGCCGTGCTCTTCGGACAATCATACGGCGCTGTTGCGCTGTAACTACCCAGGATCGCCAACTGCAGATCAACCTTCTTGTTGCCTTTCAGGGTGAGCGTCAGCTTGCCTCCAGCCTGTTGAGTCTCAGCCTGGTCAATCGCCACTGCCAGTTCTTGACGGACATCGCTCTTAAAATTCTTCTCGCCCGCGCCGACGAGCTCGTCGCCGACCTTGATCTTCCCCTCCGCAGGCGAACCCTTGTCCACCTTTGTGACCTTGGCTGTGTTTTTTGAGAGCGTCCCGCACAAGCCAGTCGGCCCGAGCTGAAAGGTATCCGGTCCTCCTGCGTGTGTCACACCCACAACGAAGCCTGCTGAAAGCATCGCGACAATATTCTTTTGAACGCTGTTCATTTTTTATGTTCCCTTATTGAGTCACCTGCAAAACCTCTTTCGATTACGGCCACGACAGAGCGTGGCCCTCCAGAAGACGCCAAAAACCGCTTTCGTTGCACTGGAGGGACGCGCTCTGTCGCGTCCGCTATGAGGTTTACGAGAGCCCCCTGTTAACAATAGGGGTCATTCTATCACATGCCCTTCGCAGACGGCAACCTGTGGCAGCACTTCCACCAGCGCAAAAGACGTGTGCCGGCGATGAGCTGCATCAAATGGCGAAAGACGCACCAAACGATGCACACCCTTCTCTGAGCGCAAATACCCATAAGCATAAGACCCGCCAATCGAAATTGTCACGGACTTGATCCC
>CAIZQW010000106.1 GCA_903935195.1 uncultured bacterium
CCCAGCTCGTCCTTCACCCAGCATCCGATAAACAATGACACGCAGGTGCTTGCACGAGATAAGCCCTGGCTGCATGTCTCGGCGTAGCCTTAGCGAAGCCGGATATTCAGCCACTCGCGGGTCCGGCAGCTGCCGGACGTGCAAGCGCCTAATCTTATAGCGATCGTAGCGAAAAAGTATATCTTGCTGAGAAAGCCATGCCCCACCAGCCATACATGCTATACATTCCATACATGCTATACGTGCTATTCGCTATTCCCAACTTTAGAACTTCCCCGGCTCGGCGTCTTGTCACGGCGTAGCCTTAGCGAAGCCGGAAGCCTTCCTGCCCGCATAGGCGTATTCGCGGAGGCGGGAGCGAAGCCGGCTAGCACTTTCGAACTTTAGAACTTCTCTCACTCCCCCAACTCACAACTCACGATTCACAACTCACATCCTGTAGATAGACAAGCTGTTTATCCGGGTCGACTTCGGAGAGTATAAAGGCGAGCATGCCCTCTGGGTTAAGATACCCGATGACCAGACGCTGGCATTGTGCGATCACATATTCATTGCACCACAAAGCCCGGCGTACGCTCGGAGCTACTGATTTTTCAAAAGGTGACAGAACCAGCAGCAGCCCTTCCGCAAGGGCGGTTTGGATCGCAGGCGCATTCAGCCCTTCGTCCAGCGACCAGGGCTTGACCCAGATGAGCGGTCTCTTATTTTTAAGCCCCGCCCAAAAAACCTGACGTTCAAGCGGAGAGAGAAAGCCTGAAAGAATAACTTCGTCTTTACACAATGGCAATGTGCCATGCAGGGAAGAAGCGCCTCGCGAAGAGAGAAAACCCATCTTTGGTTGCATAAGAAGGGCCTGGTTGCCAATGAACTGTGGCTCACCGCATTGCATAACGGCCTCATAATTCCGTGGATTGAAGCGGATGTAGTTCTGTATGTTCGCCAAGGCTTTCTCGTCCCGAACAATCACATCCCAATAACTGCGATGCCACAGCTTGCGGGGCGCACCGGCTGGACAGCGCGCTTTAAAAAACTGCGACGTGGTATATGATTTGAAATTTCGCATAATATCGGGCAACGAGAGGGGGTTGGCTCGGAGACCAACCCCTGCAGTACGGGCGGGGCTCTGATCCCGCCCGGTCTCCGCGGGGCTCTGATCCCGCCCGATGATTCGCACGATGCCATGAAAATGATCCGGCATCACAACCGCTTCGCCACTCTCCATGCCTGGATAATAGGCTGGCAGATGCTCCCAGACGCTCTGCACCATTTTTCCCGCATCATTCAGGATCATGTGGCCATGTGCAACCGCCCCGAACAGAGGAGACTTTCCGTCTGTGCAGATCGTCACAAAATAATCTCCAGGTGTCGAATAATCCCAGAGCTTCCAGCGAAGCGCCTTACGACTTGGCCCCGATGACTCCATAAAAGCTTCCCTCAGCTATAAATATTTTCCGCACGAACGAGACCCATCGTCCAATACGAAGGCCATTAATGTAGCAGAGCCCCCGACAGGAGGCAAAGATATTTTGAAAACTGCTAATTGTGCAATGTCCTACGTCCAAACACAACCCCTCTCCTACTCAGAGAATGCGCAAACGGCGATCGAAATTGTAGCGGCGCCATACCGTATCCAAGTTGGTTCCTGCGGCAAATTGGTCTGTCGGTTTCCCGGAGGCATCCAGTATCCGGAACGGATGGAGATACCCGGTTAGCCGATAGTAGTTGACGGCCTGAAGGCGGCTGATGAGGGCTTGCCGGTCAGCGACCAAGCCACGAGCGATGAGTTGATCCGCCTGCTGCTCAAGCGTAAGAGGCTCTTTTTTGTATTTCACGAAATGCCTCCCGGCCTCTGCGCCACCGGATCAAAGCAAAAAAAGACCCACCGAATTACGCATGCAAGCAGAGGCGCGGCGGGTTTGATGGGAATAGTATGCACCAAATGGCCCATTTTCGTCAATGGTTTATTTGACGAATTTTTGGAGCCCCAAACTACTCCAAAAACCGCATGCCAAAAAAGGCTGTACCCAAAAGGCATAGTCATTATTATTGCCATACTATTAATACACGACCCTCTCTTTAACCCGAGACATTTAAGATCCGGAGAATTAAGTTCATTTTTATTCACCTAAATCTCAGGAATTTGAAAATATTACAGCGTCTAAGAACAAAAGGCAATCGGGAATTATTCCAACGGGGAACTTTTAATCCAAGCTGGCTTCAAGCCAATGTCCCAATACGACCCCTAGACCACCCATTACCCTTTTAGGGCCAATCCCTTAAGACGTTTCTTGTTATATTCTGGAAGACATGGATTGCAAATACAAGTCTTCTTTATCGGCATAGTCATGCTCGCCTCCCGCGTACGGGCTCCGCACATCTCGCATGTATAGACGCCATCCCATTCCGGTTCAGTGGGCGCAATGGGCTTCACCGGGGCCTGCCGGGGTGGTGGCTCATAGAGGACATGACGCTCCTGGAGGAAAGGAGGCTCTATTACAGGGGCGGGCATTTTGGGTGCAGCAGGTCGCACAACAACACGACTTCGTTTCTGCGCTTCCTTTCTCTTAAGAAACGTAGGCATATCTTCCTTGCAGGCAATCTCCCCGTTTGCGGGATCGATGAGCGCCGACGCCAACGGAACCTCGCGGATAATATTGTAAGCGTACAGGGTGGGTTTGCAAATACAATCCAAGGCCCGATAGATCGTGAGTGTCCCTGAAGCAGAGTCAAGAAAGTGAAGATGCCCTGAACTCCGTATCGGATCAAAGTCCGAGTTCACCAAGAAATCGCGTTGAGCCGCAGTCAGGCTCAACGAGTTGCCCTCTTCCTTGTGAAGTGCGCTCTCGGTAAAGAGAAAGTTTTTAGTGACGAGAGCAGAATGATCACTCAGCAAAGCGAAACGGTTTTTCGGCGAGCGATCAAAAAGCCAATAGGCAAAGGTCTTGCCCTTCGGGGAGTGGACCACAAGATCCGCCACACGGTCCCAGTCAGGAATATGCAGATCCACATCCATCTCGACCAAACCTGAATACTTCGTGCAAAGCCAAACATAAAGCTTCGCCTTGGCTTCCAGAATTTCGGCAGACTGTTTAGCCAGCGGACACTCCGACAACACACGATGCGCGAAATGGGGTCTGCGCTGCTCCCCTACCCTGAACCGCAGCATCTGCTCACAGCCCGGACAGACCAACCGTCCGGAGGCCGCCAAATCCCGCAACTCATCCAATCTCGAACCCCATTCAGGATCCAAGCTAGTGACTCGCTTTTTCTGTTCTATGTCCTTTGCAACAAACATAACATCATGCGAGTCAGTATATCTGTTTTGATCTATTGTCCACAAGAAGCATTTTTGACCCGCCCAGCCCTATCAACGCCTCGACAACCTCTGAAAACAATTTATTGAATTTTAGGTACGATTCCTATGCCCCGATAAATGAAATCGAAATAACTCATAACATCGATTTTAAGAAGTGTTTACAGGGCTGATCGGGTTACTAACCCAATTTTAACCGGACAGTAGTGGAACAGCTTCTCAACTTACTGACACTTCTTAG
>CAIZQW010000107.1 GCA_903935195.1 uncultured bacterium
CCATCCTGGATGGCGGCAACTGGCGCTATCTCTGGCTTGGCGCGACCCACATGCTTTCCGGCTACGACCACCTACTGTTCGTCTTTGGCATCGTATTTTTTCTGTCCAGCTTCAAAGACATCGTCAAATACATCACGGCATTCACCGTGGGCCATAGCGTGACACTGATCTGGGCGACGTTCAATGCTGTGCAGGTCGATTATTTCTTGATTGATGCCATCATCGGCTTAAGCGTCAGCTACATCGCCTTCTCCAATCTGGACGGCTTCAAGCGGGTACTTGATATCAAAGCACCTAGCCTTCTGGTCATGATTTCCAGTCTGGGCCTGATCCACGGCTTGGGGTTATCGACACGCCTGCAGCAGTTACCACTCAACAAAAACGAACTGCTGATGAACATCATCTCGTTTAACGTCGGCGTCGAGCTTGGGCAAATTACCGCCTTGGCTATCATGCTCATACTGCTGGCCAGTTGGCGCAAGCGGGCGTCGTTCAAGCCGTTCAGTTTGGCGGCTAACTACACCCTGATCGGTGCCGGTTTGTTCTTCTTCCTGATGCAGATGCATGGTTACTCGCACGTGACGCACCCGGATGAGTTCGGCTTCAGCGCGGATAACCATATCCACGAGCACATCAAGATGGATCAGGAGAATGCCGCCCGTATCCGCAAGGAAAGTGGTCGTGTGACCATCGACTGATCGGAGAGCTATGCGTAAGCTATTCTTTGCTTTTGTTTGCTGTTTCGCTGTTGCAATATCCGGTTGCGATTCCGACCATGGACATTCACATAGTCTGGGTGGAAGTCATGCACCCCAAGCCCCGTACTCACAGAAGCCTGCTGATCACCACAAGTCCATCGACTAATTTATAAGGAACTCATCATGCGCACCATTCCTACCGCTCTTGTCATCTCGTCACTTCTATTCGGCCCCGTCTCATTCGCGGGTACTGACCACGAGCATGGCCCAGGAGGCAGTCATACCCACGGTCCGATTTCGTCGGCTGCGGCGATCAAGAAGGCCGAGAAACAGGTCAAGAAACTCATCGAAGGCGGGAAGCTAGACAAAAGCTGGAGTGGCATCAAGGCGACTGAAGCCACACAAAAGGATTTCGGTCGAGGGCCAGAGTGGGTCGTGACTTTCAAGAATGCGAAGGCCGAAGCTAACAAGCAGACCGTCTATGTTTTCTACACATTGACGGGTACCTACATGGCGACCAACTTCACGGGTCAGTAATCAAAACGCAAGGGAGGGTCTGATTGCTCCCTTGCGCAACTATCCATTATGTAATGACGATGCGCGAACACGAATCAGCCGTCTGAAGGCATGCTCATGTGGATCACACCAAAACTGTCGTACCCGAATCAAGTCACAGGACACTTCACCCAATGAAGGTCATTGAAGCCTTTGGCAAGCCAGGCATACAAGCCGCACTGACGGCCGCACTTCTATTCGGTGCTGGCACGCCATTGGCTAAAGCGCTCTTGACCAGCATCAGTCCTTGGCTCATGGCCGGCCTGTTGTATCTCGGAGCAGGGCTTGGACTAACCCTCTATCGCACGCTGACCCATTCGCCCAAGGTAGAGCTACCCCGTCATGAGCGATTCTGGTTTGCGGGGGCCATCCTGTTTGGCGGCACCCTAGCCCGGATATTTCACCAGCCCCAACCAACGTGCCGCGGTGATATGTCGAACGGGTTTTTTGCTGAATCCGTGGGGCGTTTGATCGAGTTTTGATCAAATTGACGAATCGCGAACGGACTTCCCCCAACCCCCGAAGATCAACATGTCGGGGCCGCACTCGTTTTGTGGCTATGGAGACGCCAGCGCGTTGGCCGCGATGAAGTAGATGTCGCGCAAGGGATGGTGGGAGGCCAGCAGGATGCGAATGCGCCGCGTATTGCGGATCACGGCGGCCCCGATCTTGAGCAAACGCACACGAATCGTTGCCGCCGTGGCCTTGGCCAGTTCCGTCGTAGCCAGGGCCAGTTCCCGCAGGCGCTGCATCAGGGTATAGGCCAGCGCCGAGAAGAGAATGCGCAGCCAGTTCGCCAGAAACTTGTGGCAACTGGCGCGCGTGCCGAACAGATCCAGTTGAGTTTCCTTGATCCGGTTCTCGGCCTCGCCGCGCTGGCAGTAGAGCTCGTCGTAAAGTTCCTCGGCAGAGCGATCAAGGTTAGTGACGATGAAACGTGGATTGGTGCCTTGCGCACCAAACTCCAAGCGGGTGATCAGGCGTCGTTCCCGGTCCCAGCTCTTGGCGGCGTAAGAGAACTGGCCAATCATCCGCTGCTTGGTCTGGGTTTCCTCGTAGGCCAGTTCCATCGCCTGCTCCCAATTCGCCACATGACGCTGCAGGCGGGCATTGCGGGCCATCCCGATCACGTAGCCAACACCATGGCGTTCGCACCACCGAATCAGCCGTTGCCGACAGAACCCTGAATCCCCGCGAACGATGATCCGTACCGTCGGCCAGGCCTGGCGCAACCGGGTTACCAGCAGCTTGATCACGGCGGCGGCATGCCGGGCTCCGTCGATTCGGCTGCGGCGCAGGACGCAGGCCAGCATGGACTTGCCAGCGAACACGTACAGCGGCAGGTAGCAGTAGTGATCGTAGTAGGCGTGAAACTCGGTCTGTTCCTGTTCCCCGTGCAAGGGAATGTCCGAGGCGTCGATGTCCAAGACCAATTCGTCCGGGCAGTTCCCTCGGCTCGCAATGAACTGCTCGACCAACACCCGGTTCAGGGCCGCGACATCGGCTCGCGTCGCCCGCTGTTCCAGGCGGCACAGGGTCGGGCTGCTTCCGAGTTCCTCACTCGTACCCACCGCGGTTTGCATCAGCGGATCGTTGCGCAAGGCCGCGTGGTCGTTCAGGTCTTCGTAGCCGCAGCACAGGGCATAGAGCCGTTGCGCCACCAGATCCCGCATTTCATGCGTAACGCGATCCTGGTTGCGTGGATCATGCAGCGCACTGGCCACCGCCTTCGACAGACCGATGCGCCGATCCACTTGCCGCAGCAGCATCAGACCACCGTCTGAACTGAGCGCGCCACCCTCGAAATTCGCATCGATGACACGACGTCCAAGGCGCCCAAACTTCATTTCTTCTTGCGTACAATTTGGCATCGGCGAAACACTCCGTTAAAACTGTCTAGACACCAGTATTAACGCGCCTCACGGCGGTTTCGCCGACCTACTCTCGTGAAATATTCGGGCTAGTACCCAAGTAA
>CAIZQW010000108.1 GCA_903935195.1 uncultured bacterium
ACAGAGATTCAAAGAACAAAGCGTTTCACTCCATCGATTACCGTTGGCGTATTAAAATTGATTAATAATCCAGCTCTACAACCGGTAATCCTCATATACCTTTCCCATTCTCCTCTGTGCCTCTGCCTGTCCGCCGTAGGCGTATTCGCGTAGGTGGACGCCTCTGTGGTTAAAACGAACCATTGCATAAACATAGACCATCATTTGACACCATGAAGATCTACAAAGAGGCATTATTACCCACTAAATTGTTCGAAGAGCCAAAAACCTTAGAATGGAAGCAAATATGAAAAAATTACTATCTATTTGCGAAGGAAGTGACGCGGCGCAAGCCCCGTCACCTGTTTGAACGCCTTGGACAGGTGAAAGGCATCACTGAAGCCGAGTTCTTGAGCAATCAACTTGAGCGGGAAACCGCGTGCGAGCCGGATCTTCGCATGGTGGATACGCAAGGCCCGGCGCGCAGCCATGGGGGTCATGCCCACCTCCCTCTTGTAGCGGTGGGACAGGGCCGACACACTCACGTGCATCTCGGCCGCGACCCGCGCCAGGCTGAGCGGTGCCGCCAGATCACGACCGAGGAGCCGGTTGACCTCCCTGACAAATTTGGATTCGATACTCTTGCTCGCGGAATTGACACGATAGGTCCCCTCATCCACACGCTCCGCGTTGACCAGTAGATGCAGTACGCGGCACAAGGCTGCCTGCGCCTCCCAGAAGCCTGCTTCGCCACCTTCATCGTCCGAGCGCGTCGCTTGCGCCAGCAGGCTTCCGAGGATGCCTTGGGGGTCCAGGAAGCATGCGTAGCCACGGCCCGGGTCAAGCAGGCCTGCCAGGCCTGTGTGCTCACCGCCTGAAAACAGCACCCAGGCGCTGTGGCGTGGCCCCTTTTCCATACGCGTGTCCTCCCAGTAGGGGGTGCACGGCGCATAGAGATGTGCCGTATGAGGGGGACGTACACGCCACGGCCCACGCGGTGAGCCGACACGGACGCTTCCGTGAGGTAAAAAAACATAGTCAAGCGCCCAGAAGCGATGATAAGAACGCGTGATACAGGGTACATGTTGGCCACGCCACTCGGCGGCGGAACGCACGGCCGGTGTGACCCCGGCAAGCTCAGGCCAAGTGATTGCATCCGCTATCCCGGACTTTTCAGTATTTCTGGTACTCATAACGGTAGAATTTAAGATTAATAAGGCAATAAGGCATTTTTTTTGAAGTTATAGACAAGGACACCGCCCGCCATGCGGGAATAAACAGACGAGTAACTTTTTTATCAACGAATTAAACGAATTGAACGAATTGAGAGTAGGGTAAGTAGTTGCGTGCAAAGCAGTATAAAAAATTAGTTGAATTAGTTTAATTAGTTGAAAAACTCTTGAAGTTACAGACAAGCCCGCCGCCCGCCATGCGGGAACAAACGAAGGAGTAACTTCTCAAACGTGCAAGATAATACATGTTTTTAACAGAGGCGTCCATTCCTTTTTTTTTGCGAATCGGGTATAGTTATCCGTGACGACCCAAATGAAATCAAAAACGATTGGTTGGTGGACAAAAACAGCGACCTAATAAACGGAGGAAGAAACATGAGTATGAGGTCTCGTAGAATGAATGTCGTTTTCACGCTTGCGGCCGCCGTGTCGCTTTTTCGGGCGATGTCTTCCGTCGGCCTTGCCCAGGACAACCGGCCGGCACATCTTGAGCGCCCTTGGCCGGTCGCGGTGGAACTCGCCGACGTGAGGATGACCGGCGAGCTGGCCAAGCGGCTCACGGCGAGCTTCGATCGTCTCGAGGAAGGATTCTACTCTCCCCCTAGGCTCTATGACTCACCCAACGCCGGATGGCCGGGAGACAAGGAGGGGCGCACCTTGCTTGGACTCGTTCTGCTGGAGCAGGTCACCGGGAGGCCTGCCAAGAATCTTGAGGCGAGCCTCGATATGTATGCCCGCAGAGTCAACGCCCAGGGCTACCTCGGACCGGTCATGGTGCCCGACGCGATCCACGAGCAGGCGCTCGGCGGCCAATTCTGGGTGCTCAATGCGTTTTATGAATACGAGGCGTGGAAAAAGAACGGTCGTGTGAAACCCTGGGCGGATCAGATCCTCAACAACATCTACCTTGCGTCTGCCGCGGCCTACCCCCGCTATCCGATCACGCCCGCAGAGCGGAAGACGCAGAGCTTCCAGTTGGCCGACGGACGAACCGGGAAATGGGATCTGGCCCCCATGGACATCGGCTGCGGGATGGCGGGCAGTCTTGACGCGTTGACGGACGCTTACAGGAGGCATCCATCCAAGGAGACGGGGCAAGTGCTGGATACGGTCATCAAGCGGTGGATAGAGATCGAACTCGAAGCGATCAATGCCCAGCTTCATTCAACACTGATCTCGACCCGGTCGCTACTTCGGCATTTCGAGACAACCGGGCGGAAGGAACTCCTGCAGGTCGCGACCGATCGGTACCGGCTCTACCGCGCAAAGGCGATGTCCGAGAATTTCGAGAACCACAACTGGTTCGGTCGGCCTGAGTGGACAGAGGGATGCGCCGTTGTCGACGCGTTCATCATCGCCGTGCAGTTGTGGCGCTACACCGGCGAGGCCACTTACCTCGAGGATGCCCATCGGATCTACTACAACGGGCTGAGCGTCAATCAGAGAAGCAATGGCGGCCTCGGCTGTAACAGCTGCCCCTCGGTGGATAAACCCTTTCTAACAATTGTATCCCAGGAGGCAACCCAGTGCTGCACCATGCGGGGTGCCGACGGGCTGACCAAGGCGGCGCAGTATTGCTTTTTCAGGAGCGACGCGGGCGTGATCGTGCCCTTTTACCAGGATGCCCGGGCCACGTTGCGCTGGGGCGAACAATCTCTCACGCTCCTCCAAAAGACGGGCTATCCGTGGCAGGGCGAGGTGCGGCTTGAGGTAAGCGCCGCCCAAGGCGATGAGCCACGAACCTTAAGCCTGTTTACGCCCTCCTGGGCTGAGCGCCCGGTCCTCAAGCTCAATGGCCAGGGGCCAGCGGTGACCAGCCAAGGCGGATTCCTCAACGTTTCGCGCCGCTGGCAGGCTGGGGACGTGGTGGAACTGTCGTTCGAGCAGAGCGTCGCGGCCAAGGCGCCCATCAACCGGGTCAACGGTGCCGACCGCGGTGAATACCGCACTTTCCATTACGGCCCGCTGATGCTGGGCTACGCGGGACCGCAGGCGGTGTCCGTGAAGTCTGATGCGCGATTCAACCGTCGAGGCGAGCGTGATTTCCTGGTCGAAGGCACGGATCTCGTGCTCCAACCGATCTACCATCTACTGGACCCGGCCGTCTCGCAGGACCGCGGCTACCAGCGGCAGATTCTATTTCCGTAAAAGGAACAAGAGTAATGAACATAATAAAACAGATGAGTGCGAAATTTGCAGGGGTAGTTGTCGGAGTCGCGGGGTTCATGTGCAGTATGGCTGTTGCCGGGGCGGTGGCGGTTGCGGGGACTGACAAGACGCTGGTGTCCTGGGTGTGTCTCGCAAACACGACCCAGCAGGGCGGCAGCGCCCTCACGATCCAGTCAGGCGATCGATTTGACGGGATCGTCTTTGGCGAAAGGGCTGTCGGCAAGTGGATGGCGGGCAGCGAAATATTTGCCCGCACCCAGGCCGACCAGCAGGCCAGCCAGGTTGAAAAGGCGGACAGCAAGACGCTCGTCCAGATGGCGGTTTCTTACCATGGCAACCGAACCACCATCTATCGGAATGGCGAACCCTGCGCGTCCTACGAGGCCAACAACATCGACTTGCTCGGCGCCAAGGACACCATCGCCGTCTTCGGTCTGCGTCATCAGGGGACAGGATCCGGCAACAACCTCCAGGGATCCATCGACGACGCGCGCATCTACGACCGGGCGCTCACCGCCGACGAGATCCGCAAACTGGAACCTAACAAGGAGTCCGCCATCAAGCCTTATGCCTGGTGGACGTTCGATAAAGGCCAGGAGACCGACCGGATGGGGCGCTTTCCCTATAACAACCTTGACGGCGGAGCCAAAATCGAAGGCGGTCGCCTGATCCTCACGCAAAACGGCGAGTTGATCGCCGCCGCGAAGAAGTTGGCGGATATGGTCGAAACCCCGGCGATGCCCGCCAATCCGCCGGCGAACTGGTTGACCTATCACCTTGCCCACCCCGGTCCCGGCGGGGCCTTCCCCGGCGATCCGAATTGCGCGTTCTATTGGAAAGGCCGCTATCATCTGCACTACATCTACAACAACAACGGGATCAAGTTCGCCCATGTTTCCAGCAAGGATATGGTGCACTGGACATGGCACCCGACCACGCTGACCCCGAAAATGACCGGCCATGGCATGTTCAGCGGCACCGGATTCATCACCAAGGATGGCCGGCCGGCCATCATCTATCATGGCGAGGGGTCCGGCAGGAACCAGTTGGCTTTCGCCCTCGATGACCAACTGGAACAGTGGACCAAACCGGTGGCCATCATGCCCAAGGAACCTTCGGGTGAGGACTCCAAGGTCCGCCAATGGGATCCCGATTGCTGGCTCAATGGAGATACCTATTATGGCATCTCCGGCGGCGGCCCATCGCACCTGATGAAATCCAAGGACCTGAAGAATTGGGTTAACCTCGGCCTCCTGATGCACGATGACATGCCGGCGACCCTGGGGGTCAACAAGGGCGAGGATGTCTCGTGCGCCAACATGTTCAAACTCGGCAACAAGTGGATGCTGCTGTGCATCAGCCACCAACTGGGCTGCCGCTATTACCTTGGCGATTTCGAGGATGAGAAATATCTGCCGGAGTTCCACGCCATGATGAACTGGCAGGGCTGGGATTTCTTCGCGCCGGAAAGCGTGCTGACCCCGGACGGACGGCGTGTCATGTGGTCGTGGTGCAATCTGCCCGGCGTCCAGAGCGGCATCCAATCGCTGCCGCGCGAGTTGAGCCTGCCCGAGGATGGCGTGCTGCGCATCAAGCCACTGCGGGAACTCGAGACGCTCCGTGCCGCCGAAACC
>CAIZQW010000109.1 GCA_903935195.1 uncultured bacterium
GGACAAGACTCATGACTGGCTGCTCGGGCCGACAGGCCTCCGGGGCTGGATGTTTACTGAAAGGGGACGGAGCACTGCCGCACGCCAGATCCTGGTGACCGCAGTGGACAAGGGCTCGCCCGCGGACGGGATCCTCTCCACGAACGACGTCATCCTCGGGATCGAGGGCAAGCCATTCACAGCCGATGCCCGCATACAGTTTGCAAAAGCCATCACCGCCGCAGAGACGAAGAAGGGTGGGGGCGTGCTGCGGCTGATCCGCTGGCGCAGAGGCGAGACTGCGAATGTGGAACTGAAGCTGAAGGTGCTGGGCAGCTACAGCGATACGGCCCCGTATGAGTGTCCGAAGTCGATGGCGATCTTTGAGCAGGGGTGTGAACGGATTGCGAACCGCGAGGATCGGTTTGAGCCCAAGGGTGGATATGGCGGAGGAATGCCGGGCATGCTCAATGCGCTTGCGCTCCTGGCCACTGGCAAGGAGGAGTACCGGCCCCTGTTGGCTGCGCATGCTCGGAAAACAGCGGCATCGATGAAGGGCGTGCAGAACTTCCACGGGTGGGGTAATTCCTACGCGAATCTCTTCCTAGCCGAGTACGTCCTGGCCACAGGCGATCAAGAGATGCTCGCGGAGCTGAAGCGCACGACGATGGTGGCCGTGGAGGCGCAGAGTTTCTATGGCACCTGGGGGCATGGCGGCCGCAAGCCCAATGGCAACTGCTCCGGCTACGGTGCAATGAACCAGATTGGTTTGGCGATGACGATTTCAATGGTTCTGGCGCGTGAAGCCGGCGTGAAGGATCCTGCGCTCGACAAGGCCATCGCCAAGTCAGCTGATATTCTGCGTTGGTATGTCGACAAGGGCGCCATTCCGTATGGGGATCACCTGCCGTGGACTGCGTCACACGAGGACAACGGCAAGTGTTCCGTTGCAGCCGTGCTGTTCGATCTGCTGGGTGACCGCGAGGCGACTGCCTTCTATTCCAGGATGGCTACGGCGGCGTATGATGAGCGCGAGCAAGGGCACTGCGGCAACTGGTTCAACATGATGTGGGCGTTGCCAGGTGTGAGTCGCTGCGGACCCCTGGCCACGGGCGCCTACATGAAGGAGCAGAGCTGGTATTACGATCTCGCCCGCAACTGGCAGGGCGGCTTCGAATACCAGAAGGTTGTTGAGGGCGACGAGAACAACAACTACACGGGCTGGGATTTGACAGGCACCTATCTGATGGCTTTCGGACTGCCGCGCAAGAGCCTGTATGTGACCGGCAAAAAGCAGTGCACCGTGTCGCCCCTGAAAAGCAAAGAGGTTGAGAATGTAATCGTCGCTGGACGCGACGCCTATCCCGTGAACGGAAAAAACGGATACAATGCGCGTACGACTGAGGAGCTGCTGGCCGGGCTGGGGAGCTGGTCGCCGGTGATGCGCAAGCGTTCAGCCCAGGCACTGGCCGCGCGCAAGGATGATTGCCTTGCAGCCCTGCTGAAGCTGATAGCCGGCTCCGACCGCTATGCCCGCTATGGCGCTATCGATGCGCTGGCGTGCCTGGGACCGAGGGCCGATGCGGCATCGCCGCAACTGCGGGCCTTGCTCAAGGACAAGGATCCGTGGCTCCAGAGCCTGGCGTGCCATGCGATCCGCTTTCTCGGACCGCAGGCGCGTAAGGATTGCACGGACGACCTGCTGCGCTTGGCTGCCACGCCCAACCCGGCTGACCCCAGACGAACGGTCCAGCGTGCCACCGGCCTCGCACTCTTCTGCGGGTATCCGGGTGTGGGCGGTCCGACGGTGCTGAATGGTTCCATCGATGGTGTTGACCGTAAGCTGCTCTATCCGGCAGTCCGCGCGATGTTGGAGAATGACGACTCCGTCACCCGTGGCGGGCCGGCGGTTATTTATGGGAAGCTGAATAATTGCGATCTGGCGGAACTGTTGCCGGCGATTGTCAAGGCTGCCCCGAATGCGGCACCGAGCAATGAAATGTTTGCTGATGGTCCGCGCCTGCCGGCCTTCGACCTGCTGTCGAAGCATCACATCCGCGAGGGACTGACGATGATAGTGGAAGCGCTGAACGGGGATCGGGTAGGGGGCGATGTCATTCAAAACTGCCTGGACTATCTTCTTCGCTACGGCGTGTATGGCAAGGAGGTCCTCCCCAGTTGGAAGGGTAAGGACTATTGGTGCAATCGCTTTCCCGAGCGTTACAAGGCGAAGAAGGAGGCGATCGAGAAATCCACCGAAGCGCCGAAGCTGGTGAGCCTGCAGGAGTTCATCGAGGGAGTTTCAGAGGGAGGAAACGGTTTAACAAGCACAAGGAAAGTCACCCTATGAAAGAGGTAACCGAGTATCGCATGAAGGCAACGTCCTTCACCACGGTTTTTGCGCTCGCGGCGGTCTGGTTGCTCTCTCCCGTCGTGGGATCCGCGACGAACAACCCGCCGGTGGCTATTAAGCTGGGGTCGCTGTTCTGCGACAACATGGTCTTGCAGCGGGAGATGGAACTCCCTGTCTGGGGTTGGAGCACGCCGGGCGCGAGCATCACCGTTGAGTTTGCTGGGCAGAAGGTGACGACTGAAGTCGGCAAGGACGGCAACCCGTCTTCGCCAAAAGGCTGCGCCGTGGCAAGATGGACGCTTAAACTCAAGCCGCTCAAGGCCAGCGCTGTACCGTCCGAGATGGTGGTGAGCGACAGCAGCGGCAATAAGGTTGTCCTCAAGAATGTCCTCGTCGGTGAGGTTTGGATCTGTTCCGGGCAGTCCAACATGGATTGGCCGGTGAAGTCGCTTCAGGGCCGCTACCAGGAGGAGATCGCGGTTGCGACTGACAGCGCGTTGCGACTCGGGTCGGTCAAGCCACTCTACGCTGCACGTCCGTTGGAGCATACCGAGGCATCGTGGCAGGCCTGCACGCCGGAGCAGGCGATGGATTTCAGTGCGGTCGCGTTGTTCTTCGGACGCAAGCTTCGCGCACAGTTGAACGTGCCGATCGGTTTGGTTGAAAGCGCCCGAGGCGGCTCACCGGTCGAAGCGTGGATGAGCGCGGAAAATTTGCGCCAGGAATTCCCTGAATTCAACGCGGTGCTCGAACCGTTTGCCAACGTGGTGAAGCAAACCGGCGGCGTCTTTGAGAGCCGTGAGCAAAGCAAAGTTCACGGTATTATTCAGCGAACTCCGACTGTATTCTACAATACCCAGATCCGCCCGTTGATCCCCTTCGGAATCAGGGGGGTGATCTGGTACCAGGGCGAGAGTAACGTGGGCAGGGCAGAGCAGTATGCCAGACTCTTCCCCGCCATGATCCGGGAATGGCGGAGCGAGTGGGGACAGGGTGACTTCCCTTTCCTTTATGTGCAGATCGCCCCGTGCGGGGATGAGGAGAATGCCAGCGCCTTTCTGCGCGAAGCACAACTGAAGTCGCTCTCCGTGTGCAATACAGGCATGGCGGTCATCATGGATGTGGGGGACGCCAAGAACATTCACCCCTTGGAGAAGAAGCCAGTAGGGGAGCGCCTCGCCTTGTTGGCCTTGGCAAAGGCGTATGGTTGGAAAGACCTCGTGTGGTCCGGCCCTGTCTATACAAAGCACGCGGTTGAGGGGCGCTCGATCCGCCTCTCTTTCGATCATCTGGGCGGTGGTCTCGCAACCCGTGACGGTAAGGCGCTGACCCACTTCGCCATCGCCGGCGATGACCGGAAGTTCATTGAGGCCACAGCAATCATCGAGGGCGACACGATCGTGGTGTCCAGTCCCTCTGTCGACAAACCGGTAGCTGTGCGCTTTGCTTTTGGCAGCGCCGATATTCCGAATCTGATGAACAAAGCCGGCTTGCCCGCATCCTCGTTCCGAACCGACAATTGGTGATCGGATGGACAAAGCATCGTAATGAAGAGAAGAGAGTGACGTGACAACTATGAAAGATATGCTTAAATCGGATGGTTTGCTACTGCTGGTGGCGATCATCTGGGGGTTTGCGTTTGTGGCGCAGCGCAGCGGTATGGAGGTCATCGGCCCCTTTGCTTTCAGTGCGGTGCGGTTTGCGCTCGGCGCGGTGTCGTTGGTGCCGGTGCTGCTCGTTCAGCGGTGGCGCGAACCTGCGGGCGGAGTTGTCCGCTTGAGTCTCGGGAAGCGACTCCTGTTGTCGGCCCTGATGGGCGCGTTGCTCTTCATCGCAGCCTCCCTGCAGCAGCTTGGACTGGTGACGACGACGGCGGGCAATGCGGGCTTCATCACCTGCCTCTACGTGGTGCTGGTACCGATCGTCGGGATTTTTCTCGGACGTGCGACAGGGCCAGGGACTTGGATTGGGGCTGTGCTTGCACTGGCAGGCCTCTACATCATCAGTATTGGTGGCGGACTCAAGCTCGCGACGGGCGATTTGTTTGAGCTTGTCGGCGCCTTCTTCTGGAC
>CAIZQW010000110.1 GCA_903935195.1 uncultured bacterium
AACCTCGGCCAGTTCCGTATCGCAGGCTCCTCCATGGAGGCCTTTATGGGAACGATTCTGGCAGGCGACAATGGCGCAGCAGTCTCCCCGTATGACTTCGCCTTGGGCGGCGCCGGACTTCATCCATCCCTTCCTGTCGGGCAATGTGGAGTCAAGCTGATCGAAGGTATGGCTGTTCTGGTGGATATCGCTGCCAACTTCTACGGATATCTCACGGATTGCTCCCGTGTCTATTCCATCGGCAAGCTTGCGCAACCCGCTTACGACGCGCATCACGTCTCCATCGCGATCCGCAATGCCATCATGGAGGTTGCAAAGCCTGGCGTACCAGCCGAAGATCTCTACACCCTCGCGCTCGAGATGGCGACAAAGGCTGGACTCGCGGACTGCTTCATGGGCGCCCAGCAAAAGGCGAAGTTTGTCGGACATGGCACCGGTATCGTCATTAACGAACTCCCGATTCTCGGCGCGCGTTCCAAGGACGTTCTGGCCGAAGGCATGACTATTGCACTGGAACCCAAATTCGTCATCCCCGGCACGGGCGCGGTCGGTATCGAGGACACCCTCCTCGTCACCTCCCGCGGCCTCGAAAACCTCACCCCCGCCCCCACCGAAATCTTCGAACTCTAGCCATTTCCCACTTTTTACTTTTAGCTTTTAACTTTCTCTTATGCTTCCCTACTGTCTCAACATCCATCGCGGTGAAACGCTCGCTGACATCTATCAGGCGATCGCTAACAGTGCGTGTGCCGTGAAGGAACGGCTCTCCCCCGAAACGCCCTACCCCTTGGGCTTGCGCTTTCCGGCCTCAGCGACGGATACGTTTACAGAGGAAGAGGAACGGCTCGCCTTTGTTGATTTCCTGAAGCAGCGCGGACTCTATTCCTCCATGATCAACGGCTTCCCTTATGGCACCTTTCACGATTCGCCTGTGAAGACCTCGGTCTATCTGCCGGACTGGTCCATGCAGGAACGTCTGGACTATACCGCCAAACTTGCACTCCTGTTAGTGGACATCCTCCCGGAGAATGGCAAAGGAAGCATCTCAACCCTCCCCCTCGGCTATCAGAAACCCGTGCTCAGCGAGCAGAAGCGCCATGCCGCAGTCCGGCACCTGCTTGTCCTAGCCTGCCTCCTCGATGAACTGCGCCAGGAGCACGGCAAAGAGATTGTCCTGGCCATCGAACCTGAACCCGACTGCCTTCTAGAAGATACGCACAGCACCATCTCCTGGTTTGAGAATGAACTGCTCGTCGAAGCCAGACGCTGGCTCTCCGCCACCAAGAAGCGCTCACCTGAAGAGGCCGAAGCCCTCGTGCGGCGCCACCTTGGCCTCTGCTTTGACACCTGTCATTTTGCCTTGGCCTTCGAGGAGCCTCTGGATGCGCTCACACAGTTCGAGAACGCCGGCATTTCCATTGCGCGCATCCAACTGAGCGCCGCCCTCCATACACAGGTTACGCCAAAATCCCTGGAGGCTCTGCGCGCCTTTGTCGAACCCGTCTATCTGCACCAGACCCGTATCCGCTTGCCACGTGGCAAGATCATCTATTACCCGGACTTAACCCCTGAGACGCTGGCAGATGCCGCACAATATGAAGAGGCTGAGTTACGGACCCACTTTCATGTTCCCCTCTTCTGGGAGGGCAATGACCTTCTCCGTTCGACGCAAGAGACCCTCACCCCGGACTTCTTCAAGGCCGTGGAAGCGAAGCGTTACCCGATGGAACTTGAAACCTACACCTTTGACGTCCTGCCGCCGGAGTTGAAGGCATCCAGCGTAGTAGAAAACCTAGTAAAAGAAACCCTCTGGGCAAATGCTAAGACCATTTTTTAACCACTTCATTGCGACCACCCTGTCCACCGTATCCGCGAAGGCGGATGTGTGGTCGATGTCTTCTTTTAACCACTCCATTGAGACCACTGTGTGGTCTCAATAATCCCCGTGAAACAAGAATCTACCATACAAGCAACAGCCCCAGGCGGCTATCGCGAGATGTGGCGTATCGCCATGCCCCTCATCTTGAGCATGGGAGCCATGACGATCATGCAGTTCACGGATCGCGTATTCCTCGCCCGCTATAGCAGCGTCACACTCCAAGCCGCCCTCCCCTCCGGTATTCTGGTCTATACGTTGATCTGCCTCTTCCAGACCGTCGCAGGTTACTCCGGCACCTTTGCAGCTCAGTATCATGGTGCCAAGAAACCTGGCCACTGCGTCCACGCCACCCTCCAAGGTTTCTGGCTCGCCTTTGCCTCCTGGCCGATCATCTTAGCGCTTATTCCCCTCGGGATCTGGCTCTTGGCCATAGGCGGACACTCCCCTGCCGTCTTTACCGCTGAAAAAGAGTATTTCATCATCCTGATGGTGACCGGCATCATCGTGCCACTGAACAGTGTGGTCAGCGGCTATTTCATGGGCATCGGAAAAACTAGGATCAACCTAACATCCAATATCATCGGATGCCTCGCCAATGTTGTTCTTGATTATGTGCTCATCTTTGGCGTCTGGGGATTTCCTGAACTAGGCATACGCGGTGCCGCGTATGCAACAGCCCTTGCAGGCCTTCTCACCCTCGTGATTCAAGGAGTCGCCTTCTTCCGTACCAACGCACTCCAAGACTACGTGGACCTGAAGAACGATTCTACGCTCTCCGCTGCACGACTCCGCTGGCTTGTCTGGAAGCCGGACCCCGCCCTCCTGCTCCGGATGATCCGATTCGGCACCCCCGCTGGACTTCACATCTTACTCGACCTCTCCTCCTTCACCCTCTTCGTCATCCTCACAGGCCGCATGGGCGACCTCGCCCAAACCGCCAGCAATATCGCCTTCAGCATCAACCACCTCGCCTTCGCACCCCTTCTGGGCCTCAGCTGGGCGGCTTCTGCAGTTGTCGGACAGCACCAAGGAGCGCAGAACAGTGTCGCCGCAGAGAAGGCCGGGTTCACCGCCATGCGCATGGGACTCCTCTACATGGCGCTGATCGGCAGCACCTTTGTCTTGTTTCCGCAACTCTATATCGCACTCTTCAATCCCAAGGACGCACTCTTCTCCTCTCAGGAACTGCTCGCGATCGGACGTCAGATGCTAATTATGCTGACGATCTGGGGTTTCTTTGACAGCATCAGCATCATCCTTGTCGGAGCCTTGAAGGGTGCGGGTGATACACGCTTTGTCTTAATTTATATGGCCCTCTGGAGCTGGGGATTTTTCGTCCCGGGATCCATCCTCATCATCTGGAAAAGCCAGAACATCCTAGTCCTCTGGGCCTGGCTGGCGCTCTATGTCTGTCTCTTCACCAGCGGGATACTGCTCCGTTGGAAGCACGGTAAATGGAAGACCATTAAACTCATCCACCACGACGAACCCCTCCCATTATGAAGAAACTCCTCGTCATACAGGTCGCCGGACTCGGCTATAAATGTGTACGCAAGCTGGGCGCGCCCTCCTGCGGCACAGCCCGCGCCTTGAAACCGCTCTTCCCTGCGTTGACCTGCACAGCCCAGGCCACGTTGCGCACTGGGACTCCGCCCGCACAGCATGGCATGATCGCCAACGGCTTCTTCGACACGACCCTTCGCAAACCCCTCTTCTGGGAACAGTCTTCATCACTCATTACCGGCGAACGTTTCTGGAACGCCTTCCAGGCGCGAGGCGGCACCGTCGGTCTCCTCTTCCTTCAGCAGAGCCTGGGCGAAACAGTGGAGGCGATCCTCTCCCCTGCCCCGATTCACACCCATGGCGGCGGACTCATTAACGCCTGCTACAGCAAGCCGGAGACCCTCAACGCCCGCCTCGAAAAGCGCGTGGGCCATCCCTTTAAATTGCACCAGTACTGGGGTCCGCTCGCCTCAGTCAAGAGTTCACGCTTTATCGCAGAGGCTGTCGCAGCCTGCCTGAGTGAAACGGACGCGCCTGATCTCGTGCTGACCTATCTGCCAGGACTCGACTATGATTTACAACGCTTCGGCCCCGACCATCCTCGGAGTGCCAAGGCCTATCAGGCAGTCAGCCAGGATATCTCGATGCTCTGGAACGCCGCGACAACAAACGGCTACGAAATCGTCGTTGTGGGTGATTATGCGATTACGCCTGTCACGGATCAGGTCATCTTCCCCAATCGCGCCCTTCGCGATGCAGGACTCTTCTCAACGCGCCTCATTAAAAAGATGGCCTATCCCGATTATTACGCGAGCAAAGCCTTTGCTGTCGTGGATCATCAAGTCGCCATGGTCCACGTCTTTGACCCCTCTGCTTTGGCACAGGTGAAGGCCGTGCTGATGGCCTTGCCCGGGGTCGATCAGGTCCTCGATGCCGCTGCACAACAGGCGCTGGGTATCGCCCATGCACGCGCCGGTGATTTATTTCTGGTGGCCAAGAAGGGTTCTTGGTTTGCCTATCCCTGGTGGACCGATAAGCGCGAAGCACCCGACTACGCCACGCATGTGGATATCCACAACAAGCCCGGCTATGATCCCTGCGAACTCTTCTTCGGCCGCACGCCCTTCCAAGTCAGCATGGATACCTCAAAGATCAAAGGCACCCATGGACGGACCGACTTTGACTGCGATGTCGCCCTCCTCTCCTCCATCCCCCTTCAAGCCGCCTCTTTCCAAGAACTCACCACTGATCTCCGTGGATGGCTAATGGTTTAAGGCTATTTCAAAGTTGGAACCATAAAATAAACCGTTGACTCAAACCATGTATTAGTGATAAAGTGTCATAAATTGTTGAGATTAGATAACGATTTATCACTATGAAAAAGACGACAAAGATCAATGAAGCAATCGAGCTTATTCGCCAAATGGGTGTTGTCAGGCCGCGCGATCTCTCATCTCACGGCATTCCGCCCGAGTATCTTCGGCGACTTCATGCGCGAGGGCTTGTGAGCCAGCTTGCGCACGGTGTGTACCGGGCCTCTGATGCGGAAGTCACAGCCTACTCTTCACTGGCAACGGTTGCCAAGCGCGTTCCAGACTGCGTCATCTGCCTGCTCTCCGCACTTCGATTTCATGAAATCACGACTCAATCACCCGCGGACGTGTGGATCGGTATTCAAAGTGGTGCCCGTGTTCCAATGCTGACGGGTCTGCTTGTTCGCGTTATACGGTATTCAAAAGACTCGCTAATGACAGGGTGTGATGCACATGTCATAGAAGGCGTACCCGTAAACGTGACCAATCCCGGGAAAACAGTCGCCGACTGTTTCAAATACCGAAACAAAATCGGTGTCGATGTTGCCATCGAGGCCCTGCGTGAGTGCACAAGACTTCGCCTTGCCACATCAGGACAGATTGCAGAGTACGCAAAAGCAAACCGCGTCCTTAACGTCATGCGTCCCTATTTGGAGGCAATGTCATGAGTCAGAAAAACATTACTAACCAGGCGGCCTCCGTTGCGGCCCGCCTGCTCCAGCGTTCTCACAGCACAGGAGAAGACTATCAAGGATTGTTGACACGTTATGGTTTGGAACGACTGATGTACCGGCTGAGCAAGTCAGCACTTGCTAATCGTTTTGTGGTCAAAGGTGCACTCGCTTTTCTTGTTTGGGCAGACGAGCCGTTTAGGGCGACTCGCGATCTGGATCTTCTCGCTATGCCTGAACCATCGCAGGACGAGTTACTTGAACTGTTCCACTCGCTTTGCCATATGGAGGTGGCTGACGATGGCCTCTCATTTGATGAAAAGTCAATCACCATTGCGGAAATCCGTGAGGACCAGCACTATGGAGGATTATGTGTAAACCTGATAGCGCTGCTGGGAAAGATCCGAATTCCAATACAGGTAGATATCGGTTTTGGAGATGCTGTTACGCCTGAACCCCAATCAGAACGGTTTCCCGTGTTGCTGGATTTTTCTCCGCCCGTGCTGCGGTTGTATCCACGCGAAACGGTTGTGGCTGAAAAAGTCGACGCGATAGTCCAGCTTGGCCTCATAAACAGCCGGATAAAAGACTATTATGATCTGTGGGTTCTCATGCGATCTTTTGAATTTGATGGTGAACTTCTGAAGACCGCCATCACGGCCACATTTAACCGCCGCAGAACACAATTACCGACGGCCATTCCACCGGGACTTACGGATCAGTTCGGCGGGGATTCACAAAAACAAGCTCAGTGGATGGCCTTTCTTCGGCGCACTCACGCCAAGATACCCGCTGGATTAGAATTCAAGGTCATGGTCAAAGAGATCAGCGCATTCCTTATCCCTCCGCTTATGGCCGCAGGAAAAGCAGAGCCCTTTCTTATGACGTGGGAAAAAGGTGGACCTTGGCAGACAAACAGAGCGGTGACAGAGCGACTCAATCGCCTGTACGGCAAGGAAGAGTCGCACCTCGATAAGATCTTCTCAAAAATGCAGACTTCCGTGATCGCCAAGGAGAATTAGTAATACTCCGTAGCAGAATAGACAAAGGACTGCTGTGGACAATAATGGTCAAACGTGGAAGAGTTGATTTCAAGGACATGATCTGATAACATTGTTCAAATTTTGGAGGTTGTTATATGCCCATGGCGATGAAAAATCAAAAAGTACATAGGCTTGTGGATCAGATGTCCCAGAATGCAACACGGGATGACGTGAAACATGAGAGTTATGTGCGAGAGGCGATTGAAAGCGGTCTCTCGGACAGCAGAGAAGGTAGAACCCGCGACGTCCATGTGGTGCGGGAAAAATACGGTTTGCCGGCATAAAGGCTGGAAATTACGAACAGAAATACTTTATGAATCAAACGTTCACAGCAATTGTTCGCAAAGAAGACCATCTTTACGTGGCCGAGTGTTCCGAAACAGGCACAGCCAGTCAGGGAGACTCCATTAAAGAAGCGCTGACAAATCTTATTCGCCCCTACGACATGGAGCAAGGACGCAAATACGCAAAGTATCTGCCATTCTGGGCATAAAGTGGTTCAAAATCTTATTTGACGGTTATTTGACAGGCTGGAACACAGCCAAACACCTGAAAAACACAACTATTTATTGTTAAGAATGTTATGCCTTTAAAATACTGTAAATCTTATTTGATTACTAACCAGAATACCTGCTAACAACACTATGTCCATTTGCTCAACACCTCTGACACCTGACTGCGAGAAGGAAATCAACCGATTAGTTGACTGTCTCTCGGATAGCGACCTCAATCTGCTGGCGGCCATGGAGCCGGCATTCCAGACTGGCGGTTTTAGGAACAGCAAGCCTGCCATCCTCCGCACGCGCATCCGCCAGCTCGCCACAGGGCCCCAGCCGATTTCGGAAGCCCTGCGCAAGCATCTCTCCAAACGCTCGCGCATGGCCTCCCTCACGGACCTCCTATCCCCTGAATTGATCTTCGAGAATCGTCACGCCCTTGCCGCGTTGTCCACTGTTCCGACCTTCCTTGTCGCACTGCTCCTTGATGCGCGCCCCGACGTGCGGGAGCGAGCTGAGGCATGGTTGAAAGAGGCGACTCCTTTTCTCACTCTCGCACCTGAAGAGGCGCTTAAACAACTGCGTGACCTCTTTGAGCCCCTGACCGAATTGCTAGGAGCCTCTGCCGCGCCTGACGGTGTTCCCGTCACGCAGGAGACCTGGCGCGCACAGAAGGAGCAGTTGGACCTCCGTCTCCGCGAACTCAACGAGCAGAACCGGCGGTTACGGGGCGTTGACGACAAAGTGGCTGGCCTCCTCCAGCGACTGAAGAGCGCGGAACAGGATCTTACCGCGACAAAAGAAAAGCTAGAGTCTGCTGAAAAGAACCTTCGTCAAAAAAATGCCGAGACTGAAACGCTTGTCGCGGAGCTCAACCGAGAGAGCAGCCAGCGCGATGAACGCCTCGCCGCTGCCCTTGACCTGGCCCTTTCAAAGGAATTTTTCGGCTGGCTGGGCGAGGCGCGTGCCCTTGAAAAGCAAGCCCAGTCACTTCCGCCTGAAAGCGACCTCGTGGAACAGGCGAAAGCCGCTTTAGACCATCAAGCTGATTTGGATCGCTTGTCTGGTAACAGACTGAAACTGGAGTCTCGTCTGGCTGAACTCGAGCAGATGCATGAACGCGTCGTCCAGACCCTTTGTTATGCCATCCGCCAGTCGCCCGAACTGAAACGTATCGAAGCAAAACTGTCCGCTGAAATTGAGCAACTGCGTCCTCTCGTGCAGCCTGAAAAGGCGACATCGCCGATCGAAAACCTCCTGATTGAACGGATTCATACCGCGACTGACAATACACTGCCCGCCCTGCGCTCCCTTCCTGATCTCTTAGCCTCCGTCGGACTCCTGCAAAACGAAGCCAAGATGCGCATTCTCAAAGCGTTCCGCAAGCGTTTTGCAGCTGTGGAGGCCCTGGGCGTGCCACCTCCTGAGTCTGACAAAGATGCAACCAAGCCCGCAGTCAGCCTTCTAGGTAGTGCCCTGGCAGGACAGAAGCCGCTCATGCTCTTGGTTGACGGGCACAATGCGCTCTTCGGACTTCCCACGCGCTACAATCCCCAGCGTGGCTCTGCTGCCAGCGAAGGGGATAAACGCAACAAACTGGTTGCGGACATCATCCGCATCACAGCCCCCAATCCTGCGATCCGCGTTTGGGTGGTCTTTGATGGTCCGGAGCGGACCGATACGCAAGCCTCGCCCAATGTCCGTGTGACCTACTCCGGCGGCGTGGGGGAACATCGCGCGGACAACGTCCTGCTCGACAATATCACCTTCTTCCGCACGGCAGACCCGAACATGGCGATTCTGCTGGTGAGTAATGACACCGACCTCTGCAAGGCTGCGGCACGAAAAGGAGCCCAGATCGTCCCTGTCATGAACTTGGGAACCTTCTTCTGATGCGAGCCTTCCTTTACAGCATTGCCATTTTATTACTCTGCGGCTATGCCGCCGACGGCCAAGGCCTCTCCTTTTTGACGGCGGGCTTGGGGATCGCACTGGCTGCGTGGGTAATGCGCACTGATCAGCCGGGTAGCGACAACCGTTTCCTTATTCTCGACCCTGACAACCTGCATCCAGAGCCGTTGAGGGAGTCGCTCGTTGCTATTCTTGACGAAGTCCGGAGCACCCAGCGGCCGATCCATCTCCGCCTCGCACCCATCACGCGCCAGGCGCGTTATCAGCCACAGCTCCAACTCAATCACCAAAATGAAATTGAAATTACAGGTTGTGTCAAGAAAGCGATTATTCGCCAGCCAAAGGTCTGGATCGCCGACCATCCCCTGCCGCTCCCGCTGGCCACGGATCGCTGTTCGCGCCTGACCTTTCATCCGACAAAGGGGGACCGAGTGCGTGTCGCTCTCAACGCAACACACGCCCTCTCAAAAAAGGAGTGGACGCTCTTGGGCCTAGTCCTCGCTTTTACAGCCCTGCTCGGTTATCACGCGCTCTTCGCGGCTGTCCTCGCCTTCACGTTACAGAGCGCACTCGTCAAATCGTCCGTTGATTCCTTCTAATACTTTCTTCGTGCGAAATCACAGGAGTTTTAAATGTATAAAATAAGCCTTTCAAGGTGGCCCGTCGCGATCGTCACTTGCTTTATTTTATCTATTGCACACGTGACATCAGCAGCCACCCGAGTCACTAAACCCAACTTGATCATCATCCTCACCGATGACCATGGATATGCCGACCTCTCCTGCCAAGGCCAAGAGTCGGATGTGAAGACGCCCAACCTTGATCGTTTAGCCGCCGAGGGGGTTCGCTTTACCGACGGCTATGTCTCCGCCCCCCAATGCTGTCCCTCCCGGGCCGGCCTTTTGACAGGACGTGACCAGAACCGTTTTGGCTTTATCTGTAATGGTTACGGTCCCCTGCCCCTCAGTGAGAAAACCATCGCCGACCGTCTCGGCGGCGCTGGTTATGCAACCGGCATGGTCGGCAAGTGGCACCTCGATCCCAACCACTCCGATAATAACTTCCTTGAAAAGCAGGGCATCAAGGACGGCAAGATCCCTCCTGCTATTCAAAAGCTTTATCATCCGCGCGCCCGCGGATTCCAGGAAACTTTCTGCGGCCAACTCAATAGTTACTCGGCCACCTTCGATCTCCAAGGGAAACGCTTCGAGAAGCTGACCGAAGTCAAGACCAAGGGTGACCGGCTTGATGTCCAGTCGGATGCTGCGCTGCGCTTCATCGATTTCCATCATCAAAAACCCTTCTTCCTCTACCTCGCCTACTTCGGACCCCATGTACCACTTGCCTCTTCCAAGAAATATCTCGACCGCTTTCCAGGACCCATGCCCGAACGTCGGCGCTACGCCCTTGCCATGCTCGCCGCGATTGACGACGGCGTGGGCAACATCAT
>CAIZQW010000111.1 GCA_903935195.1 uncultured bacterium
AACGACACCCTGAACGCCATTGGCGCCAGTTTCGGCGGCAAGTTCCAGCCGGTGATTATCGGGGTTGCCAATGTGATTGCGGTAACGGTTGCCTTGTTTACCATTGACCGGATCGGCCGGAAAACGCTCCTGCTCATCGGGTCGTGGGGCTCGGCCATTCCGCTTGCGCTTTGCGCCTATATTGCATGGACGCGAACGCTGATTGATCTGTTCCCCTGGAGTGTGGCGGCGTTCATCCTGTTCTTCTCGTTTTCACAGGGCGCGGTGATCTGGGTTTATATCAGCGAGGTTTTTCCGAACCGTGTTCGCGCCAAGGGGCAGTCGCTCGGCAGCTTTACGCATTGGGGCCTTTGCGCCATTGCCGCCCAGGTTTATCCGTCCGTCGTGGCCCTGAATCATGGGCTGGCTTATCCCTTTGCATTCGGGTGCGTCATGATGATCTTACAGTTTTTTGTGGTGCTGTTTTTCTTTGTGGAAACCAACGGCGTCACACTCGAGGAGTTGGAAACAAAGTTGACCCGGTAAGCCGGGGAAAGGGAGTATGATATGATTGAGTTGTTAACATTGCTGTGGATGTTCAATACGACCGAGCCTGCGCAGAGCACGCTCACAACGCAGGCGCCTCAGGGCGAATTCGCCGCACCGGCGAATACCACCAACGGTTTCACGGTCACGTTCACGGTGGACTTGAAGAAGGTCGACGGCGAGAAAAACATTCTCGAAATCCCGGGCGTACTCAGCGTCCGCCTTCGCCAGCATAATCCGCAGGACCGCAAGCGCCAGAATTACCCGGCATTCAAAATGCCCGACGGCACTGTGCCGGTGCTGGAAGCGACGGTCGTGCTCCATTCCGCGGAGCATCCGAATTGGAAGGGGATGACCATCGGCATTCCACTCGCGATGCTCAAGAAGCCGGCAGGCCAGCACGAGGTCGTCCTTAACTTCTCAGGTGCGCGCTGGACGATGTACGTGGACGGCGAATTGCTCGATAACGACTTCCCGTTCGGTTACCCGCGATGGCCGGAGAAGAATGCGTGGAAGCTGGATGCCGAGTACGTGAACAAAGCGGCACTCTATCTCCCTGCCATCACGCCCGAACAGAAGCTGGCGAAAAAGCCCGATCTCGCGCCGATTCAGTACTGGATGCCAGCCGGACACAACAACTGGGTAGGTGATGTCGAGACGTTCTATCACCAGGGGCGCTACCACGTATTCTATTTGTATGATCGTCGCCATCACCAGAGCAAGTTCGGAGCCGGTGCACACTACTTCGAGCATCTTTCCACGACCGACTTCAAGACCTGGACTGAACACGAGGCGGCGACGCCTTTGGACGAACAATGGGAGTGCATCGGCACGGGAGTGCCGTTCGTTTTCAATGGCAAATTCTGTCTCAGCTACGGCTTGCATACCACGCGCATTTATCCGGAGGGGAAGACGACACTTCCGGCGCAATATGAATACCTTAAAAAGAACGGGCACTCGGGCGAATTCAAACGTGCCGCAACGCCTGGTATGCCTGCCGGCTCGACCTATTCCATCAGCGCGGATGGGGTCGCGAAATTCAAGAAGTCGTGGAACCTGTTCCACCCCTGCGAGAACCCCAGCGTCTATACCGATCCCAGCGGCAAGCTGAGGATGCTGGCCAACTATCGTTCCAAGGGCATTTGGGAGTCGGAGTCCATCGACGGCGGCTGGCGCTGTATCAGTTCGGAATTTCCACCCGGAGGCGACTGCACCATCTTCTTCCGCTGGGGGAAGTTCGATTACATCATTGGCGGTTTCAAGGACCTCTGGTCGAAACCTGCCGATGCGCCGAACTCGGCCTATGCGAGTCTGGTCGCGAAGGGGCTTGATTTCTACGACGGATCGGTCGTGCCGGCGATCTCGGAAATCGCCGATGGCCGGTTTCTGATGGCGGCGTGGATTCCGATCCGCGGCTGGGGCGGTCCGCTGGTAAT
>CAIZQW010000112.1 GCA_903935195.1 uncultured bacterium
CCACTTCCTCAAGCTTCATTATGAGATAGTTTTACCGCAAAAACCGCTAAAATAAGGGTGGCTAACACATCCGCCTCACCCATGAATACATGGACGGCGGAATGGTTAGCCGCCCAGAGGAGCCTTCCCTCTCTTAATACTCAGCAAAAAACTTGTTTTTTGCTGATGGCAGTTTGATCTTGATCCGCGCAAAGGGTCGCTCTGCCGTGCTGTATTCAGCGTGAGGCAGGCTGACCCTTTGCGCTCTCTTTTGGCGGTTTTTGCGGAAAAATCTTACGCGGTCCTGGCATCCTGTTCCGGACTCCCCGTAAACGCCCGCTGAAACATTAGACAACAGTACTCAGCAAACAAAATTAGTGTTTACCGCTTCCCCTTCATTTTGTTATAGTTCAAACACTGATTACGAGACAAAGGGGATCGTATCTTTTTATATTACAGGAAGGATGTCTTATGATGAAATCTCTATTAAGCGTCGCGCTTGTTGTCGCGATGACTGCCGGAGCACAGCAACCTGCCACGCCTGCACCTGCTAAGCCGCAACCTAAAGTCAAAAAAGAGTTTGCACCGCAGCCAATCCCAGCCGCAGATCGCGCAAAGATCGCCGAGTTGATTGACGGCCTCAAGCTTGCAAAACCAGCCACACCCAAGAAGATCCTTGTCTTCTGGCGTTGCGAAGGTTTTGCGCATGGGAAGAGCATCGAGTACGGGAATGCGATGTATGAGATCGCCTCTGAGAAGGGGTATTTCAAGGCTGACCTTTCAAACAACTATGCAGACCTCTCCGCAGAGAATCTGGCCAAGTATGATATTCTCGTATTGAATAACACGACCGGTCTCAAATACAAAGAACATGATCTTGAGAAGGTCTTGGCCGCGTTTGTGCGCGGAGGCAAGGGCTATGTCGTGCTACATGGCGGCGCTGATAATTTCAAGGGGTCCGACACGCTCTGCGCTATAACAGGCACGCTCTTTGCAGGCCACCCATGGGGAAGCAACGGTAGTTGGCAATTCAAGGTCGACGATCCGAACTCGCCCCTGACAGCACCGTTCGGCAAAGCCCCCTTCAAGATGAGTGATGAAATCTATCAAGGCGAAAAACAATTCTGCGACCGTTCAAAGATGAACGTGTTGGTCTCTCTGGACTTCTCCGACCCGACGACAGCGAATTCGAATGTCAAGAGCCAGAACAACAAAGAGACGAACGACTACCCTGTTTCTTGGACGCGCACCGAGGGCAAAGGACGGGTCTTCTATACCTCGTTCGCCCATGACCAGCGCGCCTATCTGGAGCCACAACGTCTCGCACATATCCTTCTGGCCAACCAGTGGGCTGCCGGCGAAATAAAATAAGGAAGTCCCATGAAATCTTTTACTCTATTCACCGCACTCTGTCTGTGCGTTCAGGTTACGTGTGCAGTGGAGCCTGTAACTGCCGTTGTCTCTGACGAGTTGCTTGCAAAAATGACGCAGGCCAGTGAAACAGATTTTTCAGCCTGTTTCAGCGCAGGTGTTAATCAGCTACTCAACACCCCAGACGATGCTGTGCGCAAGCAGAGCATCGCCAAGCTGGCGGCACTCCTTACCAAGAAGGAGACGACGCTCTATGGTAAATATGCGCTGCTCCGCATGCTGACCCCCTATGCGGATCAGCTTGATGCGGAGGTTGTCGCCACCTGCTTAGCAGACCCGATGACCCGTGCGCAGGCCATGCGCATCCTCGATGCCAAGGGTGATAAGCGCGGAGCACTGACCTCCCTTGCACCCTTGCCTGAAAACGCCAGTGTCAAAGCTTATCGCGCCATTCAAAAAGATCCGAAGTGCTTTTCAACCACTATTGTCGCACCCGACAAGAAGGTACGTGAAGTCGCCATCAGTTGCGCAGAGAGTCTTCAAACATCTGACCTGCTCGAGGCGTATCAAAAAGTTTCAGACAGAGCGGCTAAGGTTCTGATCTTAACGGCCCTCTCCACGCGTAAGGACAAACAATGTATTCCGCTTTTCAAACAGGAGGCCGCCAATACTGATGAGGTGTTTGCGAGCGTAGGTCTCTCGGGCCTGATTTCGTTAGCCACGATTGAAGATATTCCTTTCCTGCTGGCAGCCCTTGAACGAAGCCCTGATATTGCTCTTACGGCACGAAATGTCCTGATCTCGATAGCCGATCCCAAAACCGAGGCGATGCTCCTCTCCGCGAAGATGAAACGGGAGACGCAGTTGGATATCATCGGCGACCGTGACACCCCTCAAGCTTTCGACCTCTTATTGCCTTACACCCGCAAAACAGAAGCCAGCGAGATCCGAGCGGCTGCCTGGCGGAATCTGCGCAAAGTAGTGACCGAAGCCCAGGTGCCAGCGCTCATTGCCCAGTTGCAGGAGGCAGACGACGGGGACATCAACCCTGCAGAGCAGACCCTGCTCTCCGCAGTCAAAGACATGGACCCTTTTAAACGGGATGCACTTGTGCTCGCCACCTGGCAGAAGGCCTCAAACAAGGTAACGCGCGGCGTCATGTTCTCCATGATGCAACGGTTTAAGAATCCCTCCTTTGAGCCCGAGTTCCTCAAGCTCATTGCCTCTGAAAATGATCTGGCACAAGAGGCGCTGCGAACGCTCTGTTCCTATAAGCCTCCATCAAAGACAACCCTTCTCGCCCTCCTTGCGTATACTCAAGACGAGAAGCAGCAGCAAACAATCGCTGCACGCCTCTTCCTTGCTAACAGCGCGGACACCTTCGCGCTCCTGCAATCTGTCTTTGACTCACCTCAGTCGGCTGTAGCAAAGAAACTCTACCTCCACTTGTTCGACAAGCAGTTTGAAGGTTTAAAGATCCCGCCAAAGTCAAAAAAAGAAAAAGGCGTCCCCAAAGCCGTGCTCGACACGATCCAGAAAACAGCAACCGAGATCAAGTAAAGGAGCTCTTATGAACCCTTCATTCTCCCGTCGTCAATTCCTTAAATCCTCAGGTGCCTCCATCGCGCTCTTCAACATTGTGCCCTCGCATGTGTTGGGACAGAATGCACCCAGCAACAAGATTGTCATGGGCGCCATCGGCGTCGGCAGCCAAGGCAGCGGCAATATGGGCCAGTTCCTTGGCATGAAGGATGTACACGTTGTAGCCTGCTGCGATGTCAACAAGAAGCGCACCGATTCCTTCAAGGGCCGTGTAGACAAGCAGTACAGCAATCAGGACTGCCTCGTCTATAAAGACTTCCGCGAGCTTCTTGATCGTCCCGACATTGATGCTGTCATGGTCGCCACGCCGGATCACTGGCATGCGGTCATTGAGTGCTATGCGGCCACGCGTGGTAAAGACATTTATGGCGAGAAACCTTTTTCACACAACTTGCGTGACGGCCGTGCGGTCGTGGAAGCCTTGAAGGCCAATGGCCGCATTTTCCAGGCTGGCAGTTGGCAACGCTCCACAAGTAATTTCCGCAAGGCAGTCGAACTGGTTCGGAATGGACGGATCGGCACGGTGAAACGCATTGAAATCGGCCTGCCCAATGGCGGACGTGGAAATGCGCCCACACCCAACGCCCCAATTCCCGAAGGACTGGATTGGGATTTCTGGGTCGGCCCAGCTCCCTTCAGGCCGTATCAAGGGGTCTTTGACTGGAACTGGCGCTGGGTGCTCGACTGGGGCGGCGGACAAATGATGGATTGGATCTGTCACCATTGCGACATCGGCCTCTGGGCCGTCGGCAAGGACAGGATCGGGCCTGCGACGATTACCAGCAACGGCATGGACTTTGAGGATGGGAAGGGTATCTATGATTCGCCCACCTCCTATCGTTACACTTGCACGTACGCGGATGGACTTGAAGTCGTTGTTGCAAACGCCAGTCAGCTGGAGAAAGGCATGGGCGCCCGTTGGATCGGAGAAAACGGCGAATGGGTCTGGGTGACCCGTGGCAATCAGATGACCTCCAATTCAAAGATCTGGGAGATGCAGCCGGAGCCAGGTGAGTTTCGCCTGTTGCCGAACAACGGACACTTCCGCGAATTCATTGACGCCGTCAAAAACCGCACCACGACCGTCACGCCTGCAGAAGTCTCTCATCGCATCAGTAGCGTGGGACATCTTGGACAGGTCGCGATGTTTACAGGCCGCAAGCTCACGTGGGACTATAAGACCGAGCAGATCATCGGTGACCCGATCGCGAACGCCATGCTGGGCCGTGAATCCCGTTCACCCTGGAAGCTGGAAGGCAAAGTGTAAACGGAACGTTCAATAAAAAAAGAAGGGCCGGATCAGACAGATCCGCCCCTTCTTTTTTTTTGTGCATCTATATCGTATTGACCGCATCGCGGGCGAGGTGGGTATGGAGGCGTTCATCCGCGACGTCAATGTGCATGCCAATATTAATGAGCGTACCGATGGCAAAGAGTGCCGTCACCAGATTAGTTCCACCATAACTCAGGAAGGGCAAGGCGAGTCCCTTGGTGGGCAGGCAGTTGGTCACCACACCAATATTGAAAGCCGCCTGGAAGATGAGCAGGAGTATCATGCCAAAGGCCAACAGACATCCGAGGCGATCTGGCGCACGAATGGCAATAAGCACGCCACACGCCAGAAGGACAATAAAGGCAATCACAACAAAGATGGAGAAAACAAAGCCGAACTCTTCACCACCGATCGCGAAGATAAAATCCGTGTGAGCCTCAGGGAGATAAAAATTTTTCTGAATGCTCTCATTGAATCCAACACCCCAAGGCCCACCGCAATTAAAGGCGATCATTGACTGCTTGACCTGATGAGCTGCAGTCGAGTCGCCTACACCCTCAAAAAAGGCCATCAGGCGACTCATTCGATTTTGATTCAAGCAAAGTAGCGTTAGCACAGGAGGAATGCCTGCACACCCGAGCAAGAAAAGGTGCCAGAAACGCACACCTGAGACGAAAAGAATACCAACTCCCAATACGCCGATAACCATGGTTGCACCAAAGTCAGGTTCTGCCAAGAGGAGAATAGCAATGCCGCCAATCATAACAGCAGGTACAATTGCGCCTCTCCAAAACTGGGTCACCCTCCAACCGATCCGATCCATCCAAACGGAAAGACAAATCACAATCGCTAATTTCGCAAATTCGCTCGGCTGGACACGTAGCGGCCCTAGGTTGAGCCACCGATAACTGCCGTTTACGAGTTTTCGAATCCCTGGACAAACGACGAGGGCCAGCGCGATGACGATCGCGGCATAAAAGAGGATCGGCAGAATAGGGTGCTTTTTCCAGAGATGGTAATCAAATCTGCTGGCGACAAACCCTATGACGGTCGCTATGCCCAGCCATATGAGTTGTTTATAAAAAAAAGCGTACGGGCTCTTGTATATACTTTGAGCCCGTACGTTACTAGCAGTCGCCACCAAAACAATTCCCAACCCCAGAAGAATGACCACCGTCAACAATAGAACTGTCAGGGTCTTCTTCATAAGGCGCTACACGCACTTACTGTGCGCTAGCTGGGATCTGGAGCACCATCCCAGCCTTCAAGTCTGTGGAGGTCAGATTGTTCAGGGTCTTCAGATCGCTCGGGCTGACGCCCCAGCGGATCGCAACAGCATAGAGGTCTTCACCCTCTTTTACTGTATAGGTCTGCGTATTTGCAGGCTTTGCGGGGGTTGTCACTGGCGCAGGTGCCGTGGGATCTGCAGGAGCCCCGACAGGAGTGACTGTCGTGTTCGTGTCCATCGGCGGAGGTGTCACCGCTTCGACCGGCTTCACTTCAGCAGGTGTCTGCGTGGGCGCCACAACAGGGGCGTCTACCTTCTTCTCTTCACCCTTCTTTGCAGCTCCGGGGATCGTGAGCTTCTGGCCAATCGTGAGCTTGTCGCTCGTCAAACCATTGGCCTTGCGAATTGCATCCGACTTCACGCCATGGCGATGGGCAATGCTTCCGAGTTGGTCGCCGCTCTTCACGACATAAGCTGTTCCAGGTCCTGCGGGAGCCTTTGCAGTCTTAGGTGCGGAGGTCTTGGGTGCGGAGACTTTAGGTCCAGCAGCCTTCTTAGGAGCCACGACGTGCTTGGAGAGGTCAACCTGGCCAGGCAACTGAATGGTCTGACCCACGCGAATCTTGTTGGGTGTGATTCCAGGGTTAACAGCGACAACGTCCTGCCAGCGCAGGCCATAGCGTGTAGCGATGCCAGAAATCGTATCACCAGAAGCAACCTTATAGGCTGTTGTCGCGACAACAGGCTTCAGCTCCGGTTCAGGAACCACTTCTGGTGGCTTCACTGTCTCGACGGGCGTCGGGACTACTGGAGGCTGTTCCTCAGTCTTTGATCCCAATCCAAAATAAGAACACCCTTGCATCAGCATAAAGCTAGCGACCAGCCCTGCACTTGCTACGGTACGAATGATAGAACAACTTTTCATAACTCTCCTCACACTCCGCCACGGAAAAGTGACTGTCTCACAGATTCGCAACCGCGCGAACCAATTGTGTGAAACGTTCTCCTCTCTCCCGATAGCTGCTAAACTGATCGAAACTTGCCGTTCCTGGCGACAGCAGGACTGTCTCATATGATTGAGCTTCCTGAGCCACTGCAGCGACAGCGCGATCGATCGTTCCGTAAATTTCGCAGGGAACAGTCGATGCCCAAGCATCTTCCATCTCCCCTGCACATTGACCAATAAGATACACTTTTTTGGTGGTCTGTGTCAGTAAATCTTTTAAGAATTTTAAATCTTTTTCTTTAAGAACTCCCCCCGCGATCAAGCGAACGGGTTTTTTGACCATCTTGAGGGCGGCGGCCATGGCCGTCAGGCTTGTTGCTTTTGAGTCATCGACCCACATCACGCCCTTTGAGTCTGTGCCAATTGCCTGGACCCGATGCGAAAGCGGTTTGAAAGATTTAAAGCCTTGAACAAGAACATCTTTTGACACTCCAGCCCTCAACAGGATGGCACTTCCCGCAGCAGCGGCAATGCCCAGAATTTCGTTATCGAACCAAGTCCCCTGTATGTCCATGCGTATCGCGTCCTGACGATGGGCAATCGCCCCTGGCTCGTAACACCAGTCATTCCCCTTTTCATCCCCGAAACGCAAACAGGGCACCTGCACATTCATCAGCCCCTCGTCTTCCAGCCCAGCAGGCAACAAGGCAATATCATCCCCATTCATATTTGCAAACATGCGGAACTTGAGTCCCTTGTATTCCTCAAGGTCAGCATGTCGGTCGAGATGATCAGGCTGGAAGTTCAGCAACAAGGCGATCTGCGGATGAAATGTCGGTGAGTGTTCCATCTGAAAGGAGCTGACCTCCACCACGGCCCACGCCAGACTGGGGTTCTCCATCACCAACTGGCAAAGCGGGATTCCATAGTTGCCCGCGGGCGATGCGGAAAGACCTGCAAGATTCAAGGTGTCGGAGCAGAACTTCACCAGCGAACTCTTTCCTTTGCTTCCGGTAATGGCAATCATCTTGCCGCGCCAATAACATGCGCCGAGTTCCAACTCCGAAATCACAGGGATATTTCGCTCTTGGCACGCACGAATCCAAATATGGTTCAGTGCAAAAGCGGGGCTTGCTACGCAGATGTCATAATCGCCTTCTGGCAATGCCCGCTTGCCAAACAATACGTCTCCGCCCGCAGTACGCACACGTTCAGCGACCTCCGCAAGTTTTGTGCCTTCACTCTCATCGAGCAGCGTGATACGTCCGCCGCGCGCCAATAAAAGACGCGCAGCCCATTCACCACTGATTGATGCGCCCAACACGAGCGCACGTACACGGTCATATTTTCCATTCATTCAACACATTCTCCAACGCCATTCCACGCGAGGCTTTCAACAAGACGCTATCCCCTTCGCACACATATTCTGAAAGAAAGGTTGCAGCCTCCTGCGTCGTCTTGGCAAGCTGCACACGCGCCGCAGGGAACCCGCATGCAATGGCTTCCTGCGCCATGTATGTGGTTGAGTACTCGCCCACTGCAATAAAGAGATCAGGTGTGCACGTTGCCACTTCACGGCCCACGCTACGATGGAGCGCCTCGCTATGCGCTCCTAACTCACGCATGTCACCAAGAACAAGGATGCGCCGTCCCTTGCAAGGCAAGGCAACAAAAGTCTTGAGCACCGCACGCATGCTATCCGGATTCGCATTGTATGCATCATTCACAATCTTGACGCCGTTGCGTTCAACCACTTCCCACCGCTTTCCTGGCATGACCATACGCTTCAAGCCCTCGACCACCACCTGCGCACCAACACCCGCACGTCGTGCGAGTGCAAAGGCCAAGAGCGCGTTCGACGCATTGTGCAGTCCGGGCAAAACAGACGAACACGCCATGGGCTCTGCACGGTTGCGTTCAAAGATGCGAAAGAGGCCGCGTTCAAGATCGACCATCTCACCGAAGAAATCAGCATCCCGTGTCACAAAGGATGTGGTGACCACGGGCGCCGTGGAGGCGCGAGCCAAGAGTGAAAAACAGGTGGTCTCAAGGCTCATGACTGCAAAGCCATCTTTCGGTAACACACGAAGCAAATCGGCCTTCTCCTCTGCAATGTTTTCAATCGAACCTAAAAATTCAATATGTGCATTTCCGATACTCGAAATAACCGCTACCTGGGGTCTTAAAATATCCGCGAGCACGCTGATCTCACCCCGATGGTTCATCCCGGCCTCAAACACGCCAAACGTAGTCTCAGGAGACATCTTCAACAGACTCAAGGGCAGCCCAATATCATTATTCAAGTTGCCCTCTGTGGCGCAGACAGTCCCACCGCCCGAGAGCGCAGCGGCGGTCATCTCCTTTGTCGTCGTCTTTCCGGAACTTCCTGTGAGTCCGATAATGAGAGCCGAGGACTTCATGCGCCACGCGTGTGCCATGTCTTGCAACGCCTTCCGCGTATCCCGCACACGGAGCAACGGGAGACCCGCTAAACCAGTTTCTGGCTTCCAGTCGAGATCCACCAAAGCGGCGACTGCACCCAACTCAAAGGCCTTCTGCACAAAGGCATGTCCATCAAAGTTTTCCCCGCGAATCGCCACATAAAGATCACCAGGCTTCAATGTGCGGGTGTCCTTGGAAAAACCACCAACAAAGAAAGTTCCTCCTGTCCACTCGCCCCGGGCCCACGCTGCAAGTTCTTGTACATCAAAGAGAGGACTTTTCATTTTTCACTTACCTCCCCGTCCATCTGGCCCGTCACATAGCCATAGCACCGCCTCAACGCCTCTTGGAAGGCCTGTGGCGTGCGATTCTCCTCACTCAAGGTCTCAAAGGCCTTCTGCCCCAACTCCTCCGCCTGTTGCGGTTTCGTGCACGCATACACGATAGCGTCTGCCATGGCCTCTGGCTCAGGGCGGACCACCAGTGCATTGCGACGAGACAGCAGTGTGCGATAGGCACGCGTATCCGGGACGACAATCGGTTTGGCCGCCACCATGTAGTCCAACACCTTGAGCGGCACAGCCGCCCCGACACGGGTTGGCGCCACCAACACCGTAGAGACCGAGAGCAATGCAACCAATTCATTTGAGGGGAGACAACCCGTGAACTCGACGGAGTGATCAATGCCTGCACGCGCAACAGCCTGCTTCATCTTTTTGATCACCACCTCCGCAGCACCGACCACCACAAAACGGATATTTGCTTGTTTGCTCAAGACCCGAGGCATGGCATTAAAGAAAAGATCTAGGCCTTTAAAATGGCGATAAGAACCAACGCAGGTCACCAAAATTTTACCGCCCGCGCAATATTTTGCACGTGCATAATTTTGCTCAGGAAAGGTCACCTCCTGCGTGACAGAGGGAATGTCAGGGATGACGCTCACACGCGCCCCGCGTCCCCATTGCGCTAAGAGCGCGACAGCATCCATATCGCCGGCGATCACCACATCCGCGCGCTTCAACGCCCAGCGGTTGAAGATCGAGACCATACGGCGAAGGGTCTTGCGGAGAGGCGAAATACGCGCGCTATCTGACTCGCCCTGCATCTCATAGATAAAGGGGGACTTGGATAAGGCACTCGCAAAACCCGCGATCACGCCGCAATCATCCACGCCATGGATCAAGTCATAATGGGTATGTCCTGTTTGAAACACAGCTCTGCAGAGCAAGAAAAAATCCAAGAGGTATCTACGGATCGAGGGGCCCTCTGGCAACCGTTTACAAAAAGGCAGGCGTGGCACCTCATAGACAGTGACTCCTTCCATAGAATAGGTACTATCCGAAGGGATCGTCACGAGATCTACCTCATAACCCAACGAAACCAGTGCCTCAAGAGTATGGTGGATTCGATAGCTTCCGCCGACCCATGGACAAGAGACCTTTGACGTAATAAACAATATTCGCTTCATGAAAAGAGATAAAATCCATTAACTGCAAAAATGACACTTGACCATTTTGCCACAAATCAGCTATTCTGAACACTCATTTTTAACACGGAGAGGTGGCAGAGCCCGGTTTAATGCACATGACTCGAAATCATGCGTGTCGAAAGGCACCGGGGGTTCGAATCCCTCCCTCTCCGCCATTTGAAATGAAAAGTTGAAAGTGAGAAGTCAAAAGTTTATCCGCTTTTGACTTCTTTGCTTTTAGGGAGGGATGAAAACCCCAGTTCGAACAAACGCGCGCTTGAGCCCTTCAACCCTGCCCCACTCATTCGTACGTGAACATCACCGTGGCAGTCGTATCCTGGCAGCTGACGGCCCGGACCCAGTAGGCGGAGAATCCCTCGGGAAATTCATGCGTCACCGAGACCCCGGCCTTAAGTTCTATGCTCGTATAGGGGATCCAAAGGTCCGTTCCGTCTACATCAATTTCGAGCGTGATGCAGGTGTCAACGGAACTTTGCATCGCGACGGTTTTCTTATCATAGCCAGTCATCAGGTAAGGATCTGAAGGAACACCCCCTTTGACAGGGCTCTTATTCCAGACGCCCCCTTCGCCTCGGGGCCAAGGCGCCAGAGGGGATTTCAGATGGCGTGCCGTGCCAGTCAGACGGTCTGGCATCTGCTTGGGATAAAGCACACGGACTGTGAAATTCGAGTCAATCAGATAGGGTCCGCACAGGCTACACCAACCATCAAAAGCAGACTCGAATACAGCGTAACATTCTTCATCTTGCCTCCTAAAAATAAAAAGTGGAATGGCGGGTAGTTGACTACCCCACCATTCCACTTTTTTTCACGGCGGCTCTACTTCTGCTCTTCCTTCGCTTTCGGGAAGAAGATCGCCATAGCCACCATCAGGACGACGGACATGATGAGCGCGATGAGATAGGGCTTTGACCAGTCACGCACCATGACGCCTTCTGCGTTTTTGGTGCTGAAATATCCAAGGAGAACCTCAAAAATCTTGTTGGAGAGAATAGCCCCCACGCCAAAGGTGATGATGCCAATCAACCCCTGAGCCTGTGCACGCAGGTTTGCAGGTGCTTTTGCATCTACATACATCTGCGAGCCCACAATCAGAAGACCAAACACAAGCCCATGCACAAAGATACCAGTCATGTCACCGGCTAACCAGCCTTGCGTTGCCCCTAAATAAAAACCACTATAACGGACAACCAATGCCCCCAACCCAATCACGATAGCCCATTTGTATCCTACTTTGCGTAGCAAAAGAGGAATCATCAACATAAACGCCAATTCAAATACCTGGCCCAAATTTGACGTTAACGTGATGTACTTGAATCCCTTATCACCCAAATAGGCTCCATTATAGGCCATATACCAATTAAACGGAATCATCGCGAGCAAAATAAGGATGCCAAACGTGGCAAACTCACGGTTTTTAAAGAGCGTCAATGCACGCAACCCCAACGCATCCACGACAGACATCGGTGTTCCCTTTGCCTTGGGGGGTGTTGGAGGAAGGAAGAATGCCAAAAATCCACCCAATACAGAAGCAATTGCACCACCTAAAAAGATGTAACTCGTCTTGTCAAAATTCTCAATACCAAACACCTGAACACCAACAACTGAGAATATGGCGGAAGCAACCCACCCCAACGAACCAAAGACACGAATTTGCGGAAAAGCCTCTGTCGTACTATTGCTCATGGCAATTGTCGCGGTCAACGACCAGGTCGGCATGTAAAAAAGCATCGTCGCCAACAACACAAAGAACAACAGGCGCGGGTCTTGGATGGTATACGCCCACGCCAACAAAGCTGCTCCAGCAAAGTTACAAATCGCAAGAACGCGTTCACTATTCATAAACCGATCAGCAAACATACCCAACATAGGAGAAGTAAGCGTTCCAAGCCCCATGAGCAACGCACACCATCCGGCCCATTGCGCGCCATCTTTCAAACGCTCAACATACCCAAACATTGGAATAAACCAAACTGGCAACATCATAAACTGCAAGAACATCATCGCGCTCAACTTCACGCGCATTCCCATCGCCATTGAATTGCTCATTGTGTGTATCCTTTCTTCTACTTCTTACTATCGGAACTTGCGAAAGCAGGACGGCGGCCCTTGTAGCAGAGGAGCATCACAGGTGCTGCAATGTAAACTGTCGAATACGTGCCCACCACCAAGCCGATCAACATCGCCAAGGCAAAGTCATTGATCGCTCCACCGCCGAAGATGTAGAGCGAGAGGGTTGACAACAAGACGGTCGTCGAGGTCAACACCGTACGACTCAAGGTCGAGTTGATCGAACGGTTGACCAACGTGCGGAAGTCCATCTTGATATCCTTGCGCAGATCCTCTCGGATCCGGTCAAAAATCACAATGGTGTCATTAATAGAATAACCGACGATCGTCAGGATCGCGGCCACAATGGTCAAGCTCATCTGGCGACCCGTCAAGCTGTAGACACCGATCATAAAGAAGGCGTCATGCGCCAAGGCCACCAAAGCGCCCACTGCAAAGCCTGCCTCGAAACGAAGCGCCACATAGATGAAGATTCCGATCAAGGAGAAGATGATGGCCAAATAAGCGGCATTCTTCAGATCCTTACCCACGGCCGGGCCCACAGCATCTTCACTGGCCAAGGTGAATTTACATTGGGGCAACGCCACGTTAAGCGCTTCATGGACCAACGACGAGCTGTTCTTGCCATCCTTCTGGATAAGACCCGTCTTTACGAGCAATAATTTGCTGGAATTGTCCGGTGCGGACTGATACTGGATCGTCGCATCTCCAAAAATATTATTTACCGTCGACCGAACAACCGTCATGTCCGGCTCGCTGACATATGAATAGGTCATAGCCGCACCACCTGTGAAGTCGACGGACATGACACTTGCGGGCTTGGTCCACGCACGATAGACAAAGAGTGAGCAGGAGGACACAATAACGATGAACGAGGCAATGCCACAGATCTTTCCATACTTCAAGAAGTCGATGTTTGTGGGCTTGATCAGGCGCATCATCCAATAGGGTTTCACCCGTGCTTCCGAGACGGTTGAATTGAAGATCAAGCGCGTCACGACCAGCGCCGTGAACATACTGATGACGACACCGGCGGAGAGGGTGACCGCATAACCGCGAATCGGTCCTGCACCAAAGATGAAGAGGATGGCAGCCGTCAGCAGAGTCGTCAGATTTGAATCCAAGATTGCCAAGAAAGCACGATCATAACCAGCGGCCACAGCAGCGCGCGCTGATTTGCCCAAGCCAAACTCTTCACGCATACGTTCAAAAATCAGAACGTTCGCATCAACAGCCATACCCAAGGTCAATACGATACCCGCAATACCTGGCATCGTGAGCACGGGCAAGGCAAACGGATCCTTGACACCCCCTGAACCGCCACCAAAGACACCCAGAACATTGGAGACAAAGATCAATCCAGCAGGCAGCAGGATAAAGTTTAACATCAACGCAATATTCGCAACGAGGCCACAGTAGGCATAATAGACAAACATGAAGAGGGCGACAAGGGCAACGCCAGCAATCGAGGCATTGACACCACTGTTGATTGCATCCTGGCCAAGGGTTGAGCCCACATCACGGGTCTCAATAATCTTCATCGGAGCTGGCAGGGAGCCCGCCTTGAGGATGTTACTCAGCAGATTAGCCTCGGGGGCGGTGAAACTGCCGTTAATCACGGCACGGCCATCCGGAATCTCGCTTTCGAGGGTCGGAGCAGAATAGAGAGTACCGTCCAAAATAATAGCCAGACGGCGACCGATCTCACTGTTATTCTGAGTTCCACGGGGTTTATACTTCCGAGTAACCTTCGCAAAGTCCATCGCCCCTTTCGCATTGAAGGTCAGCGAAATATGAAGACGTCCTGTCATGGAGTCACGCTCCACACCTGCACTGGAAAGGGCAGAACCTGTCAATTCAGCCTTCCGTGCGACAAAGATGGGCTCATAAACCCTGTTCTTGTCTGTTCCGCGAGGCTCCAACATAAAGCTATACCGAGGTTCCGGCATCTCAAAACGAGCTAACCGGGCTGCATATCCGGGCAGCTCTTTAATGGATTTGTAATTAGGCGCCCTCTTGAAAGACTTTCCATCATCGCCGAGGACATATCCTTCGGGAACACGTTTAGAAGCGAAAACCTTATCCACCAATTCTGCATTTCGGGGATGGACAAGCTTGAACTCCAAGTAGGCCGCATCCTGGATGCTCTTCTCGGCAGCTGCCCGTTGTTCGGGGGTCGCGCCTGGCAACTGGACAAAGATGCGATGATCCTTGCCCCCATGGATAACAGGCTCTGAAACACCAAGCCCGTCAACACGGTTACGGATCACCTCGATCGCGCGCGAATCGGCATCCTTGAGGAGCGTGGCAATCTCTTCCTTGACGGCTGCATCACTTAACTCATTGCTGCTCCCTGCCTTAATATTGTTACTCAGCGTTTCCTCGTCAATGGCAATCGTGAAGCTCGTGCCTCCAGAGAGATCAAGACCCTTTTTAATCTTTTGAGATGGCGGTAAAGCAACATATGCCGACAGCACCACTAAAATCAACAGTACAAGCCACTTCCAGAGATCATTTCTGCTCATGTTAAAAATACTCCAATTTTTCTACTAACCATTACCTGATACGAGGTGAAACGCACAACACATTATCAAAATCCGCATCCTTTTTCACTAATAAATATGACAAAAGAAGAAAAAAACGAGAAAACCCCCTTTGATGACATTAAAAGCCACCAAAAGGAGTCCCCTATTCTTGCATTTACTTATTCAATAACCGGCCTGAACCCGACATTGTAAACCTTCTGCCACGTCGGATAGGGCTGGCGGCACCACGTTGCGCAGAGTTTTGGGCGCTCGCGCCAGGAACCCCCGCGCGTGACACGTTGATCGGCCGTGTCTGTTTTAACAGAATTGCGGTCTGCCGTATCCCCATACGGATAATCGAGATACTTGGAACGGGTCCACTCACGGGCATTGCCGTTCAGGTCGTAAAGACCCCACGGATTTGCCTTCCAGGTCGCCACAGGCTCGGTCACGAAACCGCCATCATTGAAGCGGGCATCCTGCGGAATCCAGTTGTCATACGGATTCTCCGCATTCTTGTACCAGCCCTCCTTGTAACTCTGTTTGTAGGGATTACAGGAGAAGTAGGCGAGCATCGCGTCACCCATATTGGCAAAGGTCGAGAAGTCCTCATCCAAGCCACCCCACCAGAACTGGGAATCCGTCCCGGCTCGCGCCGCCCGTTCCCACTGGGCTTCCGTGGGCAATGTCACCTTTAGGCCACTCTCCTTGCTCAGCCAGGCGCAGAAGGCCATGGCTTCGCGCCAAGAGACCCGCACCGCAGGCTGGTCTGGCATGTCCTGCTCAATACCTTGGACGCCGAATTGATAACCGTGACGCTCTTCGTTTCTACTTTCAAAGAGCGGGGCAAAACGGCGCATCTGCTCATTGGTGATCTCGGTCGTCAACATCCAGAAACCTTTCTTCTGCTCCTGAATACTGATGGGCCGCGCGTCAAGGGAGTCGCCCCCCAACTGGAATTTGCCCGGCGGAACCCAGGCGAAGTCAAAGCAGACCTTGTCGCTTGTCTCGCCCTTCACGTCGAAGGTTAAAGAGGTCTTTCCAGCGAAATCGAGCCGCTTGCGCCAGAGAACGAAGCGACTGTCATCCATCACCACCAGGCGTGCGCCCTTCAAGAGGTCGGCTTGCGCCACAGTGGGAACCGAAAGGGTAATCTGCTCCACCGACAACGGTTTCCCGAAAATCGTCTCCCAGAACTCATACATGTCAGACTGACACGTCTGCGCGACCGTCGCTGGGGAACCATCAACCGCCAGCAGCTCCTTGAAGGTCAGACCGTCGCCGCCGTCATCACTCATCCAGGCTTTTCCCTTTTGCGCTACATCCTGACCCGCGCTAATGATGTTAATCTCGCCCAGGACCACGACATGGGATTCCCCACACTCGACACGCACATATTTGGCCTTCGGCGCCTCCTTCTTGCCGAGGGAGGAGAGCGGAAGCTCAATCCGCTTCGTGATCTGTCCGCCCGGGGCTGTCTTCTTTTGCAAAGCAACCGCCTGCTCAGCCGTCAACCGTTCCTCAGCGGAAAGAGTCTGCTCTATCTCCCGCTCCGGACGTTCCGTTTTCTTGGGCTCAATAAACTCGGAACTGTAGGATTGAACCTGAGGATAGACCTCCATATCAATGTCGTTGTTGACGGGCGAATATTTCGCGCGCAACTCTTTGGCGCGTGCCGCAGTCCGGTCGACAATCGGATCCAATCCGGGGATCTCGCCCCAGGAGCCAAAGAAGGGCGCGTTAAAATCGTGCCAGGCTGCAAGCCGTTCCCAGCTCTCCTTGTCCAGCTCGACACCATTGTGCTTCTTCATGAGGAGCTGCGCCAGCTCGGTCTGGCTGAAGTGGAAGTCCATGGGCGTATGCATCGGTCGGTCGCTCTCAATACCGGGCGTACGAAGATAACGCCAGAGATTGAAATAGGCGTGGGTGAACTTGCCGCCCTGCGTCCAGTTGCCGGCCATAGCCGTCTTCCAGTTCGTCATGGGCTTGTTCGGACTGAAGTCCGGCTTTGCCTTTGTGCCGTTGTGACAGCCGACGCAATAACGGTCCAGTACAGGCTGAACTTCCCGCACGAAACTGAAGCCGCGGGCAGGGCCGTACCACTCCTTCAGCTCGTCCGGCTTGCGGTTCAGCAGCGGCGAAGGCGGTGGCGCCATATCCTGGTTCTCATGACAGCCCGCACAGGAAACCGTCTCCCCTGGCTGGCCAATCACCCACGAACGCATGATCTGCAACGCTTGGCCCTTCTCGTCGATCGGCTGCAAGGAAACCGTACAATTCGCCGGCACATTGAAATAGGCGGAGCCGTCTTCCTTCACTGGCGCAACGCCAAGGATACGCTTCACATCCCACGGACCATCCATGCCGATCGTGCCATAGAGTCCGCCCATGTTGCGGCGGCTGAAGTAATATTCAATCACGCGGATACCCTTCACCACGCCGCGTGGTACCCCCTCCAGCCCAGGGCCGGAGTAGATGTCCTGAATATGCACGCGCGCCTGCTTGGAGGCCAGATTCACGCGATCTGGAAGCATCGGGGGCGGCGCCTGCTTCACCACTGGGGCTGGCTCGATATAGGCGGAGTCATCCGACTCCTTGATGAGGATCATATTGTCGAAGGTGTCCACCAGATAGATACCCCAAGGGACATCCGGTGCAGGCTTCATCGTCACCAAGTGATAATTCCTGGAAAGCGGGCAGGGATGAAGGAACTGCGGAAAGCGCGAACCGATCAACCCGTCGCGGATGACCGGAATCGTCTTCTTGCCACGATACGGGATTTCTGCGATCACACCCGAATCATCCCGGCGGCCTTGCGTGGTATCAAAGATGAAGAGCCGTCCGGAACGGGAGCGGTCATGATGTCCGCCGGCCACGCCGATCACCTGACGCGACTGGCCTGGGATCGGACGGGCGAAGAAGAAGGAGCCCGGAAACCAGGAGCCACTGCCACGCAGTTCCCGCTGATCCGTGCCATCCGGATTCATGCTGAAGAGCATCCGGGAGTTGGCATGCGCGCCATCCGTATACTCCCAGCGCTGGTACATCACGCGGCCGTTGGGCAACAGGGTCGGGGACCAGTTGGAGTCCTGTTCAAAGGTCAGTTGGCGGACCGACTTGTCAGCCGGATCCAGCCGATACGTACACATCATAAAGTCGCCACCAAAGGTGCAAGGCAAACCTTGATACACCGCGGTTGACGTGAAGATGACCTTACCGTCCGGCAAGTAACAGGGATCCGCATGCGCCACATCCACGCCATCATCCGGCGAGATCTGATGAGGATTTGAGCCGTCCGCTCCAACCTCCCACAGACGGAAGTTCGCCTCTTTCTCTCCAGCCATGGCAAAGGCGATGCGGTCCGCATTGAAATGGATCTCCGTATCAATGATCGCTTGCTTGTTTTGGGGCTGGAAGACAACCTTTTCCTTCACCTCGCCACGGAGGTTAGTCAACTCGACAATGCTGTCATCCAACTGCGCGCCAGAGCCGATGCTCTGCATCGTCTTCCAATTTTTCACCATGCCGATTTCACCATCCATTGCCCGACGTGCATCTGACTTGGTTTTGCGGCGAACAGCCAAAATACGATCAAAGTCCAAAAGCGGATTCGCCAGCAAGGCTTCGCGCTTTAATGCGTTGAGCTCCTTGATGAGAGTACCCTTGCGCTCAGGAGTCGCTTGTTTAAACTCGGCGTCCAACGCACGCAATTTCTTCAGATACTTAGGACCCTTCGGATACTTATCCCCATACGTCGCAATCAAGTCCTCGACTGCCAGTTCCACCGGACCCAGCCGCCACGCTTCAACCTCTGCAGTCGTCTGCCCCATCTGTACTGCTTCAACAAAGAGCGCACGCACGGGCCAGACCTGTTCCCATGTCTGCACATTCGCCGCCAGCTTAACAGCCTTCTCCCGATGACTTGCGATGGATATAGCAGATGCATATTTCTGAGCGACCTCGGCAGGTTTTACCCCAGGCAACCAAATCTTACGTTCGCGCTCAAGGCGCATCTCCTGCCGCACGTCGGGGCAGGGAAACTCCTCTTCTAACGTCTTCCAGATCGCCAAAAGTTCTTTGGATTTGCTTGGCTCTTGCGCACCCGCTTTCTTTTTCCCATTCGCCGCCTTGACCTCATTTGTTTGAGCGTTCTGGACGACTAGCTCGGGAGGTGGCAAAGCCGAAATGGCTTCAGCCATGCGTTCAACCCATGTGACTCCCCAAACCCCCTGTGCCACAACAATACTCAGAAACACTATTACAGAACTACGAAAAATCATTTTTTATCCCCCTTTATGATGTTTTTAACTATACCTAAAATCGCACCCCTGCGCTATACCGAATTTGGCCAGTGTAAAAAATTGGTATCGGAGGGGGCACTGGAAAAGTGGAATGATGGAATATTGGAATGATGGGAGGCGACGGGTTTGAATGCGCTTAGGCGCGCTTTTTTTGGAACTAGGCTGACGAAGCTTCGTCCGCCTCCAACCACTTAAGAAGAGGGATGAATTTGATTTTGCCTGTCATGCCAAACCACTTGACCTCCTCATCGCGTTCCTCCTTGGACGTCAGAACCAGAAGCGTCTTACATTTCAATTCAGCCCCCGCCTTGAGAAGTGCGCGAACTTCTCGGTTACGGGTCGTTGGCTCAGCAGCATCGAGACACACCTGAATGAGTGCGGTCACCTTCAGTCCCTGCCTTACAACAAAGTCGACTTCCTCATTCTGAGCATTACGCCAGAAATAGATAAGCGCCTCGCCTCTCAACTCCTTCTTGTGTAGTTCAATCGCCACCACGTTCTCCCAGAGCCGCCCTTCGTCGCGTCCGGGACGGAATCCCAAAGCCATGGCTACCCCAGTATCCACGCAATAGGCCTTTTTATTGGATGCGGCCTGTTCGCGAACCTTAAAGGAGAACCTGCGCAGTGTGAAGAAGAGAAAGGCTTCTTCCATGTACTTGAGGTATCGCGCGGCCGTGTGAACGCTCCGGCAATGCGTCACGTGTGTCAGTGTCTGGTATGAGAACTCCTTTGCTACATTTGAGCACAAATAATAGGCCAGGTCTTCAAGCCCCTGAATGGACCGTATCTTGAATCTCCGGACGATATCTTTGTACAGAATAGATTGGACCAGCGTTTTAAGGTACTCTGTGCGGTTGATACCTGTCACCCAAGGCTCTGGCATGCCTCCCTCCTGCGCATAACGATCCAGAAGGCTTCGGCGCTCAGGTCCTGTCAATGCCACGCCCTTTAAACGAACCAGTTCGGTGAAGGAGAACGGGAACATGAGAACGGGCTGGTGACGGCCCGTGAGATGGGTGGCCAGCTCGGAGCTAAGCAAATGGGCGTTACTGCCCGTCACAACCAGCCGCCGACGTTGCCGCAGGAGTCTGTTGACAAGTAGCTCCCACTTCGGTACGTTCTGTATCTCATCGAGGAGCACATGCTGGGGATGACCGTAAATGTCGTCCATGGTTGACAGGAGATCATCGATATCAATCGAGCCACCGAGTCGCTCATCATCAAAGTTAATATACCCCGGTCTGCCGAGTTGTTGCACAAGATGCGCCGCGAAAAAAGACTTGCCGGCCCTGCGGGGTCCGATGATGACTTTCACAAGAGGACTATCCTCCCGCGCCACGGACGAGCACGCTCTTTCCACATATTTTTCCGCAAGCATCCTCTCGAAATCCCGCTTCTGTTCGATCATGACATCCCGAAACATGGCCTGACCTCCTTAATCATTAAAATAATCACGATGCACAAAAGTATATATTTTTGTGCATTACGAGTCAATTACTTTAAACGGGAGGGGCTTTCCAAATACCCCTTGACCTTGTTCAGGAAATTCATGCCGCAGACGCCGTCAATCACGCGGTGATCATGCGTCAGGCAGAGTGGCATCATGGTCCTGGCTTTGACTTGTCCCTGTTCCAAAAAGAGCCGTTCCTGTGCGGCGCAGATTCCCAGGATCGCCACCTGCGGCAAATTGATGATCGGGTTGAAATGCTCCACCCCGTACATGCCAAGGTTGGTAATCGTGAAGGTGCCCCCCATAAACGCATCCGGCAACAGCTTGCCCGCACGCGCAAGCGCGACCTGCTCCTTGGCGAATGCGGCTAACTCGGAAAACGCATAGGCTTGCGCCTTGTGAATCACCGGCACGACAAGCCCATTGTCCAGTCCGACTGCCACACCCAGATTCACATCGGG
>CAIZQW010000113.1 GCA_903935195.1 uncultured bacterium
GTATGGTAGCATGGCTGACATGAAAAGCAAAAAAGCACCTGAAAGCACGGTCCACATGTCGCAAACGTTGCGGCAGTGCGCATTTGATTTGTTTGTTGAGCATGGCTTTGACAATGTCAATCTGGATCAGATTGCGGCGGCTGCAGGTGTGACCAAGGGTTCACTCTATTGGCATTACAAGAACAAGCAGGAACTCATCCTGGCCTCGTGTCAGCACTATTATCAGACATGGCATGCCAATATCCAAAAACTGCTGGCACCGCTTTCAAATCCACAGGAACGTCTTGCGAAGACGATTTCATACAGTGTTGACAGCTGTGTCATTGATAAGCGCAATCGCATCTTTACCACCGCCATCTTTACCTTGATGCAGGAGAACGAAGCGGTCCGGGATAGCTGGGCGCAGTTCTATTCAACCGTTCGGGAGATCTATGTCGGGCTCGTGTCTGCTGTAAAACAGGGAAAAGCTGCCACGGCGCTCGACGATGTGCGACGTGATGTCGACCTGATGCTGGAGGCTATGGAAGGACTGAAAATTCGCGCCGGGTTTGAACGGCAGATTGGCGATCCGTCAGAACGCCAGGTGATCGCAGCAAGTTTGTTGAGTATTTATAAGTTATAACATACTAATTAGTATGGTTTGTAAATAAATGGAGGGGGATATGGTTCAACTCACACGAAGGGCATTTGCAAAGGTCGCGATGAGCGCATTGGCAATGCCGACGATTATTCCTGGCCGCGCGCTGGGTAAGGACGGTGCGATAGCACCGAGCAACCGGATCACGGTTGCCACGATCGGGTTGGGGGACAGAGGCAATCAACATATCGGCTCCTACATAGGCATGCCGGAGGTTGAACTTTTGGCGGTCTGCGATATTCATAAGCCTTCCATCAAGAAACAACTGGACCGTCTCGCGACTTCACAGTCCAACACGAGCTGTAAAGGCTATCAGGATTTCAGGGACGTTCTGGCCCGCAAAGATATTGATGCCATCACAATTACCTCACCGGAAAACTGGCACGCGCTGATGTCAATTCTCGCGATGCGTTCCGGTAAGGATGTCTATTGCGAGAAGGCGCTGTCGCTGACGGTTGCGGAGGGACGCGCCATCTGCAATACAGTCAAGCAGACCGGGCGGATTCTTCAGGCTGGAACCCAGCAGCGTTCCGATCCGCGTTTCCGTCAAGCGTGCGAACTGGCTCGAAACGGCTATCTCGGGAAGTTGACAGAGGTCTATGTTTCTGCTCCAAGTGGTAAGCGGTTGCTCAAATTCCCGACAGCAGAGATTCCTGTGGATGTGGATTACGATCTCTTTCTAGGCCCGGCGCCCTATAAACCTTACCGCCAGAATATCTACAAATTTAACTGGTATTTTTTGACAGATTATTGCGCGGGATGGATTCAAAGTTGGGGCGTGCATCATCTGGATATCGCGCTCTGGGGTGCACCAGCCTTGGGGCAAGGCACGCTAGCTATTTCCGGCAAGGTCGGTTTTCTTCCGGAAGGTGACGCGGATGTCACGTTTAGCTGGGATATTAACGCCACGGATGCAAAGGGGCTTGCCTTACACTATTGCTCAGACGGGACGCATCCCTATGGTCACGGAGTCCGTTTCATCGGCGACAAAGGATGGGTGCATGTGACGCGAGGCGATATTAAGGTTTCCGACCCGAAGCTCCTCGGCATCGTGATGAAACCAGCGGATATCCATTTGCCGGTATCCAATAATCACATGATGGATTTCTTTAACGGGATCAAGAACAGGTCCCAGCCGATCGCCCCTGCAGAGGCATGCCATGCGGCCACAACGCTGTCGTTGCTCGCAGATATTGCAGGCCGTAGCGAACAGAAGCTGATCTGGGACTGGAAACAGGAACGCTTTACAAATAATGAGTTAGCGAACCGTTCGTTGACACGCCCCATGCGGAAAGGATGGACGATATGAGAAGTGTGTTAGTGCGTTATTGTGTTAGTGTGTTAGTTGCAGCAGGTACTTTTGCTGCGTCAGTGCCACAAAGCATTAAGGAGACGGTGAAGAAGATACAGAGCACGAATGGGTTTGAGCCACGTGATCTCTTCTTCACGATGGAAATCGCTTTACCGAAGATGAGCGGTGATGCAGAACAGTGCAAAGAGATGGCTCAAGTTCTGAAGGCTGCTATTGCTGCACCGGAAACAACGGCTCCGGCGAAGACCATCTTCCACCAGTATCTGCTGAAAGTGGATGCAAAGGCCGAGGCAAAGCCCTTGGGCGAAATATTCGCCAGTGGCGCATGTGAAAAGAAGTCTGAAGAAGTCTGTCTGAAGTTATTGGCTTCCGCAGAGGCATCAGAGCGTCTGGCAGGATTGATCGAGTATGTAGGCGGCTATCCGAAGGCGGCTAGCAAAGCATGTGCTGAGGCCGTCAAGGATGCTTCATGGCCTGTTCGCGCGACGGCGATTCGTTGTCTGGGCAGTCTGGATAGTAAGGCGCTGGTGAACCTGTTGCCTAGCTTGTCTGGGGATGATCGTAGGATCGCGTTGGAAGTTGTTGAGGAATATTGCATTCACGATTCCTGTGCAACGGTTCGCGAGTGGGCAAAGGCAGGAAATGAGCAAGCCGCACGGGCATTGAGTGTGATCGGAACCGCAACGGATGTCCAAGTCCTTGCTCAGATTCCAGGTGGTGACAAGGTTATTGCGCAAATGACGCAAAAAGGGGTTGATGCGAAGATCACGGAGTTGCTCAAGACATCTGCGCGCGCTGAAACACGGGTTGCGCTCCTGAATGCCAGTGCGTTGCGGAATAGTAATGCCTTGCCGGAACAGCTAGGTGTTGCGGCCATTGACGCTGAACAGACCGTGCGCCAGGCCGCCTTCCGGCTCCTGGGACGTCAGGCAGATGCATCGGGCTATCCTTTACTTGTCTCAAAACTGGGAGGACCTGATACAGAGGCGGTTGAGAATGCGACGCGATTGATGGTCAAGCGTCTTGGCGACGAGCCGAAGCTTTTAGACCCTTTGCTCAAGCGCATGAAGGAGCCCGAAGCGGTCCAGGATGTTGTTTTGAAGGTCTTGTCCGCGTTTACAAATGATCTAGCGTTAGCTGCGGTTGTGCAAGCATTGCCACGCGATGCGGCGGTCCGTGCGTTGTGCGATTGGCAGACGGGAAATGCAAAGGGAGCTTTGGAGAAGATCAAGAATGATGCCGCGATGTCCTCGACGCATCGTACCTTAGCCGAACGCGCACTCGTACGCCTGGAGTCTGCACGTCCCCTTCCGAAGCCGGCAGGTGCCCAGTCAGAACTTCCACGCAGTGAGAACCCTGAGGTTCGGGCCAATGCCGGTGCGCCGAAAAAGATTCTGATCCTGACAGGCATGGAACATCATAACAACTGGAAGCAGATTACGCCGATTCTCGTTGAAGCCTTTGCAAAAGACAAACGTTTAGAGGTGAGTGTGAGTGAGAATCCGGCCGTCATGTCAAAGACGGAGCTTCTCGCAAAATATGATGGGTATGTCATGCTGTATAACAACAGCGACAAGAAGCCGGCACCAGAGGGCGCTCTTGCCAATCTGAAACAGGCGGTTGAAGGGGGGAAGGGGTTTGTGCTCGTCCATTTCAGCAGCGGTGCGTTCCATGACTGGACATCGAATACGGGCTCTCAGGTCTTTGCAGAGATCGCTGGCCGCGTCTGGAATCCGAAATGCAGAGGCCATGATCGTCATGGGACGTTTACAGTCAATATCGTGGACAAAGACCATTTCATCACCAAGGGCATGAGCGACTATGCGCAGACCGATGAACTTTATACCTGCCTTGATGGAACGGTTCCCATTCATGTGGTGGCCTCGGCGGTCTCCAATGTGGACCAGAAGGTCTATCCGCTCGCTTTTGTGCTGAATCCAGGAAAGGGACGGACGTTCCATTGCGCATTGGGACATTGTCCAAAGGCCTTTAATGAACCGACACTTGAATTGTTCAAGCGCGGCGTTCAGTGGTCCATTGGAATGGATAAATAAAACAACAGGAGATGACAAATGAAGATTAGTTTCCACACAGATGCGTTTAATACGAGCTTTCGAAATTTCGAGTCCTGTCTGCAATGGGCTCAGAAGAACGATGTGCACAACATTGAGTGCGGTTTGATTGACGGTGTAAGCTGGATTCACGGACTGGGCTACCAGCCCCATGTGGCGCTCTATGAAGATCCGCTCATGCTTAAGAATAAGATGGCCACATACGGCGTCAAGTTCTCGCAAGTGGATGCCGCCTTCCCGCTTTCGGGGAAGGATGGTCCGACCTACGGTGTGCCCTACGTGCTGAAGACCCTGCCGTGGGCCAAACTTGCAGGGTGTCCGAACATTGCGACAACAGATGGCTTGCACAGGCCGGAAGGTCTGACCGATGATGAAGCTATGGACATCATGAAGCGCTCGTATGAGCAGATTCTGACCGTGGCGGAAGCGTATGAGATCTTCATCAACATCGAGGTGCATGGCTATTTTACGACCAAGCCGGACATCCTCGAAAAGATGTTGGCCTTCTGTGATTCCAAATGGCTGGGATTGAACCTCGATACGGGTAACAGCTTCATTGCAGGGCAGAGTCCGGTTGAATTTGCCAAGCGGTTCATCAAGAAGATCCGCCATGTGCATGTCAAAGACGTGTCTGAATCGCTTGCCGCGCTTGTTCGCGGAAATGCGACAGGGATTGCCCTCAGCCACTGCGCGATCGGTGATGGCGTGAATGCGGACAACATCAAGACCGTGATTGGCATCCTGCGCGATCATGGCTATACAGGCACGCTCAGCATGGAGTGCGAAGGTGCTGGTGGACCGATGATCGAAAAGTCCCTGGCCTGGATGCGGAGCACATTGAAGGAACTAGGTGTGCCGGAGGAGAAGGGGGAGCAGTAGGCAGTCGGCAGTACCAGTCGGCAGTACCAGTCGGCAGTACCAGTTGGCAGCCTCCTTCGCGATGCCTACGGCGGACAGGACGGCGGCCAGGCGGAGACGCAGAGGATGTATTTATTTGGAGTGCGCGCGGCAAGCGGTATTCCGCGCGACGCCGCTCTTGGGAAGCCAAGAAAAGCGGTGGCGCGCTCGTCCGGCGGCTGCCGGATCACCGCAATCCAGAAACAACCCATTTTTGTGTTTTTTGAGGGTAAAGAACGGGCAACTTTTTTATCAACGAATTAAACGAATTTAGCGAATGGAGAGTTTGGTAAGTTGCTTCTGGCAAAGTAGCATTAAAAATTAGTTAAATTAGTTTAATTAGTTGAAAAACTCTTCAAATTAGAGAGGCAATATGAAACTAGGCATCAACTGTTTACTGTTTGCGACGCATGTTACAAAAGAACATGTTTCGATGCTTGAGGGCATTAAGGCGGCTGGCGCGGAGGGCGTCGAGATTCCCACGATGGAGGGGAAGGTCGCTGACTATGTGGAGTTGGGGAAGATCCTCAATGATCTCGGATTGGAGCGGACCTCCTCTATGGCGTTTGTGACACCTGAGCAAAACCCTGTGAGTGACGACCCTCGGCAACGACAGGGTGCTGTTGACCATCTGAACTGGCTTATCGACTGCGCCCACGCCATGGGCTCGACTGTGATCTGCGGTCCGATGTTTCAGACCATCGGACAATTCACAGGAAACGGTCCCACGGAAATTGAGCTCGCGCGTGCGGCCGAGGCCCTCCTGTCTGTTGCAGGCAGAGCGCAGTCAGCAGGTATCGTTCTCGCTGTGGAGCCGCTCAACCGGTTCGAGTGCTATCTATTGAACACGCTCAAAGACGCCGCAACGTTTACTCGGCAGGTGAATCATCCAGCCGTGGGCGTTTTATTTGACACCTTCCATGCGAATATTGAGGAGAAAGACATGGTTGCGGCTATTCGTGAGCAGGGCAGGGGGATCATCCGCCACGTGCATTGCAGTGCAAATGACCGAGGCATTCCAGGTGAGGATCATATTCCGTGGCAGGGGGTCTTCGGCTCTCTGAAGGCGATTGATTATAACGGCTGGTGTGTCCTGGAGGCCTTTGGACGCTCCCTGCCCGGA
>CAIZQW010000114.1 GCA_903935195.1 uncultured bacterium
CCAAGAGCTTGCGCAAAAAGTCCGGACGCAAACCCGGCGGCCAGCCCGGCCATCCCGGTCGCACGCTTGCATTCAGCGACACACCCAAGCACATCCGCATTCACCCATTGCTGGAGTGCGAGTGCGGCGAGGATCTCTCCCATGAACCCGCCCAGGATTTTCAACGCCGCCAGGTCTTCGACTTGCCTCCCATGGAATTGGAATGCACCGAGCATCGAGCCGAAATCAAAGAGTGCCCCGGCTGCCATCGAATCGGCGCCGCCGCGTTCCCTGCCGACATCCAAGCCCCCGTCCAGTATGGGAAGAACTTCCGGGCGCTACTGGCTTACCTCTACGACGCCCAGGAAGGAGCCAGCCGGCGGATCGGTGAAATGTGTGCCGAGATGTTCGGCTACGGCGTCAGCGAAGCCACCCTGCAAGCGGCCCGCCAAGAGCAACACCAGGCTTTGGAGCCCTTTGAAAACCGGTTGGTGGAAATTCTGCCCCAGCAGCCGGTCCTTCACGCCGACGAAACCAGCGTGCCGATCAATAAGATCAACCATTGGCTGCACGTGCTTTGCACGCCCCTGCTGACGTTTTTCGCCATTCATCTCAACCGCGGCAAAGCGGCCATCCAAGCCATCGGAATTATCCCCAAGTTCACAGGCTGGTTGATGCACGATTTCCTCTCCAGCTATTTGGGTTACGAAAACTGCCTGCACACCTTCTGCAAAAGCCACCTGATGCGTGAATTGGTCTTCCTCTTCGAACAACACAAGCAGTCCTGGGCCAAAGACCTTTACGACCTGTTCCTGGAAATGCTCCAGTGGGTAAAGGACTGTAAAACCCGAGACGAGCCTTTGACGCAAAAGGAGTTTCGAGTGTGGCGGTCAAAATATCGGAAAATCCTTAAGGCTGGCCGCCGAGCCAATCCCCTCACGCCGCAACAATGCGCCAAAAAGCGCCCCAAACAGTCCAAAGCCCAGAACTTGTTGGATCGACTGCAAGGATTCGACGATTGCATTCTGGCTTTCCTTTGGGAACCTGACTTGCCCTTTACAAACAACGAAGCCGAACGTGCCTTCCGTATGATGAAAGTACGGTTGAAGATCTCCGGTTGCTTTCGCACCTTGAATGGCGCTCGGCGTCACGCCCGTATCCGTAGCTATATCTCAACTCTCCGCAAACACGGCCTCCCCGTTCTCGAATATCTCCGCCACGCTCTGGACGGCCGCCCCTTTTTGCCTTCAAAAAGCACCTGAGCAGTTACGAAAAACCGCCCGTCGCAGGTCGGCAGATAGTTAACACTCAACTCGACATCGATGATGTGCCCGTTTTTGTGTCGGTGCTGACGTTCAAATCGGGAGCAGCCATCTTGCATGACTTGCTGAATATGCGTAGCGATCTCTTCCTTGGACTCGTTGGATTCGAAGTCGGCAATCGACATCCGCAGCAGTTCGTCCCGCGTGTAGCCGCTCATCCGACAATAGGCGTCGTTGACTTCCACTAACCGGCCCTTCATATCCACGATCCAAAATCCATCCATTGCTGTGAGGAGGATGGCAGCCTGCTCCTCGTAAATGCGGCTCATCTGTGTCTCAGCTTGATGCTTGGTGATGGCCATGTCTATGGTC
>CAIZQW010000115.1 GCA_903935195.1 uncultured bacterium
AAATGAAATCATCCATAAATTCCGACCGGATTTTTTATAAAACTGCCGCAATGGCCCGGTTCGTATCAGTTGACAGTTGAACAGGCCCAAATCCGAACCTAAAAACGCTTACGAAAGATCCATATTTGTCCCTTTTGGTTGTTTTTGTTCTTTCTCAACCTATTTGGACAAGGCATATAGCCTTTTGATGTTAAAGGCTATACAAACGAGATCCCATTCACCCTTCACTGCGTCCAATCCGCGTAAGAGGAATTGGCGAAAACCCATGACTGACTTGATGATACCAAAGACAGGCTCGATAGTGCTTTTTCGCGTTGCATAGACAGTTTTCCCTGATTTTGTTTTGAGCCGATGCTTCATGGTATCCACTGCATTGGCGTCATCAGGCAATGGAGCAGGTTCCTGGAACCGCTCCATGAGTGGTGGATGGTGTTTTTCTCTATTGACGGCTATGTAAGATGTGACCTTGTTCTCTTCGCAGAGTTTTACGTTGTCTTCACTAAAATAGCCGTTATCCGCAATGATGTCGGTAACGGTTCCGAGTTCTTGTGGTAAATGCTTCAGATTGCTCAGGGCCGGTTCCAGTTCTTGTTTGTCGTTCGGAGCCTGCGTGACGTGTGTCGTGACGATCAGCATGGTTTCCGTGTCCACACCGGCTTGGGCGTTGTAGGCCTGCTCGAAGCCGCCGCCGGATTTAGGCATGATGCGTGATTCCATATCATTCAGGTTGACCTGGTCTTTTTCCGTTGGACCGGCTGTTGGGGGTTGAGGTGTTTTACCTCGAGCCTTTTTACCGGTTTCTTGTTCTTTCTTGGCTCTCTCGGCGACTTTGTCCTCATATTCCTTTTTTTCTTGAGCATGCCGTTCCGCCGCACGCCTCTCAATTTCGGCCTTGGCTTCCTTGATTGCCTTGACACGCTTTTGGCGAATCGAAAGTTCAACAGGAATGTCCATGCCATCAGGAATATCATCGTTGTCGATGGATTCAGCCTTTTTCAGCAATTCAGCCACTTCTGCCTCAAGCTGCTTTTCCAGCTTACAGGCATGGCCGTAACTCAAAGCCTTGTGTTTGGAAGCGTTCGCGTGAACCTTGGTCCCATCGATACTAACCTTGCCCAGCTTTAAAATATTCATCTCGTGAGCAACAGCGAGTATCTCCACAAATATCTTCGTCAACTGGGGAAGAAACCGCCTGCGGAATGTGGCGATAGTATCGTGGTCTGGATGACTGTTGGCGGCGATGTAGCGGAAAGCCACTGAGTCATAGGTGCTGCGCTCAAGCTTTCGACTTGAAAAAACTCCCGTAGCGTACCCGTAAAAAAGAAGAGCCACCAGCATCTCCGGGTTGTACGGCTGAGAGCCACGGCCACAGTACGATGCTTTAAGAGGCTGAAGGTTGATTTGCTCTACAATTTCGACCACAAAGCGGGCCAGATGCTGTTCCGGTAACCACTCCTGAATAGATGGTGGCAATAGGTAGAGAGTTTCTCTATCAACCTGAGCGAATGTTACCTTCATGGACATGTCCCTCGCATAAATATCTGATTTGCTAGAGCAATATACCCCAGAACCGCTGCGCTATGCAAGAACAAAATGCTGTTAAATAACATAATATCAAGATGTTGTACCAATCAGGGTCTCTATAAATTGGGGTCGGTCACGCTAAGTCCGACAGACTCCTAGGCCCCTAATAAAGGATAAATCATGAAAGTAGATTTAGTTAAAAAAACGGAAACAAGCTACATCACCCTGGTAACTGAGACAGGGTCTGGCCCATCTACGGCTTTAGCCAATGTGGCTGATATGCTTTCCATCGACTGGGATAGCATTGAGGACGTTTTATGTGACGAGGAAGACGACGATGTGTCCGCTGTCACTGAAGT
>CAIZQW010000116.1 GCA_903935195.1 uncultured bacterium
GTTTTGGTCAGTGACCTCTCCGAACTCACGAAAACGGATTGGAGCGGCTATCACTCCCTGGGTGTTACCAGCGGAGCCTCGACCCCTGAGGATTTCCTCGAACAGACCGTCCGTTATCTGGAACAGGCCGGTTTTTCCAGACTCTGATCAGGCGCGGCCAATTGAGCCGCGAGCAGGAGCGCGTTTTTAAAACTCCCGACCTTTGCAACCCCCTGCCAGGCAATCTTAAAGGCTGTGCCATGGTCTGGGGAGGTTCGGATGATCGGGAGGCCGAGTGTGACATTGACCCCCGAATCAAAGGCCACCATTTTAAAGGGGATCAGTCCCTGGTCATGATACATCGCCACTAACGCATCATATTTCTCCAGAAAGGCTGTATCGGGGATCAGCGGACCGAAAGCTTGGACGCCCCGCTCCAGGGCGAGACGGATCGCTGGCTGGATCGCAATACGCTCCTCATCGCCAAAGAGTCCGCCTTCGCTGGCATGGGGATTAAAGGCAAGGACGCCGATCCTGGGCGACTTGATGCCCCGTTTCCGGCAAGCTTCATCGGTCCGGGCAATGACCGACGCAATGCGCTCCACGGTCAGCAAGGAGGAAACTTTGGAAAGCGGCTCATGAATGGTGACCAGGCTGACCATCGGGAAGGCCGGTTTCTGACGATCCACATCCGCAAAAAAGGCCATGCAGGGTTCTGAGGGACTCTGGGTCAGATGAGCCAAGAGTTCGGTATGGCCAGGAAAATGGACTCCGGCCAAGCGAAGGGACTCCTTGTTGATGGGTCCGGTCACCAAGGCATCGGTTTTTTTCGCCATCACATCCCGGGTTGCGTGTTCAATGCAGGCCAAGGCTTGGCGTCCGCAGACCGCTTGAACCTGTCCCGGCTGGATTGACTTGGCCTCAGAAAAGGGTATTTCAACCCATTCATGGCCATTTGGGATATGCTGTGGGGAAAAAGAGATGCGCGCCGCTTCCGCGACGCGCAGTGCTAGAATAGAGTTCCCGTAGACAACCAGTTGGCATTCAGCGGCGACTTGCTCATCCGCGAGCAACCGCAACACCAATTCCGGCCCCACTCCTGCAGGGTCTCCAAGCGTCACCGCAAGTCGTGGCCGGAGAGGTTGCACGGTATTATACCACGTTTTTGACGCTGTTCAGGGTTCCATGATCATTATGGACCCAATCGGTGCACTCTGGATCGGCGCACCAGATACCATCAATCACAAACTTATACTGATAAGAACCGGGTTCCAGATTAATGGTAGCGGTGTAAAGACCTTCGCTCTTCTTATCCAGCAGCTGCTTTGCGGTAGGATCCCAATCATTAAAAGCACCTGCCACAAAAACCTTGCTACCTTCTTTTGCACGCACGCTGAATGTCACGCGCTGTGTCTTCGCTTTTGGCTCGCCTGCGACTTTGACCTTCGGCTCGACCACGGCCTTGGGCGCCTTAACGGCTGCTACTTTTTTCGTTGTTGTTTTCACTGTTTTTTTCATACTACTCCTCTTTAAAACGAAATCATATTAGTCCAGTTGTTCCTGAATTGTCAAGTTGAAAGAGAAATAAGCTAATCGCCGGTCCTGACTAAATGTGTCGCATAACTTTAACATTATGAAAAACAACGAAATCCCGTGTGTCCTGTCAGAAAATGAAGTTATTGGACACAACTTGCCCCCTACGCACAGGCCAGAAACAAATAAGGAGCAACTTCTTATCTGGCGCCTCTACGGGGTGGCAATGCCTGGGAACGCGGACACTCTTGTCCGCCAGAGCAAGTTATTAGCCCCTGGATAAAATATAGGGATAGAGGTTAATGAGGAGTCGGGTTTAATAAGGTGTCGTGCGGATAAGATAGGTTGGCGGACA
>CAIZQW010000117.1 GCA_903935195.1 uncultured bacterium
CTGATCGGGTTACTAACCCAATTTTAACCGGACAGTAGTGGAACAGCTTCTCAACTTACTGACACTTCTTAGACTTATTGACACTAACGAACTTCTTACAACTCCCCCAACTAACGCACTAACTCACTTCCCCCCATTTCCTTATTGCGAAGCAGGATTAAAATCGCTAAAATTCAACACAATTAAATGACGGTCGTTGAAGATGAAATGAATACAGCAGAAGGAAGAAGGGTTGGGAATCATGAAAAAACCGATTTCAAAGAAAAAGCCTGCAGCACTCGCAAGGCCTGACTATTTAAACTTAGTGGGCGGTATCCGTGAGTTGCTTGAGACCGCACGGCACACCTCCGCTCGCGCTGTCAATGCCCTTATGACTGCCACATATTGGGAAATCGGACGGCGCATTGTAGAGTTTGAGCAGGGCGGTGAGAAACAGGCCGTCTATGGCGAATCGCTCTTGTTGAGGCTGGCTGATGATTTGACTGCGCGCTTTGGAAAAGGGTTTGGGAAGAGTAATCTTTTTCTTATGCGAAAATTCTATCTTGCATCCGAGCAGATATTCCAGACACCGTCTGGAATATTAAAGAGCCCGAGCGGCGCGACACAGAAATCCCCGACATCGTCTGGGATATTCCAGACACCGTCCGGAAAATCATCCCCCTTATTCTTTAATCTTGCAGATCTCGCCCGTGTTTTTCAACTGCCTTGGTCACATTACGTCCTGTTGATAAGCCGCTCTCGCTCGCCGGAAGCCTTTACCTTCTACCACACCGAAGCGCTAAGAGGCGGCTGGTCCGTGCGCCAGCTTCAGCGACAGATCGAAAGCCAGTTCTATGAACGCACGGCCCTTTCGCGCAATAAAGAAGCCATGCTCAGAAAGGGTGCCAAGCCGATACCCGGCGATGAACTCACTGCTAACGAAGAGCTCCGACATCCCTTGGTGCTTGAATTTCTGGGATTGCGCGATGAATATTCCGAGTCAGACCTTGAAGATGCACTCATCAGCCATCTTGAGACTTTCTTGCTTGAACTGGGCAACGACTTCGCGTTCATCGGACGCCAACGCCGTTTACGTATCGACGACGAATGGTATCGAGTAGACCTTCTTTTCTTCCACCGCAGACTGAGGTGCCTTGTCATTTTCGACTTGAAGCTTGGTCGGTTCACCCACGCTGACTCCGGGCAGATGCACGTCTATTTAAATTACGCGCAAGAAAACTGGACCTTGCCTGGAGAAAACCCACCTGTGGGTGTCATTCTTTGTTCCAATAAAGGTGAATCCCTCGTAAGGTATGCTACCGATGCCCTGCAGAACAAGATGCTGGTCCGGGAATACCTGACCGCGCTTCCAGATGAAAAGGTGCTCGCATCGGAACTGCAAAAGACGCGCAAGACGCTAGAGATCACGAAATGAACCTCCTTCGTCTTTGATCTTTTCTCTTTTCTCTACTATTCACAACTCACACTTCCCCAGACTTATTAACACTTCTCAACGCCCCTTATGCCTCTTCCTACTCTAGATATTGAGCAGCTCCGATATCTCTTCCCAGGAGGACACAAGATGGGGTGTCCAAGCGACCGTCTGGTCTAAAAGGAAACCTGTACCGTTCAACGACCCCGCCTGTGATTCGGTAGGTGTAGCATATATAGACGATGGGATGGCGTTTGTCGCTGGTTTTGAAAGGAGGACGTAACGCGGCCTCAATGTCAGGGTCCAGCTTGTGCGTTTCATACTGCCTGATGTCTGCTAGGCCAGAGAGGATGTCTCCCCCCAGTGGTGAATTTAAGCGAATGAACATCTTCATAAGAGCCTTGTAATCTTCTTCTGTATTCGGCACAGGGAACTCAGCATTTATGGCAGAAACCAAGGACTCCAATGAAGCCTGGCACACGCCTCCGATTCTGCGGTCCAATACATAAATGGTGGCCACTGATGGAGTAATAGTTGTAGGGTAGACGAAGAAAAGAAGCGTGTGCTGTCCGAAGTGAGCTGTGGCGATGGCAAGCTGTTCAAGATTCGCCCCGTTCATGGACAAAAAGTTTTGCAATAATCCGCGTCCTTGCGAATCACTGAGCGGAACTGCCAAGTTCGATTTAAGGGCATAAGGTGAACTACTGGAGATAGAAGAGTATAAATCCGTAATGATCCTCGTTTTTTGATCAACACGAACATGAAGTGTTCCACAGGGGCCAACGCCAATATCATAACGCCCAGCTTGCGTACGGTTACAATAATTTGTGAGCAAGCCTTCATAGCCGGAAGGAAGAATGGCATATTTTCGTAAAATATTCCTGAGTCCTGCCATGACCTGACTTGATGGCTCCTTTGCCAGGTCGTGTATGATGGGTGCGAGCTCATTACTTGAAATGCAAAAAGGCTTGATGTCTTGCCCTTTTGTCGATTCCATCCCTGTGATTTCAGGGTAATGCGTTTTCGTTTCACTGGCTATGGAATATGAACCATGCATCACCATAACAAGTATAACCGCCATCAAAATCTGTGTTTTCATTTCTTGCCTCATTTCCATACCTGCCATTTTGCTATACCTGCCCACTGCCAACTGCTACTGCCGACTGCCAACTGCTACTGCCAACTGCCCCCCTCACCCATTCACAATCCCTTTGCACTCTGGATACCGTGAACAACCCCAAAACTGGTTGCCGGCATTGGCCCCCTTCTTCGCGGTA
>CAIZQW010000118.1 GCA_903935195.1 uncultured bacterium
AAGAGGCTGTTAAAGAGGCTACCGTGAAGGGCTGGCTACGCCAGAACACCATTGACACCCTAACGGGAACCTCTATCGCCACCAATGTGGCGGAGGGCACTCCGGTCTGCCATTTTGAACAGGCGGATATTCAAGCCATCGAGGTCTGGCTACTCCAAAAGGGAGGTGGCTCTGAAAATATGAGTTGTCAATTCAGCCTGCCCGATGAAACGCTCCACGCTGGACGTGATCTGGAAGGGGTGCGTAAATGTATCCTCCATGCCGTCTTTCAGACACAAGGCTTTGGTTGCTCACCGGGCATACTTGGCGTCTCGATCGGTGCTGACCGAGGCGAAGGCTTTCTGCTCGCCAAGAAACAACTGTTGCGCCCCCTAGCCGATGCCTCCCCTATCCCTGAAATAGCTACCCTTGAAAAACGACTTCTCCAAGAGGCAAACTCCTTGGGGATCGGCCCCATGGGCATGGGTGGTAAAACCACCCTGCTCGGCGTGAAGATCACCTCCGCACCACGCCTTCCAGCCTCTTACTTTGTAACAATCGCTTATATGTGCTGGGCCTGTCGCCGAAGGGGTTTCCGTCTTCAGGGCGACCAGTTAACTTGGCTAGGGTGAGATTTTTGTGACCACTCCCTGTCCGCCGTAGACGTATTCGCGAAGGCGGAAGTGGTCACAAAGACGTGTTTAAAACAGCTGTCCTTCGTGATGGAAGTCCATACGGTCCCAAGGCTCAATCGGAGGTGGAGGTAGCCCGCCTTGCTTAAGCGACTTAATCATCCACGCCATGTTCTTGCCGACAGTTCTCATCTGTTGCATGCCTTCGCAATCCTTTCGGACCTCTTCAGGCGTCATTCCGTGCACAGCATTCCAATACCGGCCAGCAACAATGGGCATGCGCGAAATCGTGAAATATTTATTGAGCCGGTCAAAGGCTGATCCCGCGCCCCCGCGACGACAGCTTACAACAGCCGCAGCGGGCTTGAATGCATACTGCTCGCTCTTGAGGAAGAACGCACGATCCAGCAGCGCGCACAACGCACCATTCGCGCCGGCATAATAGACTGGGGAACCAATGATGATTCCATCGGCCTTGGCCATTCCCTCAACCAACTCATTCACCCCGTCACTAGCAAAAATACATCGCTTTGTCTCAGCGCATTTTCCACACGCCGTACAACCATACACAGGTTTCACCCCAAGATGAAAGAAGGAGGTCGCAATCCCCTCTTCATTTAACGTCTTAGCAACTTCACTTAGCGCAGTAAAGGTGCAACCCTCCTGCTTCGGACTTCCATTGATTAATAATACGTTCATATTTATCCACCCTTCTCCTGTTCGCAGGACGTCTTCTGCTTCAATGCATGATGATAGGCGCGGCAGGCCTCGCAATCGCCATGTCGGTCACACCCCGGCCATGTACAGGGACAATTTTTTATCTCTTTTTCTTCACTCATTTTCTACCCTCTTTAGAAACTTTTAATAGCGTAGCACATACCAGATACGCTTGTCATCTGCTTATGCTATTTGATACTCTCTTCTTATTCATTTTTCAACAAAGTCATCTGACATGACAACACCACTAACCTTTAAGCCTGTCTACAAAGACTACATCTGGGGGGGCGACCGCCTCGCAACCCATTTTCATCGCACAGGGACACCGTTGCCTTGCGCGGAGTCTTGGGAGATCTCCGCCCATCCAGACGGTCCAAGTATCGTTGCAAACGGACAGTATGCAGGCCGTTCGCTCCCTGAACTGGCCTCCGAATTCGGTATCTCGCTCATGGGCACCCAGACGCCTGATCCAACACGTTTTCCTTTGCTCTTCAAGCTGATTGATGCCAACGACAAACTCAGCGTGCAGGTTCACCCGAATAATTCAAATGCCGTGCTGACCCAGGGCGAACCTAAAACCGAAATGTGGTATGTCCTTGACCGCGTCCAAGGTTCACGTATTTACACTGGACTCCGCGAAGGGGTAACACCTGAAGTCCTGCGGTCCGCTCTGCTCGACGGAACTGCAGCCAAATGCCTCACCGAAGTCTCTATTAACCCCGGCGATGCAATCTTTATTCCGGGTGGACTCGTCCACGCGATCGGTGGTGGCTCTCTGATTTACGAAGTCCAGCAAAACTCGAATACCACCTATCGTCTCTTTGATTGGAATCGCGTGGGTGCGGATGGCAAGCCACGTCCTCTTCACATCGAAGAAAGCTTTAAGACGATCGAATGGGATAATGGAAAAAATAATGCGCGAATGCGCGAATGCGCGAATTCGGGAATGATTGAATGCCGACCCTTAGTCTCCTGTGCCTTTTTCCAGGTCGGGAAACTTGCCTTGAAAGATAAAACCACGATAGCACACGACGGCAAAACGTTCACCGGCCTCTTTGTCGAGTCGGGCAGTGCCACAGTCGAAGCCGGAGGCGAGACTGTCCTGCTCGCAGAAGGCACAAGTTGCCTCATCCCAGCTGCGGCCCCCACTTTTACCCTCACCGGAAAAGCTTCACTCCTCATCACAACTTTGTAATCATCTCGGTCCCTCATGATTCATTTTTAACTTTTAGCTTTTTTACTTTTTACTTATGATTAAATCATCCTATCACCTCTTCACTATTTTCGGAATACCGATCAAGGCGGACCTATCGCTCCTTATCCTTGTCTTTATTTTGGCCAGGAATGAAAGCCATCCTGTCTACAGCATCATAGCTGGCTTTGTACTCCTACTCTCTATTCTCTTACATGAGCTGGGCCATAGCCTGACCGCGATAGCCTTTGGGTGTCGTGTCAGGGATATTACACTGATGATGATCGGCGGATGCGCCTCAATGCTCTCTATGCCCCGCAAGGCGTGGCAAGAGTTTCTGATGGCCTTTGCAGGTCCAGCGGTAAGTCTTGCATTGGCCATTCTCGGTTTTCTGGCAACACAGACCCCCGTGGGACATGTACTCGCGACAACCGAACTATCCTATTTCTTCTTCAACTACATGATGTACCTGAACAGTATTCTCTTCATCTTCAATCTACTGCCAGCATTCCCGATGGATGGCGGACGCATTCTACGCGCATTCCTTCAGCAATTTTTCATGACAAAGGTCCGGGCCACCTGGGTTGCCTCACGCCTCGGACGCTTTATCGCAATTCTCATGGCCCTCAGCGCCGTCTATTCCTTGGTGACGAAAGATTTTTCTGGTTATCTCATCATCCGACTCTTGATTGCTTACAGCATCTACAGCGCGGCGGAGCAGGAGTATCAGATGGTCTTGGCCGAGGAGGGCTACAACAACGGAAATCCCTTTTCCCGTTTCGGGTTCCCCTTCTTCGGACGAACCACACGTACTCCGCCTCCGGATGACGGCCAAGCATACGTCAGCCCCCCGCCTTACGAGCGTGGCGGAGCAAAAAAGGTGGATGTCCGCAAAGAATAAAGGGGCTACTCTTTTTTTAAGGGCACATAGTCAAGTGACATATTTTTAAAACACGTGAGATCCTTCGGCTTAAGAGAGACTGCCTTGGGTCCCACAGTGAACTCGATGTGATCCTTCGGGGTTGCTGGTCCAGGACCGTTAGCCTCTGTGAATTCAACCCTGATGCGATATTTTCCCTCAGCGACAGCCTTGCCTTGAGCATCTTTACAATCCCAAAAAATGTTGACTGACTGATGAGTCTTCAACGTCGCGCTTGTGACTGCATCAACCTTGCTATCAGCAGAGGCAGAGATCCACTGGACCAGATATTTTTTTCGTTTGTTCCCATCCATCTGCAAGGTTTTTACCAAGGCGTCTTTCTCGTCCGCAACCCAAATAGCGAGCACATGCCTAGGGCTATAACTCCCCTTCGAAGAAGCTGTCGTCACCGAAAAAGTCACCCCAGGGACATTGGTGACGACACTGCCAACGGCTCCCCATGTAAACAGAAGAATCTGCGCGACGACAAGTAGCACATTTTTCATTTTAAGATTACCTTTTTTATAACCCCTGCCATCAAAACCGATCATTCATCACGACTTCGTTCATCGGCAGTTGGCCAGGACGCGGCCACGCCGCCTGCGTAGGCTTGCCGACCACCACGAACATGGCCACCGCATGATCTGCCGGCAGATTAATTATCTTGCCGACAGCATCATAGTCAAAGCCGTCCATCGGGCAGGACTCATACCCCATCTCCTGGGCGGCCAGCATCAGCGTCTGGGCAGCAATCCCGCAGGAGCGCATCCCTTCATCGCGTTGTACCTGCTCGCGGCCACTGTAATACTTGTCGATCGCTGGAACCAAATAATCCTTCACTGGCTGAGGCGCGTTGGCCCAGTAGCGTGCTGGATTTTTCTCCCAGGCTTTCAGATCTGCACAGAGGACGATCAACAAGGATGCGTCGGTCACCTGCGCCTGATCCCATGCCACTGCTCGTAACTGTTTCCGCACTGCAGGGTCGCTGACAACCACGAAGCGCCAGTTCTGGATATTAAAAGCCGTCGGAGCCAGAAGCGCCAAGCTCATCAACCGCTCGATCTCGGCCTCTGTCATGCGATGATTCGGATCATAATGTTTAACCGCCCGCCGCGTCTCAATAGCTTTCGTCACGTTCATTGTTATCTCCTTATCTAAGTTGCATTAATAATACTCTTTGGCTAGAAACTGGACAAGGGGATTTTTTTGACTGAGGGCCACTCCCATTAGATATTGGATATTCTCAATCCCTTTTTCCGTGCTTCCTTCCGAGCGGTTCTTATGCTATATTTTTAAGAATTTAGGAAACGGTATGAAGACAATTTATTTTGACAACAATGCGACGACCTGCGTGGCTCCGGAAGTCCGGGATGCCATGATGCCCTTCTTCGGAGAACTCTATGGCAACCCCTCCAGTATGCACGCCTTTGGCGGACAGGTGGGCAAGCATATCCAAGCGGCCCGCGAACGTATCGCTGCCTTTATCCATGCCGAGCCCTCTGAAATCGTCTTTACCAGCTGTGGAACGGAGAGCAACAACATGGCCATCCGGGGAAGCGCCGAGGTGCTCGGGTCCCATGCCAAGGTGATCACCTCCCGCGTGGAACATCCAGCTGTGCTCGGTCCCTGCCGCCGTCTGCGTGACAAAGGGTATCGTGAGATTGAAATCCCTGTCGACGGTGTCGGACAACTCGACCTCGCCGCCCTCCGGGAGGCGCTCAAGGAGAGCGGACCCACCATCGTCAGCATCATGTGGGCAAACAACGAGACAGGTGTGGTCTTCCCGATGGATGAAATCGCCCAGCTCGTCAAGGCCGCAGGCGGCATCCTCCACACGGACGCTGTCCAGGTCGCGGGCAAGATTCCGATCGATATGCGCAAGACGCCTGTGGACATGCTCTCCTTCTCCGGTCATAAGCTTCACGCCCCCAAGGGCATTGGCATTTTCTATATTCGCCGCGGAACCCGCATCAAGACCTTCATGCTGGGCGGGCATCAGGAACATGGGCGCAGGGGTGGCACAGAGAATGTACCCTATATCGCCGGGCTTGCCAAAGCAGTCGAACTGGCTGAAGCCAACATGACCACCGAGACCCAACTGCTCTCACGCCTGCGTGACAAGCTGGAGAACGGACTCCTGGCAACCTGCCCGGACGCGCGTGTTAACGGCGACCGCAAGAACCGCTTGCCCAACACCACCAACATGAGTTTTGAATACATCGAAGGCGAATCCATTCTGATGCACCTCAGCGACCTCGGGATCTGCGCCTCGACCGGTTCAGCCTGCGCAGCTGGTTCGCTTGAGCCCTCACATGTCATCCGCGCAATGGGCGTCCCCTTCACTGCTGTACATGGGTCCATACGCTTCTCGCTCAGCCGGTACAATACCGAGGCCGAGGTGGACACCGTGCTCGCCGAGACCCCCAAGATTATCAACAAGCTCAGAGCCCTCTCGCCCTTCTGCAAATGAAACAGCTCACCATCGGACTCTATCTTGAGCAGGAAATCCACTATTTTCGGATGAAGCGCCATCTGGTGGAACGTTTGCGCAAGACCTTCCCTGAAACAACCTTTCTCTGGTGCCGCAGTGAAGCCTCCTTTCAACGGGCGCTTCCTGGCATGGATGTTGTCCTCGCGAACACTTTTAAGAATGAGTGGTTCCCTCGCGCCAAACAGTTGCGTTTTATGTTGTCCCCCGCTGCCGGCCGTGATGTGATGGGTGCCGCACCCCCGTCTCACATCCAGGCGTACTATTGCACCTTCCACGGCGAGTTCATCGCAGAGACTGTACTGGGACTCATGCTTGGCGTCAACCGGGGCATCCTTCAGTCCTATAAACACCAACTGGCCAATGAGTTATGGCCTTGGCGCCCTCTCTGCGAACCAGGGGCGATACGGTTGTTGCGCGGTTCGCATGCGGTCATCATCGGATTTGGCCATATTGGCGAGTGGATTGCGCGTCTACTCAAACCCTTTGGCATCCGTATCACAGGCGTTCGACGGAATCCGCCAACCAAACGGCCTGCCTATTTCGCAGCGGGGGATTCGATCGTTCCTGTCTCACAATTGGACAAGGTCCTGCCGACAGCCGACCATGTCATTCTCGCGCTTCCCAACGACACAGGCACCGACAATCTTCTTGGCGCGCGTCTATTGAAGAAAATGTCCAGCCATGCGGTTATTTACAACATTGGCCGGGGCAACTGCATTGACGAAGCTGCATTGGCCAAAGCCTTGAAAACCAGAGCTATCGCAGGCGCCTGCCTCGATGTCTTCACACAGGAACCGCTTCGAAAAGGTCACCCCCTCGCCCAGAACCTGCCCGGCCTGATCCGGATGCCCCATGCTTCCGCGTTTGCGGATGAGTACATGGAGCGTTACACCGATGAGATTATCCCTGTTATCAGGAATTGGCTGAAACAGACGAATGAAAAAAAGCAAAAGAGTTCAGGGTTCAGGCGAGAGAACTAAGCAATGAAAACGCTTATAGTCCATTCGATCGAAGAGACCTGGGAAGTCGCAGCAGACATTGCTAAACGGCTAACGCCGGGCATGGTCCTTGCGCTCACAGGCGACCTTGGCGCAGGCAAGACGACCTTTATGCAAGGACTCGCCTTTGCCTTGGGTGTCAAGCGGCCGATTACGAGTCCCACGTTCACCCTCTGTCAGGAGTACGAGACTCCACGCTTCAAACTCGTCCACATGGATCTCTATCGCCTGAACGGTCCGGATGACCTGCTGACCATCGGGTTTTTAGAGCACCTGGAGTCAGGTGCTGTCGTCGCCGTCGAATGGCCCGAGCGAGGCGGGGACCTCATTCCCCCCAACGCCCTCCACATCACCCTCAAGCTCTCCCCCGACGCCGAAACCCGCACCATCGAGATCACGCAAAACGCAAGCTAATCGCAAGACAAATTGAATTGCTCGTTCACACAAGTCCCTATATCCTCACGATAAGGGGACAGACATACTATTTACTAAAACCGCTGAACACACCCCCGGGCCCCGAGATCAATAGCAACAAAGGGACAGACATACTGTCATAACAAAGAAAAAATGAGAACGGTTTGAAATATGCATGTGTAGTTGTCGGCGCTTTACTCGTATCGCTACTTACGATGAATATTGAGACGGGCGCTGTTGCATCTGAATCCGAAACCATTGGAGTTCAGAAAAAATATGGATTCCCTATCGTCTTCCTAACAACGGCTCCTGGCCTCTCACGGGCACAATTCAGCCCACTAAGATTCGGAGTTAACACGATACTTTGGATATCCGTGATCAGCGTAACTGTCGTCGGATTAAAGAATATCCGAAAAAACGTGCAATCCTGATTGAAAGATAAATTAAAACAGACGGCTAGACAAACTGTTCTATATTTGAGACGAAAGGCTGACAGGCTTAACTCGCAAGTCACGCGCGGTACAGAATCCAGTATCCTGGCAGAAGCGCATCCTGCGAGCTCCTGTCTTGCGCTTTACACCGAAATGAGCCCGGTTTCGTTCGAAGACAGATTCCACGAAGGCTCTGCTGCCGAAGGCCAGTCCGTCTTTAAAATAGCGGACGCGACACCGCAAGAGCGCAGTCAACGGCATCTTACCATTGTGCTCGAGCACCTCGCTCGCAACTTCGGGCGAGAATCCGGTACGTTGAAGTCGTCCGGTATCATCGCGGCGTTCTTCACCCTGCGTATAAAGGGATTTTCGATAGGTGGCCAGCGCGTCTGACCAGGTCAACTCCTGCTGTCCGACGGCGAGGAGCGCCAGGATCCCCTGCCGTGCTGCAGGAGAACCGCCGCACGCTTCACCATAGCCACTCCAGCGATAGTCCGCAGGATCCTTGACGATCCCTGCGCGCACGGGGTTGAGGTCAATATAGGCCGCGACAACAGAAAGCGCACGGCTTTCGCTCTCCACCAGGATACTGGCATAACGCCCTTCCCAGAGGGTTCCCACGCGCGAGTGGCGGTGATTGTACGAGATGGAGTAGCATTGCTTGAGGAGCTTCATAAAGGGGCTAATGTCCCCCATACGCCGGCGAAGTCCATCCTGTTCGCGGTCAGCGAGCAAGGCGAGTCCGTTCTTACGCCACTCCGCCCAGCGTTCCTTACAACGGCTGGCTTCGAGTGCCCCATAAAACGCACGAATTCTCCTGATGAGTTCGGCCTCATCCAGCATGGGCTGGGCAGGCACCTCGAGCAGGAGATGGAAGTGATTCGAGAGAATCGCATATGTAAGAATCTTCACCCCTGAGAAGACCGCAGCTTTGCGCAGGATATGCCTGAAGATCTCCCTCTCGTCATCATTCATCTTAAAACTCCTGTCAACGATCCTACTCGTGACATGATAACATCCGACTCCCCCATCCGCCTTAATTCTAGACTTTCTCATCTGTCGCTCCTTTCAGGACAACTAGTCTGTCCCCTTGTTGTTGAAAGAAGATTATCAAATTCCCCCGACGAAGATGTCGCTTTGAAAGCGACATTTACAGATAGTCTGTCCCCCTATAAGGATAAAGCCAACAACATGTCTGTCCCTTTGTGTATAATCAATTCTGCCAACGTCTTCAGGGTTGAATGCAGCGGCTATTTATGCTATAAATACGGCCATGCAAAAAAAGATAATCAAAGTCAACGGTCAGGTCATTCCTGAGGAGGCAGTCCAATTCGAGTTTGAGCGCCTTGCTCGCTTCTATTCTGAGCACGGTTGGTCAAATGATCAGATCAAGGCAAACCTGCCTGAGCTGGTTGAGCAGGCACAGAATCAAGCCATCGGCGCAAAGCTTTTGTTAGATGAGGCTGCACGGTTGGATATTCCTGTGAGTGAACCTGAGGTGGATGAGCAGGTTGAACAGATCGTCAAACAAATCGGCGGACGCGAGGCGTTCCTGAAGGCACTTGCTGCCCAAAAAACGAACGAGGACACTTTCCGGGGCCAGATTCGCCAAGGAAAGCGCGTGGACAAGCTCGTGGCCCAAGCAACTTCTGGAACTGCAGAGCCGACTGAAGCTGATGTTGAACAGTATTTTAAAGAACACAAGGCCGAGTTCTCCAAGGGCGAGCGGGTCCTTGCCCAGCATATCCTCGTCACACCCGACGGAGACACTGAGGCCTCCAAGAGCGAAGCCTACACCAAGATCAATGACATCCGTGAGCGCATCCTCGCGGGCGCCAAGACCTTTGAGAGCGAAGCAGCAGAACACTCCACCTGCCCCAGCGGGAAAGAGGGCGGAAGCCTCGGCTGGTTTGGTCGCGGCATGATGGTCCCCGAGTTTGACGGTGAAGCCTTTGCCATGAAGATCGGTGATGTCAGCGGGATCATTGAGACTCAGTTTGGGTACCACATCATCAAAAAGACCGACCATGAAAAGGGCGGCGAGACTGACTTTGATACCGTACGCGAACAGATTCGCGATCTGCTCCGCCACTCACGCCGAGGCGAAGCTATGACCGCGTATGTCGCAGAATTACGTTCAAAGGCCAAGATCGAGATGGCATAACCCTTAACCCCGCCCTTTGCTAGGGCGGGGTGACCTGACAAGCGAGCACCATGAACCACGACATCTTATTCAGTCGAGCCTGCGCTAAAATTCCTGGGGGCGTGAACAGTCCTGTTCGCGCCTTTGGCAGTGTGGGCGGAACACCAGTTTACATCGCCTCAGGAAAGGGCACTTCTCTCACGACGTGTGATGGAAGAACCCTGACCGACTTCTGCTGTTCGTGGGGTGCAATGATCTTGGGTCATGCCCATCCTGAGGTGGTCGAAGCGATCCAACGACAAGCCGAGAAGGGAACCACGTTCGGGATCAACACCGAGATCGAGGTCCAACTGGCCGAGCGTCTCTGTACGCTCGTACCCGCCCTCGAGCGGGTACGTCTGGTTAACTCGGGCACCGAAGCTGTGATGACTGCTTTGCGAGTGGCCCGTGGCGTCACGGGACGCAATAAGATTGTCAAATTCGATGGTTGCTACCATGGTCACAGCGACAGCGTCTTAGTCTCAGCAGGCAGTGGACTGCTCACCGGGGGGATTACCTCCTCCCCTGGCGTGCCCCAAGAGGTCGCCAACGACACCTTTGTCGTGCCATACAACGACCTGACCGCACTCCAAGAACTGATGCGCGAGCGCGGCTCAGAGGTCGCGGCCATCATTGTTGAACCTGTTGTGGGCAACATAGGGCTTGTCCAGCCTGCAGAAGGATATCTTCAGGGTTTGCGAAAGCTGGCAGATGCAAGTGGCGCCGTGCTCATCTTTGACGAAGTGATCACTGGTTTCCGCTTCGGCCTTTGTTCGTATGCACAACTCTGTGGCGTCACGCCCGATCTTATCACTCTGGGCAAGGTTATTGGCGGTGGGCTTCCCTTGGCTGCAGTCGGGGGCAAGGCCTCGCTGATGGAACAACTGGCGCCTTCTGGAAAAATTTATCAAGCAGGGACACTCTCGGGAAATCCTCTTGCGGTCGTCGCTGGACTAAAGACCCTCGAGGTGCTTGAGCGCGAGAACCCCTATCCGCGCATGGCCGCGTTGGGCAAACGATTGGCAACAGCGATTAACCAAAAGGCACAAGGATTTCACTGCGCGCAGTTCTCTGGTATTTTCACCATGTTCTTCACCCCAGGCCCTGTCCAAAATCTCGTGGACGCCAAGCGGAGTGACACGAAAGCGTACGCCACATACTTTCATCGCGCATTGGACGCTGGCTTCTACATGCCGCCAGCCCAATTCGAAGTAGCCTTTATCTCAGCAGCCCATACAGAAGCATGCATTGACAGCTTCTGTTCAACCATAGGATAACCCCCTTTTTATGAGTACTGAATCCGAACCCAAAATTGAACGCATCTTCCGACTCCCGCAGGCAACATCTAGAAATCCGTTCGTGCGCCTTTTCGGATTGATTTGCGAGAGCCTCTTTGCTCTCAAGGCCTTGGACAAAGCCTACGAAACCATCATGCGTTTGCCACACGATATCCCGTTCGGCGAACGTATCCTGCTCGCTGGAGCCATACGAATGGGTTACAAGGAGAGCGATCTGGCAAAGGTTCCGAAAGAGGGACCTGTTGTGGTGGTCTCCAACCATCCCTTCGGCTTAGTCGAAGGAGTCATGTTGCTCATCCTCATACGCAAGATCCGTCCAGATGTAAAAGCGATGGCCAACTACATGCTGGGAAAGATCCCGGAGATGCGCGATGAGTTTATCTTTGTCGATCCCTTTGGTTCAACGAATGCTACAAAGGCGAACCTCCGTCCAATCAAAGAGAGCCTCACCTGGTTAAAGGCAGGACATGTCCTCGTTGTCTTTCCCGCTGGAGAGGTCTCCAGCTTCGACACGAAGTCGCTCCGCATCCGTGATTCCGCGTGGAGCACCTCCGCTGCCGCCTTCATTCGCAAGTCAGGGGCGACCGTGGTGCCGATGTATGTTCTCGGACGCAACTCGATCTTCTTCTACCTGATGGGGTTAATCCATCCGCGTCTGCGCACAGCACTCTTGGGCTACCAGTACTTTAATAAGAAGGGCCGTGTTCTCAAAGTCGCAATTGGCTCGCCTCTGACACAAAAGGCCTTAGGACCCTTCTCGGCAGACGATGCACAGCTCACCACCTACCTCCGTTTCCGCTCCTATCTGTTACACGAGCGTAAGTTTCGTCGGGCACGCCACTTTATCACCTTGCATCCGCCCATGATGCCGCCCATGCCGATTATTCCAGCAATTCCAGAGGCGGTTCTCGAGAAAGAGATCGCTGCGCTCCCTGAAACGAGCAAGCTCGTCGCAGCAGGCGACTTCATTGTCTTCATTGCAACAGCCCAGCAGATCCCCTCTTGCTTGCGCGAGATCGGCCGCCTGCGGGAGATTACCTTCCGGGCCGTCGGCGAAGGAACGGGGAATGAGATTGACTTGGATAAGTTCGACGCCTACTACATGCACTTGGTCATGTGGAACGTGGCCCGCAAGGAGATTGCTGGTTCCTACCGTCTGGGCCTCTCTGACAAGATCATCGAAAATCATGGTGTCAAGGGACTCTACACCAGCACGCTCTTCGAGTTTGACATGCGACTCATCGAGAAGCTCCCCCCCCTCATCGAGATGGGACGCTCCTTTATCCGGCTGGAATATCAGAAGGCCTACACCTCTCTCTTCCTGCTCTGGAGAGGCATCGCGATGTTTGTCGCCCACAACCCCAAATATCGGGCGCTGTTCGGGCCGGTCAGCATCACGAACGAGTATCGCGAGTCCTCGCGTTGCATGATTCTCGCCTCCATGCGCCAGACCTGCATGGACGAAGAGCTAGCCACCCTGGTCACGCCTAAGTTCCCTCCTCATCCGCCGCACCGTTCGGAATGGACCCTCCCAGAGTATCGCCATTTGCTCAATGATTTTGAACAGGTTGCTGACTATGTGTCCGAGATTGAACCGGATGGTAAGGATGTGCCGGTGCTCCTGCGCCAATACCTGAAGCTGGGCGGACGCCTCCTCTCCTTCAACCTCGACCCTGATTTCAGTTCAGTCGTGGATGGTTTGATCGTCGTTGACCTCTCCCGCACGCCCCTGAAGACCTTAAGGCGTTACATGGGCAATGATGCAGAGGCCTTCCTGAAATATCATGGCATGATTGAGGAGACACCAACCCCTGTCGCAGAAAAGGAAGGCTGATGCTAACGCAGTTATCCGTCCGGAACCTTGCTATTGTTGAGGAAGCCTCCGTGGCCTTCGGCCCTGGACTCAATATTATCACGGGCGAAACTGGTGCAGGAAAATCTGTACTCATGGGGGCGCTTGACTTGGTCCTGGGCGGACGTGCCGACAAATCTGCGATACGAGAGGGCGCTCAAGAGGCAAGCGTCGAAGCGACCTTCTCCCTGAGTGCCCCTGAAAAGGTTGATCTTCTGCTGACCGAGAGCGGCTTGCCGAGTTGCGAGGAGGGCGCGTTATTGATTCGTCGCCTGATCTCCGCGGCAGGAACCGGTCGCTGCCTCGTGAACGATGCGCAGGCCACCCTTCAGACGCTCCGCAAGATCGGCTGTCTGCTCGTCGATATCCACGGACCCTATGACCACCAATCCCTGCTGGACTCCGATTTCCAACGCCGCGTACTCGATGCCTACGGCCATTGCGAGACGGTCCTGTCCGCCTACACCGAGACCTGGCAGGACCGTGAAGCGTGCAAACGCCAGCTCGCGGAGTTGCAGGGCGGCGCCGCCAATGTCACGGAAGAGATTGACCGGTTGCAGTTCATGGTGGACGAAATTAGCGCGGCGCACCTCTCAGAAGCAGACGAAGAGGAGCTGATCCAGCGTCATGCCGAGGCAGCCAATGCCGAACAGATCCTCTCCCTCGGGTCCGCGATCGCGAGTGCATTGGTGGATGGCGACAGTTCGGCCTTTGATCTGCTCGCCTCAACCCAGACGCAACTGAGCGAACTCGCCAACATCCTTCCAGAGGCAGGCGACTGGCGCAAAGAGACTCAAAATATCGCCACCCAACTTCAGGAATTGGGACGTGCATTAGACGATCGGTTGAGCAAGATCGACTCAGACCCCGAGCGTCTCCAGCAATTGGAAGAGCGCATGGCGCTCGTGCAAAAGCTGAAGCGTAAATATGGCGGCAACGTGGTTGCCATCCTAGAGACCTGCGAAAAGCATGAACTCCGGCTTCAAGATCTCCTGACCCGCACCGAGCGAATCGAAAAGCTCAACACAACCCTTTCCGCACTGACGGTCACCCTGACCGGCAAAGCGAACCGCCTCACAGAAGCCCGCAAGGCTGCGGCCCTCAAACTGGCCAAGGCGATTACCACCGAGCTGAGAGATTTAGGGTTTCTCAAGTCCGGCTTCTCCGTGGATCTCTCCCCGATTGACCCTGCGCCACATGGCGCCGATGATATCTCCTTTGGTTTCGCCCCCAATCCGGGTGAACCGATGCGCGCCCTTAAAGCGATCGCCTCCAGTGGCGAGATTGCACGCGTCATGTTGGCGGTCAAGGCGGTGCTGGCTTCCCACGACAGCATCCCGGTCCTTGTCTTTGATGAGATTGACGCCAATATCGGCGGCGAGGTCGGACGGGCTGTCGGACAAAAACTAAGACGGGTCGCCAAGGATCACCAGGTCATCTCCATCACCCATCTGCCGCAATCCGCGGTCTACGGCCAACAGCACTACCGCGTGACCAAGGATGTGGTCAAGAACCGCACCCGCATGCAGATCACCCTGCTTGAAGGCCCTGCCCGCGTGGACGAAATCGCGCGCATGCTGGGCGGCAAGGGTCTCACCAGCGTTATCGAGAGTCACGCGCGCGAACTGCTCGCTTCAGCAACATTTTAACATCACACAACAGAAGGGGACCTCTATGGCACGCAACAAAAAAGAGCTTCAGGGCATTACCCAGCTGGGAAACAAAAAGACCCCCTACTCCGACACCTACAATCCCGGCCTTCTGGAAACCTTTACCAACAAGCACCCTGGGCGCGACTACTGGGTCACCTTTGATTGTCCGGAGTTCACCTCCCTCTGCCCCATGACCGGACAACCCGATTTTGCCACGATCACGATCCGTTACATCCCGGATCAGCGGATGGTCGAGAGCAAATCGCTCAAGCTCTATCTCTTCAGCTTCCGGAATCAAGGCGATTTCCACGAGGATTGCGTCAACATGATCCTCAACGACCTCGTCAAGCTCATGACTCCCCGCTATCTGGAGGTGCTCGGCACCTTCAATCCCCGCGGCGGCATCGCCATCATTCCCTTTGCCAACTACGGCAAACCCAAAACCCGCTATGCCAAGCTCGCCCAAACCCGCCTCGACACCTATTCAATCGCCTCAAAATAAGACCTCGAAAAGCGTGTTTCATACAAAAGCATACTTGACTAAACGCCTCAAATAAGACTATAGTATTGGTCTAAACGAAGTTAATATAGCCTGCTTTAAAAAAGTAACAATTTGTTGCTTGGAACTGGGGATTTTTATGACGACCGCAATTATTGTCGCAGCCGGGAAAAGTGAGCGCATGGGCACTGGCATGGACAAGGCATTTCTAAGTCTTGGGTCCAAACCCATTGTCGCTTGGTCGCTTCTGGCGTTTCAGACCTGCATTGATATTGACCATATCATCCTCGTGGTCCGCAAGGATCAAGTGCTCGCCGCAAAGAGCGTGGTTCACATGTTTGGGATTTCAAAGCTGCACGCCATCGTCGGTGGCGGAGGCAAGCGCCAAGACTCGGTCATGGCGGGCATGGCAGCGATGGCACCTGAAACACGTCTGGTGGTGGTCCATGATGGTGCGCGTCCTTGTGTGACCCCCGCCTTGATTACCGAAACGGTCCGCTACGCCAAACGCCACGGAACAGCTATTGCCGCAGGCCGCATTTGGGATACAGTCAAGGTTGTCGAAAAGGGAAATACCGTAGATCGCACGCTGGATCGGAACAAACTATGGGCGGTACAGACCCCGCAAGCTTTTTCTGTCGATTTGCTGAAACGCGCGTACAAAATGGTTGTCGAGAAGAAGGAAACCGTCACGGACGAAGCGAGCGCTGTGGAACTATTGGGGGAACCTGTGCGCCTCGTCGAATGGACACGTCCCAATATCAAAATCACCACTGTGGAAGACATGCCGCTCGCGGCAGTTGCGATGAAGTTGAATTAACATGGAAAAGAAAGTTGCCATTTTCGGGGATATCCATGCAAACCTCGAAGCGTTGATTGCTGTCATCAATGATGCCAGAAATCGAGACGTAACCGATTATGTTTGCCTGGGGGATATAGTCGGCTACAACGCCAGCCCATCAGAGTGTATTCGTATTGTCAGGGAGTTGGACTGCGTCACGGTCAGAGGCAATCATGACCACTATTGCTCCCACGACGAAAATCTTGATGACTTTCAGCCTTTAGCAGCAAGCGTCATTGCTTGGACACGACGTCAACTGTCAGATGACGATGTCTTTTGGCTGAAGAATCTACCCCTTCGAAAGGCGGTTTCTGGTTTTACGATTGTTCACAGTACCCTCGATATGCCTGACCATTGGGGTTATGTCTTTGACACACTCTCTGCAGAAGCCCATTTCAGCTATCAGATGACCACCCTTTGCTTCTATGGCCATACCCATGTGCCGATGATTTACGAGAAAAATGCAGGGGTCCGCCGTTGTGACCCTTATAACATCAAGATCGCAGCAGGCACCAAGTACTTTATCAACGTAGGTAGCGTGGGACAACCTCGCGACGGGAACCCTGATAGCTCCTACGTGATTTACAAGCCAACGTCGCGCGAGATCGAATTCGTACGTGTACCGTATGACATCCAGACCTCAATGGAAAAGAATATGAAGGCGGGACTCCCCGAACGGCTAGCTCAACGTCTTGCCCAAGGCAAATAACCCCCCAGAGGCATCCCTCTCATGTCCATCCTCATCAAGCAGGTGATCCATAATGGTGCTCCCTGTGATGTTCTCATCGAGGGCAACCGTTTCAAGAAGATTGCGCCGCACATTGACTGCGTTGCTGATCAGATCCTTGATGGCCGCCATAAGGCCATCCTCCCTGCCTTTTATAACACCCACAACCATGCTGCAATGACCAGCATGAGGGGATATGCGGATGACATTGATCTTTTTCCCTGGCTGAAAAACCACATCTGGCCCTTTGAAGCGTGTATCACATCAGAGGATGTCTATCACTGTACCCGACTGGCCATCCTTGAGATGATCCGTGGAGGAACGGTCTTCTTCAATGACATGTATTGGTTTTCGACCTCGACCGTGCGAGCTGTTGAGGAGATGGGGATCCGGGCTGCTATCGGACGCCTCTTCATTGAATCCAGCCCAGGCGTGATCCTTGACGGAAACCTCAAGGAGAACGAGGCGTTAGAAGCCCTAGCCTCTTCAGCTTCGTCTCGTATCACGTTGACCTACGCTCCTCATGCCATCTACACAGTCTCGGGCAAAACGCTTTGCATGATCTCTGAACGAGCTAAGGCTGAGAATGCGTTCATCCATATCCACGCATCCGAGACTGAGCGCGAGGTCTCAAATAGCCACAAGGATCACGGGATGTCCCCGATCGCCTGGCTGGACCGGTGTGGGATGCTGGGGCCTAAGACCATCCTGGCACATTGTGTCCACCTCGCGGTTGAAGACATCAACCTCATCCGTGAACGGGGCTGCATCATTGCCCACAATCCCATTTCGAACCTGAAGCTGGCCTCTGGTCGTTTCCGCTTCCAAGAGGTGATCGAGGAGTCCAAGTGCAGGATCACCCTGGGTACGGACGGTGTCGCCTCCAACAACAACCTCTCGATGCTCGACACCATGAAGTTTGCCGCCCTCTCGGCAAAGGACCAGAGCCGGAATGCAACAGTCGCCCCTGCGCATGTTATCTTTGATACAGCCACCCTCAAAGGCGCAGAAGCTTTTAATATCCAAGCAGGAACCATTGCCGAGAGGCGTCTTGCTGATGCTATTTTGGTTGACCTTTGCCAGCCCGCCATGGTGCCGAACCACCATCTGATCTCCAACATGGTGTATGCGGCAGACACCTCCTGCATTGATTCCGTACTCTGTGATGGCCGTCTCTTAATGCACAACCGAATCATTCCTGGGGAGCAGGATATCATTGAGGCGGCCCAGCGCGCCATTGCAGGCATTCTGGAGCGTTTAAACCAGGAACATCGAAAGCGTGAAGGACTATGAACGAGAATACTGCTAACTATGCTAAGATAGGCTTCTTTGTGTTAACCGGTTTCGCACTCATCTTAGTGGCGATCGGTATCGCAGGCGCCCGTGTGTTGAAGAGAAACGAGGTCTTTGCCGAGACCTATATCTCTGAATCAGTAACCGGACTTGAAATCGGCTCCCCGGTTAAATATCGTGGCGTGCCCATCGGCTCGGTCAAACGGATCGGCTTTGTTTACAGTGAATACGGAACAGCGATGAGCGAAAACGACGCCTCTCTGAATGCCCGGCGCATCCTCGTGATCATGGCTCTCGACCCGAAGCAATTCCTGCCGATGCAGGCGAAAGATCCAACAAAGTTCCTTGAAGATCTCATTCTCAGCGGGCTCCGTGTCAAGGTTGCCTCTCAGGGGCTGACTGGCATCGCCAGCATCGAATTTGACTTCTTTCCTGCATCCCAATACTCAAATGAGTTCAAGGAAGTAAGCTGGAAACCAAAAAACGCCTACATCCCTTCAGCGCCCAGCACCTTTTTTATTTTTAAGAAAAACACAGAGGACTTGATCTTCAAATTCAATCAGTTGGATCTACAGGGTATTGCCATGGAGTTTCACGAGCTTCTGAAAACAACGCATGAAAAAGTAGCGCAACTCGACATGCAAAACCTCTCCTCGGAGACGCTCCAACTGGTGCGTGAACTGCGCCAGACCACGAAGGCCTTAGAGAAGATTGTCGCCTCCCCTGAAATTCAGAAGATCCCAACGGACGTCTCCCTCGTTTTAGGCGAGATCAACAATACGGTCACAAATTTAAACGCACAAGTAGAGCCATTGATCACCTCACTCAAAAGTGTGGCAAACCGTACAGACCACCTCCTGGTATCCCTCTCAACGGTGACAACCAATACAGGCGCGCATATTGATGAGACCTTTAACACGGTGGGGAAGACGCTCGACACCTTTGGGAAGACGCTGGATTCGTTCAGCAAGACAGCCCAGACCATGAATCGCCTGACCGCCTCGCAGCAATATGCCGTAACGGAATTGATTCAAAATCTGAGAACCACGTCAACAACGCTCAACCAGCTCATTACAGACCTGCAAGCGAATCCTGCTTCGCTGATCGTTGGCCAGCCCCCTGCCCCTCTGCCAGAAACCAAGTAGCGGCGCAGTAGCAGTAGGCAGTGGCAGTAGGCAGTCACCCTGGAAACATTCAGTGAGGCACCTTTAGAATGGATATTCAGAATTCTGGAGTCAGAATGGCGATTTATTCTGAATTCTGGCTCCTGACTTCTCTATTCTTAAGCCTATCGGCACTCGATTAGTTCTTGTAGAGTACCTTGCCGTTGCCTTTTTCGATCTTACCAACGACAACGGGCGCCATCTTCATCTTATTAAGCAGATCCAAGGTCTTCTTAGCGTCTGTGGAGCGTACGACAATAACATAGCCAATGCCCATGTTAAAGACGCGGTACATCTCATCGCGATCCACCTTGCCTTGACGTTCAATAAAGCTGAAGACCATCGGAGGCGTCCAGGACGCGCGATCAATGACGGCATTGCACTTTTCCGGCAGCACGCGGGGAATGTTATCCACGAAACCGCCGCCCGTAATATGCGCCATGCCACGAATGGGAATTCCCTTCGCCAGCAAGGTTGTCACCGGCTTCAGGAAGCTTCGATGAACCGCCAGCAAAGCTTCGGCGACCGTGGTGTGCGTTCCGGGAATCAGATCCTGATGCATCAATCCGCATTGATCGAAGATGACCTTGCGGGCCAACGAAAAACCATTCGTCTGTAAGCCGCCGGAGGGCAGACCGATGATCACGTCACCCGCATGAATGGCGCTTCCGGTAATCACCTTCCGCTTTTCAACAACGCCGACGATCGTGCCGACCAGATCATACTCGCCCAAGGGGTAGAGTCCGGGCATCTCTGCCGTCTCGCCGCCCAACAAGGCGCAGTCATTCTCTTTGCAGGCCTTTACAAGTCCTGCGATCACCTCAGTGAAAACAACCGTGTCAAAACGGGCTGTGCCGATATAGTCCATGAAAAAAAGAGGCTTAGCGCCTTGCACGAGGATATCATTGACACAGTGGTTGACGATGTCTTGTCCGACCGTGTCATGTTTCTTTGCGAGAGCCGCGACTTTCAGCTTGGTTCCAACCCCGTCCGTGCTGGCCACCAGAAGCATCTCTTTGCCAGGCGACTGGAAAAGCCCGCCAAAACTTCCGATTCCGCCAATGACGCCTTTCGTCTTTGTCGTAGAAACCATCTTCTTGATGATTTCAATACCAGACATTTTGGAGTCAATATCCACGCCGGCTTGTGCATACGCAGATGTTTTTTTTGGTTGGTCAGGTTTCTTTACCATTTTATGCCCCTTACTTGCTGTTCCTTACGCAAAGATCCTCAAATCGGCGCATAACATAACATGTAATTTTACCTTTTTCCAGCCCAAATTACATTTTTTCAAATGAAACCTCATAGTCCACTCCCTGCGTGGCCTGAAAGTAGTTTCCAATCAACTGTTTCTTCTCCACATTGAAGATCAAGGTATAGCGCGAACCTGGATAATTAACATCCTGAAGTTCCACAAAAACCTTTGTAAAGCCTCGCTCCTCATACAGCCTTGCCTTTCCAACATGGATCGGATTGGGATTGAAGTAGGCGGCCTCCAGCTCATTATTCGGCATAAGTCTTTTAAATTCAAGATAATAGCCGCCATCTGACCGCATCCATTTACCCTTGATTTTTTCAAACGTCGCGGTCAGTTGGACGGGTGCCTGGACAGTAGCCTTTACTTCAGTCTTGGGGTCCCCTTGGCCACACCCAGTCAACAGGGCAGCCGTCCATACGCCGACCAGAAGGCCGGCACATTTTATCACCTTCATGGATTAAAGTCCTTTTTTGATCAATTCGGGCGGATGGCGTCAACCTTTTGGAGCGCATCCTTCAGGAAGCTGGCAAATCCGTCAAGGCCTTCCGTGAACTCCGTTTTCAGGAATGCATCCACGGCCTCCTTGGCCATCCACTCACCCCAAATCATCTGCCCAAGGCAGAGCGCGTTGGCATTGTTGACAGCCCTAGACATCTTGGCAGCAAAGACCGACTCGGCCACCGCAGCCGTGACGCCCTTAAAGCGATTCGCGATGATGGACATGCCCATGCCTGTTCCGCAGAACAGAATAGCCTTTTCCGCCCCGCCAGCTTGGAGCACCTTGCAAGCTGCGACCGCTCCGTCATAATAGGGGATCGTCTGCGTGGCTGTAGTGCCCACATCTGAGACCTCATACCCCTTAGCCTTGAGATGAGCAACAATCGCATCTTTCAAAACAACGGCAAATGGATCAGCCGCTACAACAATCTTCTTCATCTTTTCCTCCTTTTCAATTTTGGCGATACCCCCAGGTTGCGCCGCAGATACTGCTAAGCCCCCGGCAACCATGCCAGTGGCGATTACAAACTCACGTCGTGTACTCTTCATGTTTCTCCCTTAACTTACACAGAGCCCAGATCCTCGGCAACCGCTTCTTTCAATTTGCCTATCCAGCCATCCACCAGTTTCTGCTCGCACGCTTCAACGAGCAGACGAATCTTGGATTCCGTCCCTGAATAACGGACAATCACGCGACCGCGTCCTGTGAGATCGGCCTCGCAAGCGCGTATAACCTCAGACAAACGTTTCGCCGTCTCCAGTGGCTTTTTCTCCTTAACCTTAAGACTCACCAAGGTCTGAGGATACTCCTCCATACAGTCCGCAAATTGAGCGAGGCTCACCCCCTCTTCACGCAAAATACGCAGCACCTGCAAGGCGCTCAAGATTCCATCGCCCGTGGTTGCATACTCATGAAAAATTAAATGGCCTGACTTTTCGCCCCCCAGGTTAAACCCGTTCTTACGCATGGCGTCAATCACGTAACGATCGCCCACATCGGTCACCTCGACGTGTATCCCATGTTTGCGCATCGCATCGTGGAGTCCCAGATTGCTCATGCTGGTGACCACCAAGGTGTCCTTGGCCAAGAGTCCGCGCTTCTTAAAGGCAATCGCGCAGGCTGCAAGAATGCGATCACCATCAATTATGGAGCCTTTTTCATCCGAGAATATCACGCGGTCAGCATCGCCATCCAGCGCGATACCGATATCGGCCCCAGACTCTTTGACCATGCCGGAGATGACCTCTGGATGCATCGCCCCACACTTCTCATTGATATTGAGTCCATCCGGCGAGACCCCTGCCTTAATAACGGTGGCACCCAACTCACGAAAGATCCAAGGGGCGAGATTGTAGGCTGCGCCATTGGCACAATCGAGGACGATCTTATAGCCACTGAGCTTCATGTTATTAATCGTATTCTTAGTGAATTCGATATAACGTCCGCGCGCATCATCCAGTCGGTGAGCCTTGCCCAGCTGGTCACTCCGAATGTCGTCCGTGCTCAGATCCGTATCCAAAATGAGATGCGTCAAAGCCTCTTCATCCTCATCCGCCAACTTGTAGCCCTTGGGACAGAAGAGCTTAATGCCATTGTCGTCATAGGGATTGTGGGAGGCTGTCAGCATGATGCCCGCATCGGCGGCCAGCGACTTAGTCAAATGAGCAACAGCAGGTGTGGGAACTGGGCCCACCAGATAAACATCACACCCTGCTGAGACCAGCCCGCTGGTGATCGCCGTCTCCAAGAGATAACCCGAGAGTCGCGTATCCTTACCGATCACGACACGGGTACTGTCATTCCCATGCGCCTTGAGTTGCTTTCCTAAGGCCTTTCCCAGTTTCAGGGCCAACTCCGCGTTGATAGGATAACGATTTGCTTGTCCCCGAATGCCATCTGTTCCAAACAGTTTCGTCATTTCTTAAACTCCAACTTCTTATCTGAACTCCCTTGTAACTTATAAAACCGCAACGTACCGTTGGCTTTGGGCAGATAGAGGAGAATCTGTTTCATGGCGCCCGTGTATTGAGCATTAACTGCCAAGGGGATCGAATAGTTTTGACGTGTTCCATCGGATAGCACCTTGAGTGGATAAGCAATTCGCTTCCCTGAAAAGGTCACCACTTCGATCACCACATTAGCTGTTTTATTTGTCGTACTAAACGTAAAGGCAGCATCAAGGTTCAGTGTTGGCATCCTTTCCGCTTGCCATACCGTAGTCGGCGACGCGACGACACCGCGTGCTTCTTCACGGTAAGTAATCTGCAACGCATCCTTGATCGGCCAGCCTGAATCGTTTGCTGAGCCACGATAGGTAAATCCTTTCCGATCATTTTCA